>NZ_JBHTSW010000046.1:0-48670 GCF_042794945.1 Rhodococcus sp. NPDC056506 | reverse complement strand
ACGCCGGATCGAACCCCGTTTCGTGTACCGGTAGAGATCAGATGTTGACGCCGTAGTCGCGGGCGATGCCGGCGAGTCCGGATGCGTATCCCTGTCCGACTGCACGGAACTTCCACTCACCGTTGTGACGGTAGAGCTCGCCGAAAAGCATGGCAGTCTCGGTAGATGCATCTTCGGAGAGGTCGTAGCGTGCCAGCTCGGAGCCGTTCGACAGATCTACGACGCGGATGTAGGCGTTGGTGACCTGTCCGAAGGACTGGAGTCGGGCATCGGCGTCGTGAATCGAGACTGGGAAGAAGATGTTGGTGACGTTGGGTGGTACGGCAGGAAGATCGACGTTGATGACCTCGTCGTCGCCGTCACCTTCACCGGTGAGGTTGTCGCCGGTGTGCTCGATGGATCCGTCGGGCGAGCGAAGGTTGTTGTAGAAGACGAAGTGAAGGTCGGAAAGGACCTTGCGTTCCGGGCCGGTGACCAACGCGCTGGCGTCGAGGTCGAAGTCGGCGCCGCTGGTACTGCGTGCATCCCAGCCGAGACCGACTGCGACCTTGGTCAGGTTGGGTGCGGCCTTCGACAGAGATACGTTGCCGCCCTTGGCAAGTGTGACGCCCATTCAGGTTCCTCTCGTTCGAACGAAGTTGATTACTTCGTTCGGGAGTTCTGTGTTGTCCGTTCTCGACTCACATTACCGTGAGCGGGTAGGTGCGGTTCGACCGAATAGGCACCTCACTCGAACAGCGCGCGAAGATCCTCGGCGTCGAGTCCGGTGCCGAGTGAGCCTTCGGCGTCCATGACATTCGAGAACAATGCCGACTTCTTGGCCTTGAGTGCCATGACCTTCTCTTCGATGGTGTCTTTGGCAATGAGGCGGTAGACCATGACGTTTCGTGTCTGCCCGATGCGGTGAGTACGGTCGACCGCTTGTGCCTCGGCGGCCGGGTTCCACCAGGGGTCGAGAATGAAGCAGTAGTCGGCCTCGGTGAGATTGAGGCCGAAGCCACCGGCTTTGAGGCTGATCAGAAAGACTGGGGCCGAGCCAGACTTGAACTCCTCCAACACTTCACCGCGATTACGCGTCGAACCGTCGAGATAGCTGTACGGGATGTTTTCCGCGTCGAGTCGGGTGCGCACCGAGCCGAGGAACCCGGTGAACTGACTGAAGATCAACGCACGGTGTCCGCCGGCGATGACGTCGTCCAGTTGCTCGACGAGAGCGTCGACTTTGGCCGACGGTATCGATCCGCTGTCCTTGTCGACGAGTGAGACATCGAGACTGAGTTGGCGCAGTATCGTCAGCGATTGCAGGATCGTGAATCGGTTTTTGTCGACGTCGTCGAGCAGACCGAGGATCTTTTGCCGTTCGCGCTGTAGATGAGTGTCGTAGATTGCGCGATGGCTCGGATGCAACTCGATCTCGAGTACCTGCTCCTGCTTGGGCGGCAAGTCTGCGGCCACCTGTTCCTTGGTCCGCCGCACCATCAACGGTTTGACGCGTCGTCGCAGTTGCGCCAATCGTTCTGCATCACCGTCTTTTTCGATGGGAGTGCGGTAGAAATCGGTGAAGGTGGTGGGGCTGGGAAACAGTCCCGGTGCAGTGATCGCGAGCAGCGACCACAACTCCAAAAGATTGTTTTCCATGGGTGTTCCGGTGATCGCGAGTTTGAAAGGTGCGTTCACTGACCTCGCACATTGGTGGACCTTGGACTTGTGGTTCTTGGCGAATTGGGCTTCGTCGAGTACCAGTCCGGACCAGCGGCCCGCGGAGTACGCATCGGTGTCGAGGCGAAAGAGGACGTACGACGTCACGACGATGTCGGCTCCGTCGACGAGTGCTGCCAGATCGGTTTTTCTGCGTCGCAGCGTGTCCGTGATGACAGCGGTGTGGAGGGTTGGTGCGAACTTCGCCACCTCGGATTTCCAGTTGGATACGACGCTGGTGGGTGCGACGATCAGAAAGGGAGGTGCGGCTGGATTCGATTGCCTTGCAGCGCAGATCATTGCGAGGGTCTGCAGTGTCTTGCCCAGGCCCATGTCGTCGGCGAGTATGCCGCCCAGACTGTGCTGGCGCAGGAAATTGAGCCAACGGAATCCGTCGACCTGATAGGGGCGCAGCGTTGCCGTCAACGTGTCCGGGACTTCGACGTGATCGATGCCCGAACTGCCGAGCAATCCTGCGATCTGCTTCTTCCATGCTGCTGCTTGATGTTCGACTCTTCCGAGAGCCGCCAGTTCTTCCCACAGCCCGGCCTGAAATTTGCTGATCGCGAGTTTGCCGGTAGGTCGATCGAGTAGCGACCGCGCTTCGGTGATGAGGCGGTGTAGGCCGAGTAGTTCCGGTGCGTCGAGCCGAAAGAAGGCGCCGTCCGGTAGCAGTATGTGAGTCTCGCCCTTACTCAGAGCGGCGAACAGTGTTGTGAACGGAACGCTATGTCCCGCAACATCGACGGTGACATCGAGGTCGAACCAGTCGGATCCGCTGTCACCGTCCGGGGCCGATGTGCTGAGGCTGATCACGACAGCGTCGTCTGCAGGCCGGTAGTCGGCAGGGGTTCCTGCAACCGTGAGGTCGATGGCGTCGTGCGATTCGAGTTGGGGGAGGAGGTCGAGTGTGAACTGCATGGAATCGAGGCCGGTCAGCGTTCCCGCGAGAGTGGCCTTTGCCGCGGCCGCGCCGAGGCTGTTGGTGATGGCATCTTCGGCAGCGTGATTGCGGACCTCGGACTCGTCGGTGGTTGCATCGGCGGTAGAAATGATCAGTTCGTCGGCATCGACGGTGTATTTCCATGCCGATTCGATGTCGATGCGGTGGTCGTCGTCGTAAGTGGCCATCAGTTGTAGCCGCGGACCGGACACAGTCGGTGGGTTGTAGGCACCGTCGGAAGATATGACGGGCGCGAGGCTTCCGAGTTTGAACACGAACCGCGAAGTGAACGCATCCCGATGCTCGGCGGGGATGTCGACTGACTTTCCGGAGTCGATCATCTGCCTCAATTGGTGGGTGACCGGCGTGTCCAGTGGTGCGAGCGTGATTGCGTTGGTGGCGTCGAGCGTGAAGACACCATGTGCCGGCGTACCGACAAGTCCCCAGTCGGAATGGGTGATGATGTGCCCATCGGTCTGAATTCGGGGCGTGAGACGGAGATTGTTGTCTTCTGCTCCGTGGACGTCGAGGCAGATGTTGGCGTCGTCGAGTAGGGAGATGTTGCCGAGGCCGGCCTTCGAGTGAACGAGTGAAACGCCGACGCTGATCGCCTCATCAAGAAGCGACCAGAGTTGCGGGCTCGGAAACCCGGCAAGATCGATCTCCGCGGAATTCTGATGTCGGTAATGGTTGCCGGCGCTGTGCAGGAGATGAATGTCGCGTAGAACGCGAATGTGGTCGGCGGGGAACTGAAAGGTGCTTCCGAGTTTGTTCCAGGCGAGTCCGCCGGAAATCCACCCTCTAGCTCCTGGTTGCACTGGTTTGACGAGGAGCCGTGTCGATGTTCCCTTGGTTCGGGTGGTGAATTGAATGCCGAGTCCGGGAGTTGTGCGGCCGTCGGGGTCTGGTCGGAGCAATTCCTCGAGCGCGCCGTCCCACCCGAATTGTCGTGGCGTCGTGTTCGCCTCGGCCACCGCTGCGAGCACCAACGCGGCAACGTGTTTACAGTTCATCCGCACCGGACACGTGCAGAGGCCACGTGCGAATGTGGGAGTACCAGTCGTGCTGCGACTTGTCGAGATCGTGCAGGTGTACGGCTCCCGCGCAGTCCCCGCCACAGCCCCGGTCAAAGTATCCGGGGTGTCGTTCCAGCTGATGGACACGACCGCATTCTGCCGCAGGTAGGTAAGTCCGCGGTCGTAGGTTGTCGTGCCGACGACAGCGCGAACTCGGTCGAGGTCGAGGGCCTTGACGGAGTCAGGTTGCACGGGGCCAGCCTAGTGGCGGCGTCCGACAGATCTTGTCGTGGTCGTTTGTCCAAGAAAGTCCGAACTGCACGGTATGTTCACGGAAACATCTTTGACTTGTTTGGGAGTTTCATGAGGACTGAGCGGCGTGCGTGGATTCGATCTGCGCGCACAGGTGCGGTGTGTTTGGCCGTCTGTGCACTTTCTTTGCAGTTGGGCGGACTGTCGACGGCAGCGCCGAGTTCCGGAAGCTCGGGTAGTTCGGGAAGCTCGGGAAGTCTGGGCAGCGTCGAGGGAAGCGTGAGCTCGGGGTCGACGATCCCGGGACCACTTCAGGAGGATCCGGGCCCCAAACCGGACCTGCGCGACGACATCGTCGTCCCGGCTATCGTCGGCGAGAAGGTGACCGCACCGCAGGCGGTCAGACTGACGGTGGCGTCGCCTGCACTTCGACGCGAGGTCGGCGTCGAGATTTTGCTACCCGCCGACAATTCGGTTCCGCGCCCAGCGTTGTACATGCTCGAGGGCGTCGACGCCGGAGAGAAAAGCAGCGGATGGATGACGATTGGCGGCGCTCCGGCGTTCTTCGCCGACAAGAACGTCAACGTCGTGATGCTCAATGGCGGAATCGCGAGCTTGTACTCGGACTGGGAGAATCCGGATCCGCGGCTGGGACTGCACAAGTGGGAAACCTTCATCACCGAAGAGCTGCCACCGCTGATCGACGCACGACTCGAGACCAACGGCATCAACGCGATTGCCGGCAATTCCATGGGCGCGATGGGCGCAATGATGCTCGCCCAACGCTTTCCGGACATGTACCGGGGCGTCGCGGTTTTCAGCGGCTGCTACTCCACGATGGATCCGCTTGGGCGAACTGCCGTTCAGGCCACGATATCTTCCCGAAGCGGAGATCCGGCCAACATCTGGGGTGTGCCAGGAGGCCCGGAGTGGGAGGCGCACGATTCTTTGATCAACGCAGAGAAGTTGCGCGGCAAGGAAATCTACGTGTCGACGGCGAACGGTCTTCCCGGATCCGACGAGACGCTGCAGACTCCTGAACTGCTCGAGCGTCTGGTGATCGGCGGCGGCATCGAGGTTGCTGCGCATGCCTGCACCAAGATGTTCGATGCTCGGTTGCAGGAGCTGAAGATTCCGGCGCAGGTGGATTACGAGCCGAACGGCACACACGCGTGGGCGTATTGGCGTGAACGACTGCCGAAGGCGTGGCCGACTCTGTCCCGGGCATTGGGCGTCTGACGGTCGACGACCGTCTGTGCAGTTCCGGTTGAAAAGCAGCGTCCCCGCACCGTATTGCTCTGGTGCGGGGACGCTGCTGTTGTCAGAGAGGGTTACGCGTCGACAAGTTCCTCGGCGAAGGGATCACCGTTGCGGGGAGCGTCGAAGCGCTCCTTGTCGAGGATTCCCTCACGCTTTGCGACGATGACCGGGACCAGTGCCTGGCCGGTGACGTTGACTGCGGTACGACCCATGTCGACGATCGGTTCGACGGCGAGGAGCAGTCCGACGCCGGCGAGGGGAAGACCCAGGGTGGAGAGCGTGAGTGTGAGCATGACTGTCGCACCGGTTGTTCCGGCCGTTGCTGCCGAGCCGATGACCGAAACGACGACGATCAGCAGGTAGTCGGTGAACGTCAGCGGAACGTCGTAGAAGCCGGCTACGAAGATTGCCGCGATCGCGGGATAGATTGCGGCGCAGCCGTCCATCTTCGTGGTGGCACCGAGCGGAACGGCGAACGAGGCGTACTCACGAGGAACACCGAGGTTGCGTTCGGTGACGCGTTCGGTCAGCGGCAGGGTGCCGATCGACGAGCGCGAGACGAAGCCGAGCTGAGTCGCGGGCCAGACGCCGGAGAAGAAGCTTCGGACCGAGAGGCCGTGCGCGGCAATCAGGATGGGGTAGACCACGAAGAACACGATCGCCAGACCGATGTAGATGGCGGCGGTGAAGACGCCCAGCGAGCCGATCGCGTCCCAGCCGTAGGTGGCGACAGCGTTGGCGATCAGCGCGGCGGTGCCGATCGGGGCGAGGCGGATGATCCACCACAGGACCTTCTGAACGATCGCGAGAAGCGATGCGTTGAACTCGAGGAACGGCGCAGCCTTCGGTCCGATCTTGAGCGCAGCAATGCCGATTGCGCCGGCGATGACGAGCAACTGCAGGACGTTGAAGCTCAGCGACGTGGTCGCTACACCTTCGGTGACGGAAGTCTTTGCGCCCAGCCCCAGGAAGTTGTTCGGAACCAGTCCGGTGATGAACGCCCACCACGAGCCGGAGCTCTTGGGTTCTTTCGCTGCTTCAGCCGCGACGTCGGTCCGTGAACCGGGATCGGTGATCAGGCCGACGATGATGCCGATGATCACAGCGATGAACGCGGTGATGGCGAACCAGAGCAAGGTCTGCACGGCCAGGCGAGCTGCATTGGCGACCTGTCGCAGGTTGGCGATGGAGCTGACGATGGCCGTGAACACCAGCGGGATCACCGCAACGGTGAGCAGCTTGACGTAACTCGAACCGATGGTCTGCACGGTGCCGACCAACCAGTTGACGTTGCCGTCGGCCGCATCAGGCATGGCCCGGGCGACGAGACCGATGATGACACCGAGTACGAGGCCGGCGACGATCTGCGGTCCGAATGCCGTCGCCCAGGACGGAAAACGGGACGTGGACTTTTCCGGCACGCCGGTGGAGGTGGAGCTGGGCATGACTATGCCTTTCGAAAATCAAGGGAGCGAAACGCAGCGCGGCACCAGAGGCCGGGCAGATTCGAAGAAATGTTTCCTGGTACGCGTCAGGTCAGAGCGAGCGCGTACACATTGCGCTCGCCTGCAGGCGAAGGTCGACGTAACGCCGACTGGTCAGGAACAACACTGTCCACACACTACTCGCAGCTTCAACTACTCGATCCCGAGGGTCGCCGCGGGAGTTCGCTTCGTGTTCGTCGGGTGTGCCCCGATCAGTCACTGTTGGTCGGTTGACTAGTGTCGACGATCAGTAGGTGCCGCACCGGCGCCTACGCGTCGGCAAGCGGAAGCGAGAGACCGATGAGCGTTCGGAATGCCGAGTACCCGCGTCCGAAGCATTTTCTGGTGCACCTCAGTGACACACATCTGGTGGCGCAGGGACAGCTGTACGACGCCGTGGATGCGTCGACGAGGTTGCGAGAAGTGCTCCGCGGGATCGTGGCCTCGGGCGCACGCCCCGACGCACTCCTCTTCACCGGCGACCTGACCGACGAGGGGCACCCCGACGCGTACGCGCAATTGAAAGCCATCGTGGAACCCGTGGCGGCCGAGATCGATGCACAGGTCATCTGGGCGATGGGCAACCACGACGACCGCCCCACCTTCAGATCGTTGCTGTTGGGCGAGGACGCAGCAGATCATCCCGTCGACAACGTCTACGATCTCGACGGACTGCGGGTGATCACCTTGGACTCGTCGGTTCCGGGTCATCACTACGGTGAGATCACGGATCGTCAATTGGACTGGCTACGAGCAGAGTTGGCGGTCCCTGCGCCCGACGGAACGATACTGGCGCTGCATCACCCACCGGTTCCGTGTATTCAGGATCTTGCAGTCTTGGTGGAGTTGCGCGATCAGCCCCGGTTGGCAGACGTCCTGCGAGGCAGTGATGTTCGGGCGATTCTTGCCGGGCACCTTCACTATTCGACGACGGCGACGTTCGCCGGGATTCCCGTGTCCGTGGCGTCTTCGACGTGTTACACGCAGGACCTGAACGTGGAAGTCGGTGGGCAGCGTGGTCGAGACGGGGCTCAGGGGTGCAACCTGGTGCACGTGTACGACGAGACGATTGTTCATTCGGTCGTTCCTCTGGGCGCTCACGTGACGGTCGGTGAGCTCGTCGACGCGGCCGAGGGGGTCCGGAGGCTCGGCGCTGCCGGCATTCGAATCCTCGAGAGCGAAAAGGCGGGGCGCTCGATCGTCTGAGGTGGCAGGCGGTTTCCGGCGGGCCGGCACGGTTCGGGTTGATTGTCGGGCGGTCGCGTACTCACTACCGTCGAGGTAGGTGCAGAGCTCCAGCAACAAGGACCGGCTAGCTGGACGGCAACCCTTCATGCCGATGGGGTGCCCCGGAATCACACCTGGCGATACGCGCGGTGCGTGTCGCAAGCGGCAGTCGCCACGAGAACCGTCAGTCGGGTGCTGACGGTTTCTGCGGTCGGCACTGTGCGCTCCCGAGTAGTTCTCGAACAGGAGTATGCGCCGATGACCTCCACCCCTTCTTCTCATCTTGCTCCGCTGCATCTCGCCGTAGCGCTGGACGGTGCCGGTTGGCACCCTGCAGCCTGGCGAGAGCCACACTCGCGCCCGAGTGAGCTGTTCAGCGCGTCGTACTGGACTGACGTGGTGACGACCGCCGAGCGTGGTCTGCTCGATTTCGTCACCATCGAGGACAGTCTCTCGGTTCCGGCGGACCCACTCGCGCCCGTCGACGACGCCGTTGATCGGGTACGCGCGCGGCTCGACGCACATCTCGTGGCTGCCCGACTGGCACCCGTCACGAGCAACATCGGTTTGATCCCGACCATCACCACCATTCACACCGAACCGTTCCACGTGTCCAAAGCCGTTGCCACCCTGGACTACACCTCGGGTGGTCGCGCCGGATGGCAGGTGAAGGTGTCGGCTTCGGAGTCCGAGGCGGCCCAGTTCGGGCGACGCGACATCCCAGCGCTCACCGATGCCGAGCGTCAGTCGATCGTTTCAGGCGTCCTCCCGGACTTCGTACGTGACCTGTTCGACGAAGCTGCGGAGGCCGCTGACGTCATCCGGCGACTCTGGGACAGCTGGGAGGACGACGCCGAGATCCGCGACGTGGAGCAGCGCCGATTCATCGACCGGGACAAGTTGCACTACATCGACTTCGAGGGAAAGTATTTGTCGGTCCGTGGACCGTCGGTGACTCCGCGCCCGCCGCAGGGGCATCCCGTCGTCACAGCACTGGCGCATCAGCGCGTGGCGTACGAACTGGCAGCGCGCACGGCTGACCTGGTGTTCGTGACGCCATTCGACGACGAGCAGGTCACGGCAATCCTGGGTGAGGTGCGAGCAGCCGAAGAGCACGTGCAGCGCACCGGTGAACCGCTTCGGGTCTTCACCGACATCGTCGTCTTCTTCGATACGCCGGAAGAAACCGGAAAGGAACGGCTCGCTCGCCTCGACGCGCAGGTTGGTACCGAATACCGTTCGGACGCGCTGACCTTCACCGGCACCGCGGCCGAGTTGGCAGATCTTCTGCTCCGGTGGCAACAGTTGGGAATCGACGGCTTCCGGTTGCGACCGGGCGTCGTCGTAGACGACCTCGACGCGATCGCCGGCGAGCTGGTTCCGGAATTGCAGCGGCGCAGCGTATTCCGCACCGAATACCCACAGACGAATCTTCGCGGACTGGTTGGTCTGTCCATCGACGTTCCCAACCGCTACGCCGCCGGCACTCCGGCCGCCTGACAGACGAGGAATACACTTTCATGAGTTCTCAGCAGCGTAAGCAGGTCATCCTGGGTGCCTACCTCGGCGGCGTCAACCATCACACTGCGTGGTGGGATCCGCAGGCGGGCAGTCAGATCGAGTTCGAATCCTTCGAGCACACCGCTCGAACCGCCGAGCGTGGGAAGTTCGACTTCTTCTTCCTCGCCGAAGGTCTTGCTCTTCGTGAACGTGCAGGACAGATATTCGATCAGGACATCATCGGCAGGCCGGACACCTTCACCGTGCTTGCATCGTTGGCAGCAGTGACCGAACACCTCGGTTTGGCCGGCACCATTAACGCCACGTTCAACGAGCCGTACGAACTGGCCCGCCAATTTGCGACGCTCGATCAGTTGTCCGGAGGTCGTGCCGCCTGGAACGTCGTCACCTCGTTCGACGCATTCACCGGCCAGAACTTTCGTCGCGGCGGATACCTGGATCGTGCGCAACGATACGAGCGTGCGGAGGAGACGGTAGCGCTGGTGCGTCAACTGTGGGATTCGTGGCGCAGCGACGACATCGTTGCTGACAAGGCATCAGGACGCTTTCTCTCGCGACCGGATGCCGGTGAATTCGCTTTCCACGGATCACATTTCGATGTGAACGGCCGATTCACGGTGCCGCGTAGCCCGCAAGGGCGCCCGGTTATTCTGCAGGCCGGGGTGTCGCCGCAGGGGCGCGATTTTGCTGCCGGCAATGCCGACGCGATCTTCTCACCGTATGGTCAATTGCCCGAGGCGGCCGACTTCTATCGTGACATCAAGGCTCGTGCCGTCGTGGCCGGACGCGACCCGGGTGACATCAAGATTTTGCCGTCGGCGAGTTTTGTTCTCGGCACGTCCGAGGCGGACGCGATCGAGAAGTACCGCGATATTCGCGACCAGCAGGTCACCGGTCAGACCGCTTTGGTTCTGCTCGAACAGATCTGGAATCTCGATCTGTCGAAGTACGACCCCGAAGGGCCACTACCCGATATCGCCCCGGATCCTGAGGCTCCGCCGATCATCCAGGGGCGCGCCTTCATTCACCAGGATCGTTTCGCGACCGTCGCAAAACTGCGCGCGGTAGCCGAGAGCAAGAAGTTGAATCTGCGCGAAGTGGTGATCGATCAGTTCGAGCGTGGACCGATCGTGGGTACACCGCAGCAAGTTGCGGAGAAGATCGATTCGTTTGTCAGCAACGACGGTTCGGATGGGTTCATCCTCGGGTCGCACCTTGTGCCGACCGGCCTCGACGAGTTCGTCGACGACGTGGTGCCACTGCTGCAGGATCGAGGTGTTCTCCGCAGTGACTACGAAGGAACGACGTTGCGTGACAATCTCGGACTGCCCATCCCGGTGCAGAGGGAGCATGTGACAGCACGCTGATCGACCGAAGTGGCGAGGGCCCAGCCGAAATCGGCTGGGCTCTCGCTTCGTCTAGGCTTCCCAGGGAGCGGGGATGGGGTAGTAGCTCTCCAGGAACTCCGTGATCTTGCGTGTGCGAAGTTCCAGATCGATCTCCGGAGCGCTGCCGTCGTTGAGGCAGAAGAAGTCCATGGATCGCTTGGCGAGCAGTGAGTCCATGTCGCGCAAACCGGCCTTGACCGTCGTGTCGACGTATTTGACGGCGGCGGACTTCTGCACCACCGACCGTCCACTCATGAGCGTGTAGTAGTGGTAGAGCGAATTGGTCACCGAGATATTGGAACTCGCGCGGAAGGTGCTTGCTGCAGTTGCCGCGAAGTCTTCGGCGAACTCGCGTTCCATCTCGGCCATCACGCTCTTGCGCAGTGGCGTCGCTGCGTGCTCGAGATGCCTGGTGGTCATCAGACCGAAGCGGTCCTGCAGCAGTCGGCGGTTGACGCGGGCAGCATTCTCGAAGCCGCTGCGGTCGTTGTCGTTGTGTCCCAAGCCGATTCTGGTATCGGCCTCGATGAACATGCTGATGCCACCGGGGGAGAAGAACATGTCCGGACCGACCGGGCGGCCGAAGAACATGTCGTCGTTCGAGTAGAGGAAGTGTTCTGCCAGACCCGGAATATGGTGCAGCTGGCATTCGACAGCTTGAGAGTTGTGTGTGGGCAACACACTTGGATCGGCGAAGAACTTCTCGCTGGGCATGAACGTGACTCGCGGATCGTCGGCAAGCCAGTCCGGACGATCGGAATCGGTCGCGACGAAGATCCGTCGGATCCACGGCGCGTACATGTGGATGGACCGTAGCGCGTACTTGAGCTCGTCGATCTGACGGAAACGCGCCTCTGATTCGTCCCCCTCGCCGACGATGTAGTTCTGCATCCGCTTGGCGCGCTGAGCCTGAAACTCCTTGGAGGAGCCGTCGACCCAGGAAAAGACAAGATCGATATCGAAGCTGATATCGGAGGCATGATCGGCGAACATGTTTTCGATGGTCGGCCAGATCCGGCCGAATCGCTCGACGGTTCCTCGGACAGCTTCTTCGGGGAGGACGGTTCGTCGTGTCAGTGAGTTCTCGACGGGTAGGACGATTTCTTCTTCGGAAATTGACCACAATTCGATTTGAACGCCGATGTTCGCGCCGTAGTTCATGCCGCTTGCGACGTGAACCCGCGGACGGAACAAGCGGAAGATCCGTGACTTGTTGGTTTTCGACAGGGCACCGTCCGCGACAAGGAGCGCTGGGCTCTTCTTCGCGTCGACGGTTTTGGAATAGAAGGGTGCGTTGGCGCATCCCTCGACAAGTGCCTGCCGCAGGTTTTTGCGCTCGGTCCAGCTCACCGCGATCACGGGGCGCTCGTCGTTTCCGCGGACGAGTAGATACTCGATTCCTGCGGCGTCGAGGATGTCGCGGATGAAGAGGAGATCTTCGACCATCGCTTCGAGCGGCGTGGTGGTCGTGATCGCGAGGGCAAAACGATTCTTGAATCGGACGGTCTCGGGTAGCTCGCCCATCCGTGCGCGTGACGCGGCCGACGCCGGTTCCACGGGATTGGGGCTGTCCTGCTCCGGGGGTACGAAGTAGATGTCGTGCGGAGCGGGAGATTCTGTAATGGGATGCCTTCCGATTCTGATCCAGCTGTGTATCTGTCGCCCCCGACGCTGCGAGAGCGTGGTGGCGACGAGCTCAGTCTATGCCGTCGGCGCCGAAAGTCGGACACGAGTGACGGGGATGGGTAACGCGGGGCGAGTCGGGTACCCCGAGGACCGAAGCGAGAGTGAAGGAGGAGAACCGATGCGTGTGAAAGCGATGGTCGGAACAGGTGCGATGGCGGTTGCGCTGGCCGCCGGCCCAGTTGCGACAGCGTCTGCGGAGCGGACCGACGCAGCGGGGTCGGAGGGTTCACCGGAGATGCTGACCTGCGAGGTGGTCTTCGATGCACTCGAGGACATGAGCCCGGAATGGACGGAAGAGGGGATCGATCAGGTCGAAGACTGGTGTGAGGCGATCACCGGCGAAGAAGACTGAGCGTCAGCCGCGCGAGATCACTCGTCGCGACAGTCGCCACCGCCCGTCTTCGAGTTCGAACTCGTCGGCGTAGCTTCCGACGCCGCTGAGTTTGGGCGAGGTGGTTGTGTCGACGTAGAACGTCCACACCGCATCCGCGCGGGCGGTCGTTTCCGAGGTCACGTCCACGGCGATCGCTGTGGTGACGTGACGTGTGAATGTGCCCGGGCCTTGAATGCCGGCGGCCCGACGCTCGGCTACTCCAGCAGCAATTTCTTCGCGGCCTCGCCGCACCTGTGCGGGGATACCGCGATCGGGATTGGCGGGCATGTTCCATTCGGCCTTGCGGGTGAACTGCTCGACGTAGTCCTCGACAGAGCCGGTGTCAGCCAGATGGGCGATCCGAGCGAGCGTTGAACGAATCTGTTCGGCAGGGCCCTCGGGTTGCATGCTGTCCTCCGTAGACGTGGGTGCGGCAGATCGCACGCTACAGCTCATGACGACAACGACGACGGTCTCGTCCCAGTGAGCGGCAGTATTCTCCGGCGAGGGAGCGGCGAACTTTGAGATCACCTCGAGTTCAACCGTATTCGAGCCCGCAGCGTAAATGATTGAGTGTTCACAGTAGGCAGCGCCATGACGACTGCCGCGCCCGTAGGCTTGACCGACTCACAGGAGATCGCCATGTCCGTCACCGAACTCGAACGTGTCACCCAGACCCCGGAGCAGATCTACGCTGCCGGCGGAATCACTGTCCACAAGGTCGGTGAACTGATCGGCGCCCGTATCGACGGTGTGCACCTCTCCGGGGACTTGTCCGAAGAGACCGCCTACGCGATCAACTATGCGCTGGCAGCGCACAAGGTTGTGTTCTTCCGTGGGCAGCAGCATCTCGACGACACGTCGCAGTACGAATTCGCCGGAACCCTCGGCACCCAGACCACCCCGCACCCGACGGTGAAGTCAAGGGGCGACAAGCTGTTGGTGCTCGACCGTGCCGCCAACAGTTGGCACACGGACGTGACGTTTGTCGACCGCATCCCGAAAGCCTCGATTCTGCGAGCGACGACCATTCCCGAGTACGGCGGAGCGACGACGTGGGCGTCGACTACCGCTGCGTACGACCAACTGCCGGCTTCGCTCAAGGTCTTGGTCGAGAATTTGCGGGCCGTTCACACCAATGCCTACGACTATGCCGAGGTTGTCGATCAGGCGAACCCGGTAGACGCGCAGCGCCAGGCCTACTACGCCGAATTCACCCGTGAGATCTACGAGACCGAACACCCGGTGGTGCGTATCCATCCGGCGACGGGGGAGAAGACCCTCCTGCTCGGTCACTTCTTCAAGGAGTTCGTCGGGCTCAAGCCGTCGGAGTCGGTCGCTCTTTACCAGATCCTGCAGGCACGAATCATCAAGTTGGAAAACACTGTTCGATGGAACTGGTCGGCCGGCGACCTGGCGATCTGGGACAACCAGGCGACTCAGCATTACGGTATCGCCGACTACGGGACTCAGGCCCGCAGTGTGCACCGTGTGACATTGGCCGGCGACGTCCCCGTCGACGTCCACGGCGAGCAGAGTCGAATCCTCCAGGGTGACGCCGCGGAGTATTCGGTCATCGCGGACATCGATCGGCTTCCCGGCTTCGCCGCGAACTGATCAGTCGTGCTGCGGGTGATCCGGCGGGAACATCTGTCCCCATGAGTGACTGCACGCTCGGCACGTCCATTCCGGGGTGTCCGGCCCCACGACGCAGCCCGTTCCGGCGAGCCACGGTAGGTGATCAAACGGATGGACCGGCATCCCCGGGGCACACTGAGCGGTTCTGTGTGCACCGCACTGCGGGCACAGTGGATTCTTCGACAGCATGTAGTCGATGAAGTTGATGTGCCCGGACGTGGCCATCCTTCCGCTGCATTTGCGGCACAGCACGGCTGGGTAGTCGTCCCCAGGTTCGGCCTGCCTGAAGATCCGTGATGCGGAATGAAAGTGAAGGCGATCGCCGCTGTTGAACTTTCGCAACGGCATCGGTGAGCCGCAACCTGTGCAGTTTCCTCGCTCGCGCATCAAAGTTCGGGCGTGGGCAGCCGTGGACGTCGGATCCAGGGTGTCGATGTCGCCGAAGTAGTGCGCATAGTGTGACTGGCCGGCCGTGAGAATCCGGTCGGCCAGTGCGTCGTCGACCGGCCCAGGATCCGTGGGAAAGGTGATGGACCATCGTTGTTCGAGTTCTGGAACGGTGGGCAAACCGTGGAGTTCGTACGGGCGTTCATCGACTTCCATCCACGACGTGCCGTCGAACGGCGCAGCCACGGTCTCGACGCAGAGCACCGTGCGAGGAGTGGTGTCGAGAACCGTGACCAGCAGGTCACCGGTCGCCATCTTTCCGCGCATGATCCAGGGATCGACACGGGCTCGGGGTTCGAGAAACGCGACCACGGCATCAATCCAGGGCGTGCCGAGTGCGATGAATACGTGCTGACCGGGCCTCCGCGTCTTCATCGAACGATTCTCGCAAGGGCTGCCGACAACGTCAGGCTTTGACCACCTTGCGCCCGAGCAGCGATGCAACCAGTCCGTCGACGAAGGTCGCCTGACGGCCGAGAGGATCGGAATTCGCTGCCGCAACGCTGCCGATCGAGATCGATCTCGTCAGGCCGGTCTCGCTGATGAATTCGGCGGCGAGGTGGGCCTCTCGGAACGTGAGGCCGCCCAGATGTGTCGTGTCGTCGACTCCGAGAACACGTCCGTCGATGATGTCCATGTCGAAGTGGACGTGGACGCCGTTCACACCCTGTCCCGCCGCGGCGAGAACGCGAGGCATCAAGGCCGCCATGCCATGGCGATCGATCTCGTCGATCGTCACCAGCAATACCTCGTACTCGTCGAGTGCGCGCTTGTGATCGACCGTGGCGTTCTTGACGCCCACCAAGACGGTGTTCTCCAAACTGGGGCCGTGCAGATCCGCTGCCGACGACAGCAGTTGTTCGATATCGCCGTGGGAGGCGAAAATGATTGCACCCAAATCGGTTCCGGGTTCGGTGGCGATCGGAATTCTGGTGTTCTGCCAGGCCTCGGTAGTGAGCCACAGCGGCAACGTCGTGAGATCCGCGGCGGCGTTCTCGGCTTGAATGCAGCTGAAACCGATTCCGGACATGTCTTCGCGTAGACCGTGATCGAGGAGATGGCTTGCCAGCCCGCTAGTTTCGAGGTCGATCAATTCGACGGTCGCATTGGCATCGATCGGTTCGGTGCCCAGGACGTAGCGCTTTTCGACGTAGGGCGATGTCATCGCCATCAAGAGCGCGCCGTAATCGATCGTGAAGTCGACGGTGCCACCGAGTCGGTATTCGTCGCCTGTTTCTCCGGCGTCGACGAGGAGGTGATCGCTACTGGCGCTGATCACCTTCAGGCGCGGATCGATCGGGGTCAAGCCTTCCGGCGAGATGTCCTCGCGGCCGATGGACAAGATCAGGCGTCGGCTCGGCTTGTCCGCGTTGTCGAAGACGGGGCGTCGGCCGAATGCGTCTTCCCCTGAGACTCCATACGGCCGCGACGGCTTGACCTTGGCCTCGATGATGTCCGCGGTGAGAGTGAAGGCGTCGTTGTTCAGCAGTTCGTACAGTCCTGGGGGAGTCGGTGATTCGGCCAGAACGATGCTGGCGCCCAAACGCAGATGGTTGATCCCCTCGGGCATCGTTCCGGTCTCGAGGAGTGGCAGAGAGAACGTATTGCCGCCGGAAACGATCGGCAGTTCGATCGAGAACCGCTTCGTGATTTCGTCGGCTAGGTAGACCAGATTCGACAGGTTGTCGACGGTCGGCTGGATGCCGCCGACGCACGCGAGATTCGCGCCGATTCCGATCAGTCTGATGCCCTCGATGGGAAGGATTTCGGCGACTACATCCAACGCCTCCGCCGGCAGGATCCCTTCGCGGAGATCTCCGAGGTCGATCATCAGCACGATGTCGTGGACGACTCCTCGCGCCCGTGCTGCTCTGCCGAGAGCAACAATTGTCGTCAACTCGGAGTTGAGGCTGATGTCCGCGTATCGGATCGTGTCGTCGATCTCGTTCAACGACGGTGCACGGATCAGCATCAGGGGGACGGTGATGCCGTCGCGGCGAATGCGGGCCAGGTTGTCCAGGCGGGAGTCGGCGATCTGTGCGACGCCACCGCGGACCATTGCTCGCGCCACCTTGGGGGAGCCACACGTAGATTTGCTGACGCCGGCCACCGCAATACCCTTGGCATTGGACGCTTCGACGAGGACGCGCGCATTCTGTTCGATACGACGCAGGTCGACGGTGATGGTCGGTCCGGTCATGATCTCCCCGTTTTCTCCGATGGCGGTTCACGATCCGGGCATTCCAGACCGGACGGTTGGCGTGAGCTGGGCAACTTTGCTCCAACTGTTGTGTCGCAGGACACTTACGTGCAGTATGAGGATACAACAGTTTCCTACCAGGCACTCTAGAGGAGCGTCGATGGCTACTCTCGTCAAACACGTACTTCGGCGCAAGCCGGCTTTACAGATAGACCAGGAGACCGGCGCCGATGCCAACGGCGGCGAGCTGACCCGCAGTATCGGTTTGGCGCAGTTGTCCATGTTCGGCATCGGCGCCACGATCGGCACCGGTATCTTCTTCGTCCTCTCGCAGGCAGTCCCGGTCGCCGGTCCGGCAGTGATCATCTCCTTCGTTGTGGCCGGTGTCGTCGCGGGACTCACAGCGATTTGTTACGCGGAGTTGGCCGGAGCTGTCCCGGCGTCGGGCTCGTCGTATTCCTACGCTTACGCGACGCTCGGAGAGCTTCCGGCCATGGCCGTCGGCGCGTGCCTGCTTCTCGAGTACGGAGTCTCGGCCGCGGCGGTGTCCGTCGGATGGTCGCAATACTTGAACCAGCTGCTTGGCAACCTCTTCGGGTTCCAGATTCCCGACGCGTTGTCACAAGCGCCGGAGCAGGGCGGCATCATCAATCTGCCCGCAGTGATCCTGGTGTGCCTGTGCGGTGTTCTGCTCATCCGCGGCGCCAGTGAATCGGCCAAGGCCAACGCCATCATGGTCTCGATCAAACTTGCAATTCTGTTGCTTTTCATCGTGGTCGGCATCGCCGGATGGAACAGCAATCACTTCGCCGACTTCGCACCGTTCGGATTCAGCGGCGTCATGTCCGCCGCCGGAATCATCTTCTTCTCGTACATCGGCCTCGACGCCGTGTCCACCGCCGGCGAAGAAGTGAAGAACCCTCGTCGCAATCTCCCTCTCGCGATCCTCATTGCACTCGTGTCCGTCACCGCGATCTACATCGCCGTTGTCGCCGTCGCGATCGGTGCGCAGAATTCCGCATCGTTCGAAGGTCAGGAAGCCGGACTGTCCGCCATCCTCGAACAAGTGACCGGATCTACCTGGCCGGGAACGCTTCTGGCCGCTGGTGCGGTGATCTCGATCTGCAGCGTCACGCTCGTGGTCATCTACGGTCAGACCCGTATTTTGTTCGCGATGTCACGCGACGGCATGATTCCGTCGATCTTCCACAAGGTGAACCCGCGGACTCTGACGCCGGTGCCCAACACCATCATCGTCTGTGTCGTCATCAGCGTTCTGGCCGGTTTCATTCCGATCAACTTTCTCGCCGAAATGACCAGCATCGGAACCCTGGTGGCCTTCCTCGTGGTGTCGGTCGGGGTCATTATCCTGCGGCGCAGTGACCCGGACCTGCCGCGCAGCTTCAAAGTTCCTGGCTATCCGGTGACACCGATCCTCTCGATCCTGGGCTGCCTGTGGATCATCAAGGACCTCCGAACCGTGACGATCTACGTGTTCCTCGTCTGGGTGACCGTCGCGATCATCTGGTACTTCGCCTACGGTATGAAGCACTCGCGCCTCGGTGCGAAGAACCGCACCGAGTTGGGATCGGAGTCCGAGTCATGACGCTGCTCGCGGGATACGCACCCGACGGTGACAGTTCCGGAACCGTCCATCTGGCAACGCTGTTGGCGCGCTCGTCCGGTGAACCGTTGGTGATCTGCGCGGTGATTCCCTCGCCGCCACCGCCCGGAATGGCGCGTGTCGACGCCGAATACCACCAGCAATTGCGAGCCGAAGCCGAAGCGGCGCTGGCGAAAGCGCGGGCCGACATGCCCTCGGACGTCGACGTGACCTATGTCGTGCATGAGGCTCAGTCGACGTCGAGTGGCCTGCTCGATCTCGTTCACGAGCACGAAGCCAAGATGATCATCCTGGATTCGTCGACGGCCGGGGTGTTCGGTCACGTGGCTCTCGGCAGTGTCACCTCCCGCTTGCTGCACAGCTCCGACGTTCCGGTCGCGCTGGCGCCGAGGGGATTTCGAACCAAGCCCGGTGAGGTGGTTCGCCGCGTTACCGCCGCCTACTCGGGCACACCCGATCAGGACGATCTGGTGCTCGCCGCCGCGACTGTGGCTGCGCGTGTCGATGCCGGACTCAGATTGGCGGCGTTTGCAGTTCGTGCAAACGCGCAGTACACGACCACACTCGGGACCGAGGGGGATTCACCGGTCATCTCCGAGTGGGCCGAGGTAGTCGAGCGCGAGACCAACGCTGCCTTCGAGCGTGTGCGTGCACTGCCCGAAATTCCTGACGTCATGGAATCGGTTATCAGCCATGGTCGTAACTGGGCCGAGGCGCTCGAGGGCGTCGAGTGGGATCGAGGTGACGTTCTGACGGTCGGCTCGAGCAAGGCAGGTCCACTGGCGCGGGTGTTCCTCGGCAGTCGCGCAGCGAAGATCGTGCGGTACTCACCGGTTCCGGTGGTAGTGGTGCCGCGATCGGCGTCGACCCGAATAGTCGATCAGGCCGAAGCGGAATAGAGATCAGGGCCGACGAGCGGAGTGCTTGTCGGCCCTGATCTTTCAGATCGAGCGGGAGAAGAGCGCGGGCTCGGAGCCGGGAACCTGAGAGACCTGCTCTCGGGCAACCAGATGGCGCAGGTGAGCTGCACCCTCGGACAGCGCCATCGTCTTTCCCATCGGGGAGATCTCGGCCCACGGCTTGTACCACTTCATCTTTGCCGCGACGTCCCACACGGTGAGCTTGTCGTCGGCGAACTCCTGGAGCAGGTGATCGAGTCGCTCCTGGTGATGCTCGATCAGCTCGCCGGCGCGGCCACCGACGTCGTCGATCGGAATGCCGTGAGCGCCGAGACCGCGGGTGATGTTCATGTTCTGCACGCGTGCGAGCGAGTGGAGGAAGTCGGCGAGGGCGTCTCGCTCGTCGAGTGGGTACACGAAATTGCCGACGTGTGGTGTGGTCTTCTGCAGGACGTGGTCGCCGGTAAACATGACGTCGGCGTCGTCGAGGTAGAAGCAGACGTGACCAGGCGTGTGGCCGGGGGTGTAGACAACGCGGAGGCCGCGCCCGGTCAGCGCGATGATCTCGTCGTCCGCGAGAAGGCGGTCGGGAGCGGACTCGGGGCCCACCGGAGACTCACCCGCGGCAGTCAACCGGAAGGCATCGCGGTCGGCTGCGGGTGCTCCAGCGCGTTCCATGTTCTCGAGCTGATATGCCATCCACTCGTCGTCGCGTGCAGTCGACATCTGATCGAACAGGTAGTGGTCGTCCTCGTGCATCGCGATCCAGGCGCCGGATGCCTCGCGGACCCGTCCGCACAGTCCGGTGTGGTCCGGATGGAAGTGCGTGACCACGACGCCCTCGATGTCGGTCACCGAATGCCCGATCTCGGCGAGCCCCGCGTTGAGGCCCTGCCAGCCATTGTCGTCACCCCAGCCAGCGTCGACCAAGATCAGTCCGCCGGGGGATTCCATGGCGTAGACGAGCGTGTGCCCGAGCGGGTTGTCCGTGATCGGGACAGGAATCTGGAATATGCCATCACCGATGGCCGCCGCACCGTTCATAACAAGTACCTCTTAACGATAAGGGAACGCACTCTTAGTACTTCATGTTTACCGTGCGCTCGTTTGGTTGGTGACACAGGTCCTGCCTGGCGGGAGTTCGGCATGTTTTCGGTCGACTTCGGATCGGTGAGAGTTTTATCGACTGAATGGTCTCATTGATTCGAAAGATCTTGCTGAATAGAGTGTTTCGCGAGTTCGTTGCGTTGGGGTCGTCGTCGGTTGGCGGATCCGTCGAGCAACCGCGCACTAGCCTCCGAGGGACAGGCGCGCTGTGCGGTTATCGAGAAAGACGGGTCATGCGTTTTCAGGTTCTGGACATCATTTTCAACCCACCCCATCCAGTGACCGGCGAGGAAGTTGCCCCGTCCGATCGGCTCAACCGCGTCGTCGAACTGGCGGTTCTCGCCGAAGAGTTGGGTATCGATTCGTTCTCGGTGGGTGAGCGCCATGCCGGGCCGGTTCTTTCGTCGGCGCCAACCGTCGTTTTGGGGGCGATTGCGCAGGCCACGGACAGAATCCTGCTCTCGACGGGTGTCACCGTCCTGTCGCTACTCGACCCGATTCGAGTCGCCGAAGATTTCGGAACCATCGATCAGCTGAGCCGGGGACGCCTCGAGATTGTGATCGGCAAGGGCAACGAGGTCCTTCAATACCCGCTCCTCGGCCTGGATATCGCCAAGCAGTACGAATACCTCACCGAGAACTACGAACTCCTCAAACTGCTGATCAGCGAGGAAAACGTCAAGTGGGTGGGAACTCACCGACCATCGCTCGAGGACGCGACGACGCTACCGCGTCCCTACGACGGACCGTTCCGTATCTGGCATGGATCGGCTACCTCGTTCGAGGCCGTCGAACTGGCGGCGAAGTGGGGCGACCCCATCGTCACCGCGAACGCCTTCCAGCCTCGTGAGAACTACAAAGTGCTGATCGACCACTACCGCGAGCAGTACCTGGCGTACGGGCACGACCCGTCCAAGGCGTACGTCGGATCGGGTTCGGGCGGATTGTTCCTCGCCGACACGACCGAACAGGCGATCGAAGAGTTCCGTCCGATCTACGAAGGCGCCGTTGCGCAGGCCGACAAGCGTAAGCACGATCCAAAAGCGGTCGGAAAGTCGACGAGCTTCCGGACCATCGAGGAAGCCGTCGACCGCGGGCCGGCGTTGGTCGGGTCTTCGGAGCGGGTCGCCGAGAAGATCATTGATTACCACCAGAGCTACGGCCACGATTTCCAATCGGTGTCCGTCAATCACGTGCTCGACTTCGAGCAGCAGAAGGACACTTTGCGCCGATTTGCGGAAGAGGTTATCCCGCTGGTGAAGGCAGAGCTGTCGACGACGCTGTGGACGTCGGTCGACAAAGATCGGGCGAAGGGTTTCACCGCCGTCGACTGAGCGGAGAAGTCTGACTGTCGGGTAAGCAGGTCCGGCGCTGCGACCGCTCACAAGCTGCAGTAACTTGTTACCGACATCGCGGTCGGTTTTGACCGCAATGAAGGTATCCGTGAGTGGGAGTAGTGCGTTGACGTTGGGTGTGAACTCGCTTCCCGCGAACGAGCTGAGTCAGACGCTGTGGGTCGATCTGTTTCCTTGGCTGGACGACTACGTATCCGATCGCGCTGCGCTGCTGGAGCCGCTGGCACCGTCGCCTGATTGGTGGTTCAGCGAAGCGCCGTCGTTCACTGTTCTCGAGGTCGATCTCGAGAAGGTTCTCTCCGAGCTGGCGTCCCTCTACATCGCCCACCACGCGGCAGCGGTATTAAGAGAGAGCTTTCCGCTCCTTGGTGAAGATCTCCCGCTGGAGGCGTTGAGTCTGGATACTCGCGCAGTGACTGCACTGTCTCGGCTCACCACCGACAAAGCAATCGGCGGACTGTTGACGCACACGACCGCCGAGATCTTCGGCGTGCGCGGAACGAGCGAACAGACGGTGCACGACATAGTGCTCAACCTGTTGGTCTGTGCGGTCATGACGACTCCGCTCGCCCGCGTCGAGGCCGCTGAAGAAGCAGGTGCCCCACCCGCGATCACAGCGCTGCTCGACGATCTCGCTCAGCTGGCTATGTGGCGACGGGTCCGAGGTCAGGACAGCAGACCACTCGTCACCGTCGAGATCGACGACGAATCTCCGGCCTCGATTCAGGAAGTTGCCGCCCGGATCTCGGCTCTGACGCCGAACGACTTGCCCGACACGGACCGTACCGACGCGATGGACGAGATCGACAATCTTTTCTCGCAGCTGGATGAGCGGGAGTCGTTGGTGTTGCGTGAGCGGATCGTGGCGCGAGTTCCGCAGCGTAGGGGAGCGATCGGAGCCAAGCTCGGTGTGGGCTCGGGGCGAGTCGGGCAGATCGAGGCCGACGTGAAAGCCAAACTCAACGCGGCGTGCGGATTCGGGACGGCCGTGGGGAACCTGCTTGCCAGCCTGCGAGTCGAGATTCAGCCGGTAGCATCGCTTGATCGCCTCCTCGACGTGCATCCGAGCATCGCGGCGGAGGTGCCTGGTTACGGAGTTCCGCTGTGGTTGGTTCTGGACCGTCTCGACGACTACTTCGAGGTGACTGACGGTTGGGCTGCCGCTCCGGGCGTCGCGGCGGCCAAGAAACGCACTCAGACCTTGCTGGAAGACTTTGAGTCCCCCAACGGTGTGGTTGCACTCGACGACGTCGCCGAAGTTGTGTCGATGTCACGCGGCGAACTGGAGAAGTGGCTTGCGTGGTGCGGGGTCGTCGTAGTGGCGGATTCTGCGCTGACGCGTGCGCGTCGGATCTCCGATCTGGCAGTCGGCGCGCTCGAAGCCGTCGGATCGCCGAAGTCCGTCGTCGAGCTGGTGGAGTTGCTGAAGTCCGATCGCAGTGACCGGTCGATCGAGCGCGCGCTCGAGGCCGACGATCGCGTGGCGCTCGACGGCGCAGTGTGGCGGCTGCACGCCTGGGGAAGCGCGGATTCCGTTGGGGAGGAATCGGTTTCTTCGGGAGAGGCTGAAGAAGCCAGTGAGTTCAACATTGGTGGTGACGGGATAGTCCGGCGCAAGCGGACACGCAACACTGCGAAGACGCCAGAGTTGACTCGCCGCCTGTACCGGTCAGGTAGTACGTGGCGGTATCGACTGACCGTGACCTCTGATCATCTGCGGGGCTCCGGGTTTGCTGTACCCGCCGGTGTCGCGGTCGCTGCCGGCTGTGCGCGCGGCGCGAACATCGAGTTGGAGAGTCACCTCGGCGTTCAAGCAGTTCGATGGACCGGAGCGCAGCCGACGTTCGGCACTATCCGCCGATTCCTGCGTGAACTCTCCGCTGTGGAGGGCGAAGACGTGTTGCTCGAGTTGTGGCAAGACGGAACCTTCCGCGTGGTCCGACCGGCGATCGTTCACTCTGACATCGACCCACTACGTCAGGCACTCGCAGAGGTTGGCAATCGAGAACCATTGCGAACTGCCGAAAGACATGTGGTGCGTATTCTCGCCGAAGCCGTGTGCCTGGACGGCGAAGACCGTCCACGAAAGATACTGCGCGCGTGCGAAGATCGTGGTGAGGACGTGATTCTGGACTTCTTGGAGGCGGCGTGGAGGCGCGGCGAAGCATCCGAAATCGACGAGGCAGACGGTAAGGATGCATCTCATGACTGACGTCGCGGGCACCCGCATTGTGGGCACCAAGATCCTTGCGGCGGACGAGTCCCTCGCCGGCGCCATCGGCTTGCACCACACCATCGCGACAGCGCTCGCCGATCTGATCGACAACAGCCTCGACGCCGCGGCCTCCCACGTGCTGATCAGGTTCGTTCAGGACGGCACACGGATCGTGTCGATGATGGTGATCGACAACGGCTCCGGCATGGACAGTGACACCATTGATTCCGCGATGACCTACGGCCGCCGACGCGACTATGCCGCCGAGGACCTGGGTCATTTCGGTGTAGGGATGAAGGCGGCGTCGTTGAGTCAGGCTCGGTTGCTCCGAGTGTGGTCTCGAAAGTCCGGGCACCCAACGCAGGGTCGCGAGATCGACTCGGCCTCAGTGCAGGGGCGTCAGTCAGTTTCGGTGATCGAGGACCGGCAAGCCGAAGAATTCTTCGACGCAGTCACGCCCCGCTTTCCCTTCGGCACCGGAACCGTTGTCGAATGGCGCGGCATCACAACCTTTCTCATGTCCGCACACGCGGACGAGCAGACCAGCTGGCTCGAACAGACCATCAACGACGTGCGCAGTCACCTCGGCGTCGTATTTCACCGTCTCATCGAATCCGGCCGGATCGCTCTGACTGTCGATGTCTTCGACGTCGAAGCGGGACGCGCCGGCGCGCTGCGCACAGTCAGTGCCATCGACCCGTTCCGGTATCCGCACACCGGCGACCCCAACTACCCTCGGACACTTGCCGTGTCGATCGCCGGTGCCACAGTAACCGCCGAAGCTCACCTGTGGCCCGCCCGTAGCAATGCACCGGAATTTCGCATCCACGGCGCCCCTGGCCGTGACCAGCAGGGGTTCTACTTCTATCGGCACGATCGACTCCTGCAGATCGGCGGCTGGAACGCGATAGTGCGGGGCCGACCGGACTACGGATTGGCACGAATTGCTGTCGACCTGAACGAATCTCTGCTGCAGCACATCACCATCAATCCCGAGAAATCGGGGGTGACGCTCGACGCCACTGCGTCGGCTGCCGTCGACGGGGCAACCTTCGCCGAGGGCGACGGTGGATTCCGCTCGTATTTGACCGATGCCGAGCGCGCGGTGCGCGCGGCTCGTAGTTCTGCTCCACGGCCGATCAGCGTCATCGAACCGGCATCCGGCTTTCCGGAAGACGTGCTCGATTCCTTCAGCGACGCCTTCGAATTCAGCGTCGGTGATGATCCGGTCACCGTGAGTTGGCGAGCCCTGGCGCGTGATCAGTTCTTCGAAGTCGACCTCAAAACTCGAACTCTGTGGATCAATGCGCGTTTTCGGCGTGATCTGCTCGGACGTCGCAGTCTCGACCCGGCTGATGCTCCGGTGCTCAAGACTCTTGTCTTCCTGCTGGTGAGTGAGATGTTCGAAGGAACCAGAATCGGCGCTCGTCAGAGGGAAAAGATGCAGGCGTGGCAGGAAGTGTTGATTTCCGCAGTGGCAGCGCACCGGGAGCAGGTAGTGCAGTGAGTGATGAAGTATTCCGTGCGGTTGCACGTGAACTCGGTGACGGGTTTCCTCCCGAGAACGTGCTGTACCCGGTCAACGCGCGCCTGCGAGCGAGCTATCCGGACGGCCTGACCATCGCGGACATCATCGATGTGTTCCTCGACGACAGTGCGGTCGGTGTACGAACGGCGCTCACCTCGCGTCTGCGGCAGTGGGATGCGGAAAGTGTTGAGACATGGGTAGGTTCGACTACCCCGCAGAGCCCGGAACGGCGAGCTCGGATCTACGACCTGTTGGGACTGCCGGTAGACGCGCACGCCGAGATGGATGCGCGCTTCCCTCGCGAAGGTGGGCCCGTTGTCATTGCGGCTCAGCAGCCGTGGGACCCCTGGTACACCTCCGAGCGCCGGCGCGAGCACGACTTCTATTGGCGCGCTTACAAGCGAGTTTTAGCCGACAAGAATTGGGACGAGGCGACAATCGGAAAGCTGGACATCGCAACCACTGAAGTTGTGCACCGGCTCGCGGATCCGACGCGCCCCGAGCCGTATCAGTCCAAAGGTTTGGTGGTCGGCTACGTCCAGAGCGGGAAGACGGCGAATTTCAGCGGCGTGGTGGCCAAGGCGATCGACGCTGGGTACCGCTTGGTCATAGTGTTGACCGGCACGATCGAGATTCTCCGGAGCCAGACTCAGCGACGCCTCGACATGGAATTGGTCGGTCGTCAAAACATCAGTGCCGGTGTGGACGACGACTACGCCAACGACGAGGACTGGCGGGACGGGAACTTTCTCGAACACGAAATCGATCCGAACAAGACGAATGAAATCCCGGCTATCCGTCGGCTCACCACCTCGACCTTTGACTACAAGAGTCTGCTCGCGGGCTTGAGCGCACTGCACTTCGAAACCGTGGATCACTCTCTTCCACTCAATGATCCGAAGAATCTGTACCCGAGCAATATTCGTATCGCGGTCGTGAAGAAGAACGTCTCCAGCCTCAAGAAGCTGGTGGCCGATCTGAAGAAAGTCCCGACCGAGCTCGATCAGATCCCGGCTCTGATCATCGACGACGAAGCCGATCAGGCATCGGTGAACACGATCGATCCGAAGAAGATGAAAACCGAGCAGATCGAGCGGACGGCGATCAACGGTCAGATCGCTGAGATCCTCGGTCTACTCAAGCGTGCCCAGTACATCGGTTACACCGCAACACCTTTTGCCAATGTGTTTGTCGATCCGGAAGACAGCGTCAACGTCTTTCCTTCGGACTTCATCGTCAGTCTCGAGCGGCCCGGCCCGTACATGGGTGGAGCGGACTTCCACGATCTCGACGATCTCGAAGACACCGAGAAGACGCCGGCCAATTCGAACGAGAAAGCGTACGTCCGGGATCTCCGGGCCGAGTGCGACGAGGATCGTTCTGTCGAGCAATTGCGGGCTCTCGACTCGTTTGTCCTGACCGGGGCGATCAAGCTTTTCCGGGAATCGAAGGGCGCCAAGCCGTATCGGCACCACACGATGTTGGTGCACGAATCGGTGAAGCAGGCCGAGCACGACGCGGTGGCCAACGATTTCAAGGCCTTGTGGAAGTCGGCGGGGTACAGCCAGGCAAAGAGTCTCTCGAGGCTGGAAAAGCTCTGGGCCGAAGACTTTGCGGTGGTGAGTGCGGCTCGGGGCAGTGAACTGGAGAATCCTGGTTCGTTTGCCGAGTTGGAGGAATTCATCGGCGCTGCCTACGACAAGATTTCCGAGGGAACCAGCCCCGTTATCGTGGTCAACGGTGCGGCCGAGAAGGACTACAAACAGGATTCCCTCGATTTCCAGGAACGCGGCGTGTGGAAGATTCTGGTCGGCGGCACGAAGCTGAGTCGCGGCTTCACGGTCGAGGGCCTGACCATCACTTATTACACGCGTCGAACGGGCCAAGCTGACACATTGATGCAGATGGGACGATGGTTCGGATTCCGCCCCGGGTACCGAGACCTGGTGCGCCTGTTCATCGGCCGCACGGTTGGCGGACCCGCCGGCGCGGACTATGACATGTACAAGGCGTTCGAGGCGATCGTTCGGGACGAGCAGGAGTTCCGGAACGAGCTCACTCGGTTCAGCGGCGTGAACGAGAAGGGCGAACCGTGGGTCACTCCACGCGATGTGCCGCCGATGGTGTTTCAGCAGCTGCCGTGGCTCAGGCCAACGGCTCGAAACAAGATGTTCAACGCCGATCTGGTTTATCGCGGTATGGGCGGTGAAAGTTTTAGTTTCACGATGCAGCCCCCGCGAGGCGACGGTTCGATCAACGCCCGGCACTTCGACGCGGTTGCACCATTATTGAAGGCGTTGGGCGAAACAGGGTCCTTTAATTTCGTTGACAAGGATGATGTTTCGCGATCGTTCTCTGCGCGATACGGCATCGTCCCGGCCCATGTGGTGTTGGAGGCCGTCGACCAGTTCGAGTGGGCGAACGGGTGGGATTTCGGTCCCCACCGCGAAGCGCTCTCGACCGCAATCGAAGCCGGATTGCTCGAAGACTTCGCAGTTCTGCTGCCGTATCCCAAGACCCGGGAGCCGATCGAGATCAAGGGTTGGCACGAGAAACTTCCGATCGTCAATCGTAAGCGTCAGGAACGCGAGTACCGAACAGGTTTCACCGGTACGGCAGTTCGTGAGCGCGATGCGATCGAGCACATTGCGGGCAGCCCGAAGAAGAACGGTGGACCGATTGCGGGTGCTCTTCATCGGAAGACTCGCGGTGCATTGATTCTAGTATTTGCGAACGATCCGGCTCCTCGTCAGTTGAAACGGGCACAGGCTGGTCCCGTGGACTCGCGCGATTTTGCGACGTTGTTCTCGTACGCGCTTCCGCACGCGGCGGAGCCGTTGGGGCGAATCGGTTTTCGGGTGAAGCAGTCAGGGACAGGGGCGATCGTCGATGCGAACTAGGTGTGTTGTGGTGGGAGACAGGAGTGGGTTCTGATGGCTAAGACGATTGCGACCATCAACCTCAAGGGAGGCGTCGGCAAGACGACGATCACCGCGGGGTTGGCCGAGTTCATGTCGCTCGAATTCGGTCAGCGCGTGCTGCTGATCGACCTCGATGCGCAGATCAATCTGACGACGATGATGATCAGTGAGGATCACTGGCTCGAACTCAACAAGCAAGGGCTGACCAGCGCAACCATTTTCCGCGACGCCGTCGACGGCACGTCGAACTTCGATCTTGAAGCCTCGATTCAGCGCGGAGTTTCTCCGGTCAAGCGAGTGACGGGTGTGGATCTGCTTCCTTCATCTCTCGATTTGATCGAGTTGCAGGAGGAGATCAGTGCCCTTCGGGTGGCTGATCGGAACTCCACCAAGCCGGTCGAATTGTTGAGAGACGCCGTCGCACCGGTGATGCCGTACTACGACTACGTCCTGATCGATTGCCCGCCGAATCTCGGGCCGATCACACTCAACGGATTGGCCATGGCTGACGGCTACGTAATTCCCACGATCCCGGATGTGCTCTCCACGTATGGCATTCCGCAGATCCAGACGCACATCGCCAAGTTCGGCAAGGAACTCGGCCGGGAGCTATTCGAACTCGGGCTCGTGATCACCAAGTACAAGTCCAACTCGGCGGTGCACCGTACGACTGTGCGAAATCTTCGACGCGATCCCAACGTCCCACACGTATTGCCGGAGTATCTAGCGGAGTCGAATCAGATTGCCGCGTCGGCGGAGTTTCACCCGTACAGCACTTTGAAGGTGAAGTACGGCAATGCAGGTCAGTTCGATCAGATGCGTGCAATTACGCAGAACATTCTCACGGAAGCGCAGGCGAAGCTATGAGTGCGGGTATCGATGAGGCGCGTCGTCGCGTGCAGGTGCAGGAGACCGGTGCCGCGCTCTTGAAGTTGGGTGCAACTAATGCCTCGGCCTCGGTGTTGCTGGCCAAGCTGGTTCAGGTCGTCGCGGAGGAAGCTGCCCGTACCCCGCGCTTCGCGAAGGCAATCGAAAGCGCTTTCGCAGTTCCGTCGGATGGATCTGCCGCTGCAGTACCTGCTCCTGCGCCGGCGCCGCGTCGTCGTGCTGCGGCTCCGAAGGTGAAGCGGGAGCCCGGTGCTTTCGATCCGTTCGAGGTCTTCAAAGCCGATGGGGAAGCGGCGCTGCTGGAGCGTCTTTCAGCCCTCGATGCCGACGGGATCAAGGACATCATCGCGGAACAGGAAATGGATACGCACAAGGAGACCGGCCGTAAACGGAAGGTCGATGTGCTGGCGGTCTGGACCGTCGAGCGGGTGAAGGCATTGACCTCGAAGGGGAGTGCGTTCAGGTAGGGGCCTTCGGCCCCTGTGCGCCCCCGTAGTCGTGTGCGGCGGTGACAGACAGCAGAGGGTTCACGCCAGATCGCATGGCATCACCTGTTAGGACCCGCGCGTTGTCATCGCGGCCGCGGTAGGCAGCCAAATAGGGTCGAAGTCTTCGGAGAACTTAGTTGTCGGCCTTGGTAGTCTCGCCCTAACTTTCCACGACGTTCGTTCATGACCTCGGGACTTTGAAAGCAAATGGCGCTGACCGAAACCTATAGCCGCTGAGATGAATGAAGGCTTGATGGAGCGTCGTACGTGTGGCGCAGAATGCGAGTTAACCCACTGGAATTGTCAGCCGGACCGCAGGTACACCTTCCAGATTTACACGACCGAAGCGATTGTTCGAAGGTCTCTCTTCATTCAGACTAAAGATGTTGTGCGAGGAGCGTTCCGATTGCTGACGCCAACTTGATGGGCACCGCATTTCCGATCTGCTTCGCGATTGCGGTTTTCGAACCAACCCACTTGTAATCATCCGGAAACCCTTGCAGCCGTGCGGCTTCGAAGTGGGTGATAGCTCGGTTCTCCGTAGGATGGAGGTAGCGACCCTTCTCTGGTTTGAAGAATTCCGTGCGGATGGTCACTGACGGTCGGTCAGAACGTAGTCGACCCATGACGTCGCCGGAACCAGTTGTGTGCTTTCGCCAACACGGCGCCTTTAGCTCGTCGGGCAGATTGAATCTGTTTCCACCGATCGGGATTTTCGCGAACCGGTCCAACGACAGTTGCTCAAAGTTTCGCGTCAGGTGCAGTTCAGTGGTTTTGAACTCCCCTGGTAGGAGTTTACCGCCTTCTACTTGTACAAACCGGCCCTCGGGCAGAAGTTGTTCAGTCACATGGGTTTTGATCCCACGGAGAGCCTCGCCGACGGTGACGTGTGCGCCAGCGTGAGTTTTCTGTGGTTCACCGGGATCTTCCATGTCACGATGCCGTCCGATGACCACGACGCGTTTACGTGCTTGAGGCGCGCCGTAATCTGCTGCGTTTAGTGTGTGGGGTGTCAAGACATAGTCTGCAAGTTCGCCGCCGGCATCGGTAGTTTCGCAGAATATTTGGAACTCAGGTGACTTCAGAAACTGGGGGACATTTTCGAGCACGAAATACTTCGGACCTGCAAGTGCCACAGTTTTGGCATAGTGACGCCACATCTGATTTCTAGCATCGTCCGCATCCTGACGACCAAGTGCGGAAAACCCTTGGCAGGGTGGCCCGCCGACAACGAGATCGACATCAGGAACCGTGTGGGTCTGGAGCCAATCCTCGATGCGACCCTGATGCATGACGTGACCGAAGACCTGTTTGTACGTTTCAGCGGCGGCGGGATCCATTTCGACCGCGCCCGCGATATGGTATCTCTTACTGGATTCGTGTAAGCCCTGCGTCAGCCCGCCGGCACCGGCGAAGAGGTCGAGTACCTGGATCGTCGATTGGTTCGCGCGCACAGGTGAAGGGTACCCGGTAGTGCCGACTAAGATGGAAAAGCTGGTTCCATGATCATTCGATCGATGGGGCACGGCGGCAAATGTCATCACGACGTGGCAGGTTTTTACGAATCCGGAGTAGCAATCACCCAGTCTTCCTCCTCGTGCTGCACAGACGATTGCGCGACCATGTTGTCTGCACTTCCAACGGACCCTGGGGCATCGGTGAGCCCCGTCTGCCCACAGCCGATGTCCAGTAGTGATGGTTCGGCTACGCAGATCCTGACGGGTCTGTGACGGCATTTCGTGCGCTCATAACAAAGGATTGGCACTCCGAAGCTTTCGCCACGGCCGAGCTGCGTTCCAGATCCTTGAGCGCTGAATGACAGGGCGACACTGCCGTCGGTGGCTAGCGTAGTTGGGCCGATTTGGACTTGAATCAACACCGTCACCGACCAGGGGTACCGCATGCAGTGTCACGACCAACCCTGACAACTGGACGGCTCTCGGGCTAGGTTTAGACGGCAAGTAATAATGGAAACATGTTGCAGGACGAGAAGTCCCCGGCACCAGGCTAGTGCCGCCGTGGTCCTCACGCCGTGGCCCCCGGACCTTGACCGCGACCACGGTCGGCCCTTCCGACTCCCTGAGTGAAATGCCGAAGACGAGTGGATTTCGGTGCAGACGCAACTGGATCTACCGCCGGGTTGGTTGTGCCAGTTGCGCGCTGACAGATGTGGAGACTATTTCCGCTATCCACTCGTCGAGTTCTATGTTGGTAAGTGCGACCTCGTCTATGAATGCCATCTGTCGAAGGATCCTCCGCGCAACGTCGCGTATTAGGTCCCGATCATCTTTGCCGTCGAGGAGGGGATCAAGTTGCTTCGCCAGGCCCCGGATCAAAGGAGGGTTTGCTCCTATCGTGTCGCGGCGCTCGAAGAATTGGTTTAGTCCAGATTCGCCGATCCGTGAAAGGACTCCGTATTCGCCCTCGACTTGCACGTGGCGCCACCATAATCGTGCCCAGGTATGGCGAGTCATGTCGGAACAGACCCAACGCTCATCGTTGATGACGTCGAGGCGATGTTGCCACCGCCACTTGGTCACGTCTGGGAGGAGCACGAGTGCGACGAAAGACCAGACTTCTCGACTTCCCGCCTCGGACCAGGCCATTGGCATCGCATCGTGAAGCATCCTAGTTATACGAAGATCATATTCTGCGAGCATCGAAACGTGAGTGACGCCGGGAAAGCCGAATTCTTTTGCAATCTGGTAGATCTCGTCTCTCAGTGCCGCACGTCTGGTCGCAGTCGTTCGCTTGCCAAGTGGAGCGTAGTAACACTTTTCGTGGTCGAATTCAGGGGTGGTATCTCCGCCCTGTTCAATGGATCTTAGTATCGCATCCGCCGTTCCGAGCGGAAGTCGTGGCCACAATTCCATCATTAGAATGCCCTTCCGAATCCGAGTCGACGCACTGCACCCTGAACGGCGGCCAGTCTGTGCGCCAGAGAATCAGGCCCATCGCCTGCGCCTGGATCTACGAAGGCCGATCGCTTTAGCAGATCTTGTAGTACTCCACCGATCGAGTCTTCGTCGAAGATATCCGAACTCAAAGTGCCTTCTGCGTCGGCCAACCCTGCGAGCTCAACAAGAAGCCCACCGACACCCGACATGAGCTCATCGAGTAGCGCTTTCTGAGCGTTGTTCGGCTTCGTCGCTTCGATGGCACCCACAAGAGCCTTGTCACGATCGTTAATCTCGAGGCGGAAGCGTCCGGTAAACGACGCCTCTAACTGGGTCGATGTAGTGAGGTGCCACGATGCATTGTCGTCAAATGGGGTTGTTCGGAAATCAATTACTCCGATGGGGAACGTGGATGACTGACCTTCAAGAATAAATCGATGCTCGTCTAGGGCGAGGACTGAGCCCGGTAATCTGGGAAAACCTGCTGGCGCCGTGGGATTAGCCCCGATCGACAAAGTGGTTCTTAGCGTTACTATCCCACCAAGCTCGTTGCCAGACAGGACTACCGAAATAGTCTCCACTCCTCCAGCTACTTCAGCGTGGCCTACGCAGCGGCGAATCTTTGAAGTCGAGGCTATCCATGATGTCGTAATGCGTAGCGGCACTTCGTCTGTGAGTCGTAGCTCAGCCCGGATGGCGGTCTCGTCGACCCGCAAGGTCCGGCTGAGGTGTATGTCGGTACCTCCGCCCCAGTCCGGATACTCATCACCAAGTGGGGCCTCATTTCCGTCGAGGTTTTGCCAGTGTCCGAAATTGACGTGGTCGGCATGTGGTAGCACATAGCTGGCGTCTAGCCTATGCATCGCGATCCTCCGATGTGACCACGATGATCCGGATCGCCGCGTTTGGGACGTGGTCAGCTTCAACGGTCCATAGGCCAGCATCCCCTCGCTCTGCGACTAACTCCGGGCCGTCTACTTGCTTGCCGTCGCGGTACCAGCGACGGACGTGTGGTACCTGGGCCTTGAGAGGACCCGCGGATTCCGAGCTTCCATTTCCGAGGATCACTCGCGCTGAGGCCGTGACGACCATTGGTGAATGGCGCGGGTCTGGCACCTCCACCGTCGCCGTGACTATGGGTCTATCATCCATGAATTCGACCTTGGTGTGACCGACAACCCTCGCCCGCCTCCCCGATTTTCGGGAGGACGACGACCCGCCCCCAACCTGAGGTGACGGGGCCGTGCCTTGCGCCCCGGAGACAAGGGAACCGAGTGCGGATGAGAGCCGACCCAAACCCTCTATGACCTTCGACTGGCCACCAGAGAGTGTGCGGGTGAAATTCTCGGTCTGCTCGCGAATAAATGTGGACTGCCCCCGCACGACGCCTAGAGCGGTTTTGGATAGCCCACCCGTTTCCCAATTGTCATGTGTGGGCGGTTCTGATGACGCGAAGTAGTGATCGGCCTCGGCGCTCGCCTTATAAACCCCGACGTATCCGACGGCCGGGTGGGCGCCCGTGACCCCGGGAACATAGTCGACGATGAGTTCTGCATCGCGCATACGCGCAATGTGTCGGAACGGTGAGTCGATTGGTCGCGCCGCCCAGACAGCCTTTGCCAGATCACTCGATCGTTGACCAATCATCGGATCGTTCGGTGTCGTTTCCAGTGCCAGGTTCCCTGCAATCTTCGGCGGTGTCTTTCGAGTGTGTGGGACATCGTCCTGCGCGTGGATAACGTCAAGGGCCCTCGAAAAATCGCAGAGAACTGGGGATTCGTCCACGAGCGGGATCGGGATTTGTGATCCATCCACCACAATCTTAAAGTCAATCGAAGGAGGTCGTCTTGAAGACCCGAGTTTTGGCCACAGATTCCAGAGAACTGCAGTCACCAACTTTTTCCCTAACAAAGCAGGATCCCCATAAATCCCTTCGACGTCGAACTCTGGCTCGACGATCACGACATCCGTGCCTGTCTCTCCGTCGGCGAAACCAGGCAAACCGAGTATCCGCGCCATTTCGGCAGCGTCAGTTCCAAGAAGCGGATCTGGGATATTGTCGCTCACGTTGCCCCACCAGTGACGTCCGGTGAAGGGTCGCCGCGATTCGTTCTCGAACTTCGATCCGAGGGCGGCGCCCATCAGCCGTCGCCCTTTTTTCCCTTGCTCACCGGTGGCAGTATCGACAAGGATCGTCGACCGTTTACTGCAGGAGTATAGGATTCCCTTCCCGAATCCGTATGTCCCACCTCCCAAGTCGCGATCGCGAGGCTCGCCGACGTTCCGCATGAACTGGACAAAGTTAGCCAGATCTCCTGGAGGAGTGGGCTCATCTGCGCGTATCGGCCCTCCAAGGCCCAACGTGCCGCGGTCGGAGATCACAAGAATCCAGGTATCAATAGTGAAGGCTGCTGCAAGCTCCTCTCCCCTGAGGCCCGGAGGCTCAGGGAAGAATTTTTCGTTCCACGCACTGGCTCGATCACCGAGTCGTTGAAGTTCGATTCGGACCGATATCTTGCTCCCTCGGCGGGCGTCCCAACTGTTCTGCACTGCTTCACGGACAAGGATTTGAAATGAATCCAGACCCGAGCGTCCTAACTGGTTCAGGATGCCAGTTGCTGTTTGGTTTCCCTCCGCCGAAAATGGTTGGGACCACCACTGTGGCACACTTTTCACACTTACTCTCCTGACGCCAGTCGAGGAAATCCGTCTCTGCTATCTGGATGAGATTTTAGGATGCTCAGCGCGATGGTGTATTCGAGACGATTGATGCCAATAGGTTTTCCACTAACTAGCTGTTCGGGTGTGATTCGTGGGATTTCGTTGTCTACGGGCACATGGAAGGCGCGGGTCACGCTGAACATGGGTGAATCGGCGGGGGCGGAGGAGAATTGAATTCCCGCACGTCTGAGTCGAGTTTCCAGCTCGCCACGATCATGCGGAGGGGTTCGATCCAGAATGCTTTGGGCTAAATCTGGAAGGGACCGGCCGTTTGCACTTTCATCGACCTGAAGGATGGCCAGCCACAAGTTCTTACCATTTTTCCGGGCGAGCTGGTCGAACCCGTGGATGGTGATATCAACGGAATCCGCGCCTATTGCCTTTACTTCAACCGAATTCATTTTGAACTCGAAATCGTGCGGAGCACGATCTGGGCCTACCCACATCGCCGGGGTTATCGGGACGTCCGTCACGTCAAGGAAGATTTCATATATGGAGAGTTCAGCGAACAGCGAAATCCGCTGCTGGTAGGGCAACACGCCGGAAGTAAGTAGAGTTCCGAGTAGTTTGCGCCATCGTGCTACGACCAGGGCGACGGCTCGAACTGGTTCGGGTGCGTCGAGGACGCTCTCGACGACGTCGACGACTACCTGTTGGAACTGAGAGTCCAATTCTGGGAGCCGGCAATGAATGTCCAGGTAGTCCCCACTGGACTCGGCACCGAACCTGTAGCGGGCGTACGAAACGGTGAGTGGGCTCCGCTGGTTTGATTCCGGACGGTTTCCGCGATTGATGGGTATGAGCAGATGTTTAGTTCCTTCTGGATCCACACAGACCAGTGGATGGCGATTTTCAATCATGTGGGACAGTTGAAAGACACACCACCCGTCGACCCTTTCGTTTTCGTTCAAGGGGAGACGATCCAGGTGTAGCCAGCCGTCACTGATCTCCCGAACGATTCCTGCATTACTCATCTGCGAGCTCCTCCCCGAAGACATATTCGTGGGTTTCGATAATCTCGCTGTGCGGCGGTAACTCTATTGCCATGTGCGTGGTCCGGACTGTGTTCCCGGAGGTGTCATCGGTAATGGGGAACACGATGGCCAGACCCACAGGTGTGATGACAGCAGCAAGATCTGCACGACCATTCTCTGGGTTGTTCTTACCCGTACGCACTGGGCTGCTTGCCTTGTCGATTGGATAGAGCAGGAGAAGCGGCACCCCTTTCGTCTGATGGTCGTTGGACCGTCGGACTTTTAGTTGTACTTCTTTGAGATTTTTTGCATCAGCCGAGTTCATTCCCTTGATGTCTACGACGATGTCTTGCTTGCTCATTAGGGTCTTGATATCGGAGCGATTTTCTTGATGGTTGTGGATTAGTCGAGAACGGATCACGTGCTTGATCGTTTCCCCTGCGAACTCTCTCTCCTCACCGTCGCCAGTCATGACCGCAACATTCCATTGAAGTAATTCAGGATCATCCTTCTGGATTGCCTTCTCGATGTATCTTGTCAGCATCTTTACGTCCATGTCGGTGGAATTCGAGTGCACTTGATAACTGTCGAGGAATTCCAGGATGAGCGACACGTGAACATTGCGGTAGACGGTGTGGTCGCCCTGACTCGAATTTTCGCGAACTGATCGCGCGGCGACGGACTGGAGCAATCGCTCGGCTGCATCCAGGTTTTGGGTCAACCAATCCGGGTCATTCTCGCGGAAGTAGCGAGTCTGTAGTCGCGCGCCGCTGTAGCTTGTTTTTGCTGGAGCGGCCGCACCCATTTTCGCAGTGATTCGAAGGCTGGGATGAGTTCTGATCCTGACAGCGACCTCCATCGGTGTCTTATTCTGCAATTTGTATACGTCGATGTCCTGTCGCATTTCGTGCTCTACCAGTGATAGATGGCGAAAGGCGCTGCGGAGTTCATCCGTCATCCAGATCCGCGGAAGGTCTTCGTACCCGTTTCGGAATCCGAACCAGCGTCCCATCTGCATCAGTGTGTCGTAAGTGTTGCTAGGGCGGATAAATACCGAGGAGACGAGGCCTTCAAGCGTCAGTCCGCGTGACAGGGTATTTCCCCCAACTGCGATGGCGACGACAGGTTCGTCGCCGGTGTAGTCGAGTCGATCGGAACTGGTCGAGTTATCGATAATGACCTTGCAGCGCGAAAGTACGATTCCCAGATCCTTGACTAATTGGTCGAACGGCTCCGTCTCGCGATTCCAGACGGAGGGATCTACCTTGGAGGTCTCATCCTTCCACAGAGTCCGAAGCTCATCGAGAACTTGCAAGTCCCGGTTTTCGACAGCAACTCGATGTTCGTCTACGAATAGTTGCAACGGTTCTTTGAAGGATTCGTGCACTAAAGTCTTGAATGATGTGTGGATGAGCATCGAGCTGTGATCCGGTCCTGTACGGGTGAACCTCGCCGCAGTAGCCAGAAGGAACCAACGCAAGGCGTCACGAAGCTCGTTAGTGATCGTGGGCGAGAATCCGCTTTCCGCCTTTTTACCCATCGGGCGCAGGAGACCAGCGTCCTGCGCAGGAATGCTTCGGATCATGTCGTATCCGTCAATGTTGGGTTCATCGGGCGAAGGATCAGTCCGACCGAAGAGCATCTCAGGGCCGAAATATCCCTTGGGTTGTGGAAGATTCAACATGAAATCTCGCGGATACAGATCATCCGAGTCCGACGGATCGATAAACACATTGGCGAAGGGCGTCGCTGTGTAGCCGATGTATACTGCGCCTGGGGTCAAACCGAGTATTTCCCTAATTAGCGGGTTTATTGCCCTGGTCTCGATCGAAGCCTGATCTGCCTCGTCGTCAATTACAAGAACTCGAGCGTTCTTTAGGTGCTTATCCACGCCCTTCTGGCCGAGCCAGTCTGCAAGTCTTCTCAGCACCGTTGCGTTCTTCTTAGCAACGATCAGTGATGTTTTGCCAGCCGACGTCACGTAGGCGGCGAATCCATGTGAGAGATGTCCGCTACCCGATTTCGAGTTGGGGCGGAACGGGAAATCTTGTGTCGTGCTTGTGATGTTGAACCACTTATCTTGATTTTTCGCCACAAGTTGTTGATTCAGTCGCACTTGCGTTTGCGCACGTAGGGAATTGTGGATGCCGGAGAGGACGATGACGAGGTTGTAGCCGAGGTCAGCAACCTTGGCGATGACCGCGGTGAAGTTCGTCGTTTTTCCGCTCTGGACATAGCCGACGACAAGTCCTCGTCGGGACTCTGTTGACTTTGAAGGATCCGGAGTGAGCGCCACAATCTCGCTTGTCACCTGGTCTAACTCTGGGATCTGGCGCTCGCGACCGATCAATGTGAGTTCCTCTACGAGCCCATGCCAGTGCACGTCGTTGGCCCCGGGCCCCGGATACGGCCAAGTGTCGACATTGACGATTGCTTGACCGAAACCAGATTTGGTGGCGTCTACGTTTGTGAGGTAGCGAAGCCTCAACCGCTCCGCAACGCCCTCCGACATCATTCCGGTTGCCACCCATTGCTGTTTGGCTGCTTCGACGCCGGCCTTTGTCGCAATACTGAAGAAAAGCTCGTACGCCTTATCCTCGTTCATCGTTCTCCAAATCGTGTTCTCGACGGTGCGAAGGCCAAACCTAGGACGTTCCGAGTGGCTTGCCGCATACTACTGCTGTCAACAAACAAGGATTCTCCAGCCTGGGATAGTCCGACTTTCGTCAGTTGAGAGAATCTCAGAAAAGGGAGAACCAACCAGCCGAGCAAGCCTACGTCCCGCCGCCCGCAACCGTTCGTTGACGCCGTGGACCGATCTCTCCGTGGCGCACGTCGGAACAATCGCATTCGGGCTGACCGCCACCTCACGCGAAGTCTGCTCGTCGTGACGAAGCTGTATGTTGATGGTCCTGCGAATGTGGAACGTCTGAAGGTCGCTTTCCTTGCACGGACGCCGCACGCGAGCGTACGTTGCGAATTGAGTCTATGCCGTGGCTGATGATTTAGACATCCAGGTGCAGCTTTCGCGATGACGGCGTAGGGCATCCACATTGGGATGGTGAGCTCGGTTGGCGGGCAATCGTAGAGGCGTGCCATCCAAGGGCTCGTAGTCTGTGCCCGTTAGCTTCGGGTCGACGCGGAGGAGTCGACTCTCGTCGACAGTGATGCGCAGGAGGTTGAACAGTGTGAGAGTATCGGCACGCAGTAGTAGTCCATTGGTTGCGTGATGCGAATGGTCGCCGAAATAGCGGTTGATGTGAGCTGCTTCGAGAACCGCAAGTGCCGGAGATCCGGTAACTGCGCACTTTGCATGATAACTGTCGATCCGGGAGTCTCGAAACTTTCCTTGCCCGCGACGGATGTTAATCGTCCGCTTTGATCGTGCGCGTAAGTCTTCACCGGGCTCATATGCAGTGCCGCTTGTAGGGTGAGTGACATCGATCCGAACGTCGGTCTCTAACAACGATTGTAGATAGTGTTCGCCTTCAACGCTCTTGACTTCTATGCGACCGTTGCTCGCCGGAACTGTTGTTCCAGTAGCTGTTGCCATTTCTTTCCATGACACATTTTTCAGTAGCTTTGAGCTCCTAGCTTGGAGTTCAAAGCGGAATCTGTACTCTCCGCTGTCGATATCGTGCCAGTGGGCTGGCGCGTGCGTTGAGTTCAACGCGAAGGTCGCCCAACCAATGAAGGTGCCTCCGGCTATCCAAAGAAGATATTGTCGCGAGGTTCGATCTTGGTCCGCGGACGTGTGTCCCAAAATCCGTCTGTCTTTGCGAAGTCCCAGTGATCGGGATAGTCCTTCGAAATAACCAATACCCAACTTGCCATTACGCATGCGCCTATCCGGTATCGCACCAGGTGGAGGCATGTCCTGTGGCGGAAGCCTGTCGGGCCGAGCTCGTTTCTGTTAGAAGTGTGTTCCGAACGAAAGGTCAGAGGTGTTCGCTCACCAACGAACGAAGAGCTTTTCGAGTCTCTTCGTCTGTCGAGTAGATGACAGTTCCAACCATGCCTCGGGTGAGCAGAACTTTGTAGATGTTGCGGATCAAACGGTTGAACCGGACGTCACCGATCTTCTTCGTGTTTTTGAGATCCGGGTCGCGGTTCACGGTGCGCACCGTGGTGAATGCGCCGTTGCGCCAGACAATGTCAGGTCCAAAAATGACACCGTTCCAGTCGTATTCGAACCCCTGCGCGGTGTAGACGCATCCAACCTGGCCGAAGCCGCCGTCTTCAGTAGCCCAAAGCGGGGCCGGTGGTGCGTCTCCGATTCTCCTGTCACTCTTGCTATTCCAGGGGCGGGACCAGTTGCCGATCTCTACATCCGGCACGAGAGTGCCATCTTTCTCGGCGTTGCTCCACGGCCAGCAATACCCTGCCGTCATGCGAGCCGAGTATCCGCGCTCGATCTGTTGTGACAGCAGATGCTCCATTTCCTCGGGAGTGTCGGCGATACGAACTGAGAACTGCGGATCGCCAGCCCAGGCCACTGGCCCTCCTTCTGCCAGCCCGAGAAGCTGTTTGACCCAGAGAACGTACTCTTCGCTACCACCGCAACGGAATTGCTCGCCGAGGTGAACGTGCTGCGCTTCCAGCCCGAGTGACTTTGCGTGGCGCTCGATCTGCTCCAACGACCCCATCTCGCCGGGGCGCACCACCTGGAACTCGTCGAGCAGGAAAACGGGGACGCGGGCCGCTGCCATCAGCTCGTCGAGCTGGGGACGCTCTGTTCGAAGCTCGGCTTTGGTGTAGCGGTCGACTGAGGTCTCGCGGATGCGGTGAGCCTCGTCGAGAACAAGTACGTCGAGACCATTGCGATCAGCAGTCATGAACTGGTTGAAGTACTTGAACATCTTCTGTACGCGTGGGGCTCGGGCGCCTGCCACCTTGCGCAGTGTTTGAGTGAACGATCGGGAACCTGTGGCGTGCAAAACCGTTCGACCACGCCGTGCGAGTTCACCGACCAGGGACAGCGCGACGACACTTTTGCCACTGCCAGGCCCACCGGTGACGATGATGACTCGTTTGTGATCGAGTTGGTGAGCTTGATCCACCGCGTGGAGTACTAGGTCGACAGCGAGTTGCTGCTCGCCCAGGAGGTGGAACTGCGGGCGATCGCGAACCTCAGCGGCAGCTACCTTGAGCAATTGTTGAGATGGTGCCACTGCGGAGCGGATCAAAGTATCACCGGCAGTGTGTCCCGAAGACTCAGGGGAGAGTCGAGATTTGAGGAAGGCTTGCATATCGCCGCGGTCAGCTCCGGTGAACAACCGACCGCTGAGGGAGACGGGATACGACCGTAGTTCTGCGACGGCTGCAGGATCCGTGGCGTTGTGGAGGTAGGCCATGCCCGCGACAGCATCGGGCTGATCGGCAAGAGCCTTCGCGAAGTCTGACAGATACTCGCAGTAGCCCTTGACCTGTGCGACCGGGTGTTGCTTGGGGCCACCAGGCATGCCTGGTACCACGACAAGGTCCGCGCTACCTTCAAATCGCTGAGCAGCAGACCACTGCTTGAGTTCGACGACGACGTACGACGGTCGGCCTGTGATCGGATGCATCCCGGCAAGAATCACGTCAGTACGCTGAGATGTGAGTGGAAGGTGATACTCGACCAGCATCTCGACACCGCCGAGACCGGCTTCGATCAAATCGTTGGCGAGAACGGGAAGGCTTCGGCTCCACGACTTCTGCTCCGATTCACTGGCGCGTCGGCCGGTGCGGAACAGCATTTGTTCCAACAGCTGTTCTACCAAAGAATCAGGATGCGCCATCGCGCCAATCCTGTTGGCAGAAGTTCGAAGCAAGGTCACAGTGAGATCCCCCAGGCAGCACGAATCGAGTCGTGCGGGTGGGGGCATGTCCGTGGCTGCGAATCACAGCGGAAGTCCGTCGGGCCGCGCTCAGTACATTAGCGGAAGCGCGGCCTTGGACTACTAGCGGTTCTCGTCGTGCAGGCAACTGGCAACTGGCAACTCTGCTTAGAGGTCGGCCATTCCGCATCCGAACCTGCAGTCAGCTCGGTGTGCTAACTCCTAGGAGTTGAGCGCAATAATTCCAAGATCGCCATCGGCGGCGTCTGCATCATCGCCGCACGCGCAGTCACAGTCCCCGCCGCAACTGCCGGGATTGCAGTCGCCAGCGTAGCTTTCGTCATCCGCGTCACAGTCGAGGGACCCGCCGAAGGATTCAGCAAAATCGTCGTCGAGTTCGTGAGTGAAGTCGTGGACTTCATCGATGAGGTTGAGTAGATGCTGGGGGGCGAACGGATCCGCGTCGAGCATCGTGGAGACCAGTAGGTGGTCGCCGCTGAAGGCGAAACGCAGGCGCGGCCATTCCTTCGCGAGTTCGATCAGTCGAGTTGCAGCATGGGCGGGATTCCCGAGACCCGTGAGGACCGAGGACCAGACGTTGATCTGAGGGCCGTCATCCGCGACGGTCACGTACACGACAAATCCGTGAACCGGCACGACAATGTCGCCGTCATCGTCGGTGGCAGGCACACTGCCCAGTAGCTCGGCGAGGGCCTGGACGCACAGGCGAACCAATTCCTCGCGCTCGTCCGTCACCAGGGCAAGCTTGCCGTCGATGTGAAGCGGCTGATCGGCGGTGTCTTGCTCGCTCATGGATCCTCGTCTCCTGTGTCCGGACCGCATACGGGCGGACACTGTTTACTGCGGTTGTTGTCGTGACCAGGATAGTCGGGGCCGTGAGGCTCATCCGCCCCGGTGATCGGGCCTTACCCCCTTCGGCCGCCAGGGTGGCGGCGGTCATATTGCGTCGGACACAGGGGTCGGCGTTATAGTTGCCCAGTGCAACAAGACGGAGCAATGGCGCTCACCGGTCCACCAGCCGTTCATGACGAGCTGGTGCACCTGACGCGGCAGCTGATGACGGGGGATCGGCATTCCGATGACCACCCGTCGATCGCGCAGCATTCCTTCCTCTCCTTCATCGGCCGCAACGACGGCTGCAAGGCCACGGAGATCTCAGAAGTCTTCGGCGTCAACCGCTCGACCATCTCGCGCCAAGTTCGCGGCTGCATCGAGGCAGGCTGGGTGTATGCCGATCCGGGATCCGTTCGTCAGGGCAATCCATTGCACCTCACGGAGGCTGGCCGCAAATACCTCGACGTCGCCGACGCGCGTCGGCTCGACCAAGTCGCCGGCAGGCTGCACGATTGGACCGAGTCCGAGGTCGCAGACTTCGCCCGCGCACTCCACCGCTTCAGAATCAGCATCGAATCGCAGACCAACGGAGATGACACCCTGTGAGTGAGTACAGCGCCAAAGCCCAGTTCACCATCTCCGACAATGAGTCTGTGGTGCACACCGTCTTCACTCACGCCGAGCGCACGCCAGATCTGACGGTGTTCTCCCGCCCCAAGGGAGAGGGTTGGGTGGACGTCACAGCCAAGGAGTTCGCCGAGCAGGTCACCGGCGTCGCAAACGGTCTCATTGCAGCCGGGGTGCAGGCAGGCGACCGCGTCGCACTCCTCTCCGCGACCCGATACGAGTGGACGCTCTTCGACTTCGCCATCTGGGCTGCCGGCGCGGCTACCGTTCCGATCTACGATTCGTCGTCTCAGGGGCAGGTCAGCTGGATCCTCGAAGACTCCGAGGCCGTCATCGCAATCGTCGAAACCGGCGCGCACGAGCAGCTGTTCCAGGACGCGCCAAGCACTCTCAAAGCAGTCATGCAGATCGATGACGGCGCTGTGGAGAAGCTGACCGCACAGGGTGCCGACGTTGACGACACCGAGCTGAAGAAACGGCTCGCGGGCATCAAGGCCGACGATCTGGCGTCGCTCGTCTACACCTCTGGCACGACAGGCCGTCCCAAGGGATGCATCCTGACGCACCGCAACTTCCTGTCCGAGGTGCGCGGGATTCTCACTGCATCGATCGGCGAGGTGGCGGTTCCGGGAAACCGAGTCCTGACCTTTCTGCCGCTTGCGCACGTACTGGCCCGCGCGGTGTCTCTCGCGACGTTCGAAGCTGGTGCGTCGCAGGCCCACTGGTCCGACTTCGCCACCATTACAACCCAATTCGAGCGCTACAAGCCCAACACCATCCTCGGTGTTCCGCGTGTCTTCGAAAAGGTTCGTGACGGCGCAGCACGCAAGGCGGAGTCCGGTGGGAAGATCCCCGGCGCGATCTTCGCTTTCGCAGAAGCTACCGCCAAGGAGTACAGCCAAGCTCTCGACAAGGGCGGTCCCTCGCTGATCTTGAAGGCGAAGCACGCAGTGGCAGACAAGCTCGTGTATTCGAAGCTTCGTGCGGCTCTCGGCGGCGAGTGCTGGTTCGCGATCTCCGGCGGCGGCGCCCTCACTCCTGAACTGGGGCACTTCTTCCGTGGGCTCGGAGTTCCGATCTACGAGGGCTACGGTCTCACCGAAACCACTGCGGCGCACTGCGTCAACGTCCCAGGTGCTCAGAAGATCGGAACCGTCGGACAGCCGATGGGCGGCAACGGGGTACGCATCGCCGAGGACGGCGAGATCGAACTCAACGGTGGGGTTGTCTTCAAGGGTTACTGGAAGAACGACAAGGCCACCGAAGAGACATTCGTCAACGGCTGGATGCGCACCGGGGATCTCGGTGAACTCGACAGCGACGGTTACCTTTCCATCACCGGACGCAAGAAGGATCTTCTGGTGACGGCGGGCGGCAAGAACGTCTCGCCCGGCCCGATGGAAGACCGTATCCGTTCGCATTCCATCGTCTCGCAGGCAGTTGTCGTCGGCGACGGGAAGACCTACATCACGGCACTGCTGACCGTCGACCCCGAGGTGTTCCAGAAGTGGAAGTCGGAGAACGGCAAGCCTTCCGGCGCCACCGTCGCCGCACTGCGTGATGACAAGGACCTTCGAGCGGAGCTGCAGAAGGCTGTCGACGACGCCAATGCCGCTGTCTCACATGCGGAGTCGATCAAGAAGTTCGTCATTCTCGATCGCGATCTGACCGAGGAAGACGGTGAGATGACGGCGACGCTCAAGATCAAGCGCAATGTCGTCGTCGATCGGTTCTCGAAGGAGATCGAAGGAATGTACGCGAAGAGCTAGGTGCGTTTGGGGAACTGCTCGCGGTAGGTCATCACGTCATCGAGGCGGAACCTGCGGTGGGTGCCGCGTAGTTCGATAGGGAGTTTCCCGGCGTCGGCGAGTTTGCGTACATACGTGTCCGAAACGCCGAGGATCTCTGCTGCCTGCGAGGTGGTGAGGAGCTCTGCGACGGGCCCGAGGGCGACGCTGTCCCCGGCAGCGAGGTAGGTCAGGAGTTGGACGACGGCGTCGCCGACCGACGGAGGAATCTCGATGCTCACGCCGTCGAACACCAGCGTGGTCGTGTCTGTCGAGGTTGCGGCTCTCTGGGCCAGAGCTGTCTTGATTCGCTCGGCAGCGTCGCCGTCGACTGCGGAAACGATGTGGTCGATGCTCACGCGGTGTATCTCCGATCGAAGGCAGTGTTTCGCAAGCATAGACAGCGACAGTGTCCGTCGGCACGCTGGATTGCGCCGTGTGCGTTGCATTACATGAGTGCCGTGGGTGGAAAACGATTTACCCACGTAGATCGGAATTCGAAGGTTTTGGCGCCCAAAGATATTCGACTCGACGCATATTTAGCTCACCAATTTTGGTGTACCCGCAAGTAACATCCTGAGCGTGGCTAGACGATCGGTAACGGTGAGATTCGACGTAGAGGAACTGAGGGCCCTAGAGACCCTCCAAGAGCTCACGGGCGCGGACATTTCGAGCGTCATTCGTGAAGCTGTGATCGAGCATGCGCGTCGATGTGTTGCGCAGGGAAAGCCCCGCGACATCGCCGAGCGACGTAAATCGCTGACCTTGCAGGAAGCCTTCGCCAAGTATTCCGCGTTGTGCACCGATGAGGAGCGGGAAGCGTCGTAGCGCTCTGTCGATGCGATGGTGACCGGTTGAGTTCACAGTGATTCTGACTGTGGCGCTGGGTAGTTCGTTCGAGGAATATTGCGGCAACAGCAGTGTTGCGTAGACCTCTGACAGGAGCTGGCCAGTGATGGACGTCCTCGAACTCTCCACCGATGTATTGGTGATCGGTGGTGGCCCCGCCGGCGCGTGGGCAGCGTTGCGCGCGGCCAAGGCCGGTGCAGACGTCGTCCTGGTCGACAAGGGCTACTGCGGAACGAGCGGCGCAACGGCCCCCTCCGGAACGGGTGTTTGGTACGTCGAACCGGATACGACTGCACGTGAGCGGGCAAAGGCCGGACGCGAGGCGCTCGGCGGATATCTTGCCGACCACCACTGGATGGACCGCGTGCTCGCGCAGACCTACTCGAACATGGATCTCCTCGCGGTGGAGGGCAGATATCCCTTCCCCGTCGACACCAGCACGGGCAAGCAGATACGCACCGGCTTGCAGGGGCCGGAGTACATGCGGCGGATGCGCACCTGGATTCGTCGAGCCGGTGTGCGGATCCTCGATCATTCGCCGGCGTTGGAGCTGTTGGTGGACGGCGAAGGACGAGTTCGCGGAGCTGCGGGCTACCAACGCCACGAACACCAGGACTACCGCGTCTCGGCAGGCGCGGTAGTGGTCGCCAGCGGAGGTTGTGCGTTTCTCTCCGGTGCGTTGGGTACCAACGTCGATACCGGCGACGGTGCATTGATGGCAGCGGAAGTCGGGGCCGAGTTCTCCGGCATGGAGTTCTCGAACGCGTACGGAATCGCAGCGGCCGGATCGACGATCACCAAGACGGCGTACTACGCGTACGCGACGTTCTTCCACGCTGACGGAAGAGTGCTCGAAGGAGCCGGTTCGGCGAAGGGGAGGTCCGTCATCGCCAGCACGTTGCGGAACGAGCCCGTCTTCGCGCAGATCGATCGGGCCGACGCCGAGGTGCAGCGTCGGATGAGACTGGGGCAACCCAACTTCTTCCTGCAATTCGATCGCCGCGGAATTGATCCGTTCACCGACAAATTCGAGGTCAGCATGCTCGCTGAAGGCACGGTGCGCGGCACTGGGGGAATCAATGTCGTCGATGACGATTGCGCGTCATCCGTTCCAGGACTGTTTGCCGCCGGGGACGCTGCGACCCGAGAGCGAATCTGCGGAGGTTTTACCGGCGGGGGAAGTCACAACGCCGCGTGGGCTATGTCTTCTGGTTCGTGGGCGGGCACCGGCGCCGCGCGCTATGCGCTGTCGGTCGGACGCGGGGCTACCAGTGGTTTACGCGGAGCCGGAACCGTCGGATTGCGTAATCCGGTACGAACCGGGTTTGCTGCCGACGATGTGGTGAAAGCTGCTCAGGCGCAGCTGATTCCCTTCGACAAGAACTACCTCCGCAGCGGTGATCGAGTATCCGCAGCGCTTGGTGAGCTCGAATCGCTCTGGGGTGCAGTGAGTGCGGATCTGGGCGCGGACCCAGCAGGTCGGATGGCGGCGCGGCAGGCTGCCGCGATCACGGCCGTCGGTCGCTGGATGTACCACTCGACGTTGGCGCGGACCGAGACTCGGGGAATGAGCAAGCGGGACGATTATCCCGAACTCGATGTGACGCAGCACCATCATGTTCTCACCGGTGGTTTGGATTCGGTGTGGACCCGGACTTCCGAAACTGTCGGATCTGCACTGGTGGCGTCATGATCGAGCTGGTGTCAGCGCCGGCATGCATCGGCTGTGACAAGTGCGTAGATGTATGTCCTACAGATGTTTTCGACCGGAGGCCGTCGGGCGTCCCAGTGATTGCGCGCCAATCGGATTGCCAGACCTGCTTCATGTGCGAGGCCTATTGCCCGACGGATGCGTTATACGTGCATCCTCAATCCACACCGCTGGAAACGGCCGATGTTATAGAGGACGATCACATCGGCCGCGACCGCGGGGTCGTATAAACATAACCCAGCCCACGAGACAACTAACGAAAGAGGATGACG
>NZ_JBHTSW010000045.1:0-49622 GCF_042794945.1 Rhodococcus sp. NPDC056506 | reverse complement strand
CACCCCTTTAACATGGTTGGGGGCGGGTCTTTTTACCCGCCCCGCCACGCCCCATCTTCGTTTGCGGAGACCTTATCCGGCTGCAGGCTCCGCCGGAACAGCGGTAGCTGTCTTGCCGCCGGTGATCTTCACGATCGGCAGAACCAGCGCGGCCGGAGCCGACGCCGGAACCACGGGCGACTTGGGTGCGATCGGAGTCAAACGCTCGTAGCCGCTGCCCTGAGCGGGACGCAGGTCCGTCTCCCCCTTGTTCGGCCACAGCGAGGCCGAGCGCTCAGCCTGAGCGGCAATGGTGAGCGACGGATTCACACCGAGATTGGCCGAGACCGCTGCTCCGTCGACGACGCTGAGCGTCGGGTAGCCGTAGACGCGGTGGTAGGGATCGATGACCCCGTGATCGGAATCCGACGCGATAGCGCAACCGCCGAGGAAGTGCGCCGTCAGCGGCACGTTGAAGATCTCGCCCCACGTACCGCCTGCGACGCCGTCGATCTTCGCGGCAACTCGACGCGTCGCCTCGTTGCCTTCCGGAATCCACGTCGGGTTCGGCTGACCGTGGCCCTGCTTGCTGGTGACCTTGCGTCGACCGAACAGGCCCTTCTTCGTGTACGTGGTGATCGAGTTGTCGAGGTTCTGCATGACCAGGGCAATGATCGTGCGCTCGCTCCAGTCCTTGACCGTCAGCATGCGCAGCATCTGGTACGGGTTCTTCGCGACCACACCGAGGAACTTGATCCACCGCGGTGTCGAGCCACCGCCATCCGTCATCAAGGTCTGCAGCAGTCCCATCGCGTTGGAACCCTTGCCGTAGCGGACCGGCTCGATGTGGGTGTCACTACTCGGGTGGAACGACGACGTGATCGCCACTCCGCGGGTCAGGTCGAGTGCGGGATCGACCTTGTACTTGCCTGCGCCGACAATGGATTCGGAGTTCGTTCGAGTCAGCTCGCCGAGCTTGTCGGAAAGCTTGGGCAGCGCTCCGGTGTCCTTCATGTCGAAGAGCAGATGCTGAGTGCCCCACGTTCCGGCCGCGAGAATGACGTTCGCAGCCGTGTACGTGCGGCGGTTCTTGCGTCCGAATGCACCGGTTCGCTCGGTGAACACGTCCCACGAACCGTCGCGAGCCTCACGAAGTCCGGACACGGTGGTCATCGGAATGATCTCGGCCCCAGCGGTCTCGGCAAGGCCGAGGTAGTTCTTGAGAAGAGTGTTCTTTGCTCCGTGACGGCAGCCTGTCATGCACTCGCCACACTCGATGCAACCGGTGCGCTCGGGTCCGACACCGCCGAAGTACGGGTCCTTCGCCTTCTTGCCCGGTTCACCGAAGTAGACGCCGACGGGCGTCTGGATGAACGTGTCTCCGACGCCCATGTCGTCGGCGACCGACTTCATGATCTCGTCGGCGGGCGTCATGTGCGGATTGCGGACCACACCGAGCATCTTCTGAGCCTGCTCGTAGTACGGCGTGAGTTCACTGCGCCAGTCGGTGATGTGCGCCCACTGCTTGTCCTGGAAGAACGGCTCCGGCGGCTGGTAGAGCGTGTTGGCGTAGTTCAACGAACCGCCGCCGACACCCGCGCCGGCAAGAATGAGGCAGTCGCGCAACAGATGTACGCGCTGAATGCCGAAGCAACCCAGCTTCGGAGCCCAGAGGAACTTCTTGAGATCCCAGCTGGTCTTCGCGAAGTCTTCGTCGGCATACCGTCGGCCGGCTTCGATGACGCCGACCTTGTAGCCCTTCTCCACGAGACGAAGCGCGCTCACGCTTCCGCCGAACCCGGATCCGACGATCAGTACGTCGTAGTCCGTTGCCCGTTGCTTGCCCATCAGGACACCTCCACCGTGAACCGTAGTTACCCGCCAGTATGCACCTATTCCTTGTGACTACCACCACAAGGGGTCTCATAAGCGTAACCGCAAGTATCAGGAACGGACGAAAGTCCTGCACAACGAACTGTGGCCCCGGTTCACGAGGAACCAGGGCCACAGAGAAGTACAAACTACGCGCGGACCGTCAGCCCGACCTTCTGGAACTCCTTGAGGTCGGAGTACCCAGCCTTGGCCATCGACCGACGAAGACCGCCGACGAAGTTCAGCGAACCGTACGGGTCATCCGACGGACCGCTCAGAACCTGGTCGAGACTCGGACGCTCACCGTAGGAAACCGGGAGAAGCGCTCCTCGAGGAACCGAAGGATGAGCCGCAGCGGACGGCCAGTACCAGCCGCCACCGGGCGCCTCGGCCGACACGGCCAGCGGCGTTCCCAGAACTGCAGCGTCCGCACCGCAGGCGATGGCCTTCGCCAGATCGCCCGAGGTTGCTATGTCACCGTCGGCGATGACGTGGACGTAGCGTCCACCCGTCTCGTCGAGGTAGTCGCGCCTGGCTGCTGCAGCATCGGCAATGGCCGTGGCCATCGGAACACCGATACCCAAGACCTCACCGGTGGTGGTTGCGCCCTCGGTGGAGCCGTACCCGACGATGACGCCGGCAGCGCCGGTACGCATCAGGTGCAGGGCGGTGCGGTGGTCACTGACCCCACCCGCGACAACCGGAACGTCGAGTTCCGAGATGAACGTCTTGAGGTTGAGCGGTTCCTGCTCGGTGTGCACGACGTGCTCGGCCGAGATGATCGTGCCGTGGACGACCAACAGGTCGATTCCGGCCTTGATCAGCTCAGGCGTCAGTGCGCGCGCATTCTGCGGGCTGACGCGAACGGCAGTGGTGACCCCCGAATCACGGACCTGCGCGACCGCGGCGGCCAGAAGACCGGCCTGCAACGGTGCCGCGTGCAACTCCTGCAGATAACGGATGGCCGCGTCGACCCCACCGTCCTTCTCGGCGATCTCGACGAGACGCCGGAGCTTCTCCTCGACATCGGGGTGACGGCCCCACAGGCCTTCACCGTTGATGACACCGAGGCCGCCGCGCTTTCCCAGCTCGATCGCGAAGGTCGGTGAGACCAACGCGTCGGTGGGATGTGCGAGGACTGGAATGTCGAACCTGTAAGCGTCGAGCTGCCAAGCAGTCGACACCTCCTTCGACGAACGGGTTCGCCGGGAGGGAACGATGTTCACATCGTCCAACTCATAGGTACGTCGGGCCGTTCGACCCATGCCGATCTCAACGAGGTCGCGCACGCGCGCCCCTTTCTCGTGTACTGGTTGCTAACGAGCGGTGTAGTTGGGTGCTTCGACAGTCATCGTGATGTCGTGCGGATGGCTTTCCTTCAAACCGGCCGCCGTGATCTGGACGAACTGAGCGTTCTGCAGGTGCTCGATCGTCGCCGACCCCGTGTAACCCATGGCAGCGCGCAGACCACCGGTGAGCTGATGCGTCACCTGGGAGAGCGGGCCACGGAACGGAACACGTCCTTCGATGCCTTCCGGAACCAACTTGTCCTCGGAAAGTACGTCATCCTGGAAGTACCGGTCCTTGGAGTACGACTTGGCCTCACCACGCGACTGCATCGCGCCGAGCGAACCCATGCCGCGGTAGCTCTTGAACTGCTTGCCGCCGACCAGGATCAGTTCTCCGGGCGATTCAGCGGTACCGGCCAGGAGCGAGCCCAGCATGGCCGTCGACGCACCCGCGGCGAGAGCCTTCGCGATGTCACCGGAGAACTGGAGTCCACCGTCAGCGATGACGGGCACACCGAGAGGCTTGCACGCGGCAACAGCTTCCAGGATGGCCGTGACCTGAGGGGCACCGACACCGGCGATGACGCGGGTGGTGCAGATGGAACCAGGGCCGACTCCGACCTTGACGGCGTCGACGCCTGCTTCGACGAGAGCCAAGGCACCCGCGCGCGTGGCGACGTTGCCACCGATGATCTGAACCCGCTCGCCCAGTTCACGCTTCAGCTTGGCGATCATGTCGAGAACGTTGGACGAATGCCCGTGTGCACTGTCCACCACCAGTACGTCCACACCGGCATCGGTGAGCGCCATCGCACGCTGGAAAGCGTCGTCGCCTGCACCCACTGCAGCGCCGACGAGCAGCCGACCGTCGCGGTCCTTGGTGGCGTCGGGATGCTGTTCGGTCTTGACGAAGTCCTTGACCGTGATCAGACCGGTGAGCTTGCCGTTGCCGTCGACGATAGGCAGCTTCTCGATCTTGTGCCGACGGAGGAGGCCCAGTGCTACGTCTGCGGTGACGCCTTCCTGAGCGGTGATCAGCGGCATCTTGGTCATGATCTCGACGACCGGGCGGTTCTGGTCGACCTCGAAACGCATGTCACGGTTCGTGACGATGCCGACCAACTGGCCGGCGTCGTCGGTGACCGGCAGACCCGAGATGCGGAAGCGAGCGCACTTCGCGTCGACCTCGCCCATCGTGTCGGTCGGCTTACACGTGACGGGATCCGTCACCATGCCGGCCTCGGAACGCTTGACGGTCTCGACCTGCCCTGCCTGGACGTCGACCGACGAGTTGCGGTGCAGTACACCCATGCCGCCGGCGCGGGCCATCGCAATTGCCATGCGCGACTCGGTGACGGTGTCCATCGCAGAACTGACCAACGGGATCCGCAGACGGATGTCGCGAGTCAGTTGACTGGACGTGTCGACCTGGCTCGGGATGACGTCGGACGCGGCAGGCAACAGCAACACGTCGTCGTATGTCAGTCCCAGCATCGCGACCTTGTTGGGGTCGTCTCCTCCGGTGTGTACATGTCCTGCAGAACTACTCATGCGGTCAGGACCCTCCATGGACCTAGATTCGCCCAGGGCGACCGCTGTAGCAGCCGCCTCGAAACGGATTACGAAAGCTGGATATCGGATAGAAGGCACCTGCACAGAAAGATATTCCTGGCACCTTTTCCCGGCGTTGCACACCATGGTATCGGCTCACTCAAAGGTCCGAACCATCCCACCCACGCTGCGGGTACGCGTAACAAGTGGCGCTGACCCCCCTGACCTGCGTACCGTGGTGCTGTGCGTGATCAACTGCCCCCCGGTCTGCCGCCAGATCCCTTCGCCGGCGACCCAGCTGACCCCTCCGCGGCTCTCGATGCCATCGAGCCGGGCCAACCACTCGACCCCCACGAACGCCAAGCGGTCGAGGAGGATCTCGCTGACCTCGCCGTTTACGAGGCACTCCTCGCTCACCGCGGCATCCGCGGTCTCGTAGTGTGCTGCGAGGACTGCCAACAAGATCACTACCACGACTGGGACATGCTGCGCGCAAACCTGCTGCAGCTCCTCGTAGACGGAACCGTCCGCCCCCACGAGCCTGCCTACGACCCCATGCCTGAGGCATATGTCACGTGGGACTACTGCCGCGGATACGCCGACGCGTCGATGAACGAGGCGATGCACGGCGACGGTTTCGACAGCTGAGCGAAACCCCACCAAGTTCATACGAAAGTGGCCGACAAGCAATTGCTTGTCGGCCACTTTCGTATGACTCGAATCGCAGCGATGCGATCAGGGCGGGGGTGAAGAAGAATCACCCGACGGCGACGAGGCCGGAGCCAGTGACGTCGTTGTCGTGGTTGTCGTCGTCGTCGTCGTGGTCGTTGCCGTGGGCGACGATGACGGTGTCGACGACGCCGCGCTTGGACCAGGCGCCTGCATGATTCCAGGGTTGGGCGTTGTCGTCGTGGTCACGCCGCCAGGCAGCTGAGGGTTGGCCGGATTGACTGAGATCCCCGGAATCGCCGTGGGAGAGGTGGCAATCGAGGACTGCTGGTCGGTCGTCGACGGCGGCACTGCGGGTGACGTTGTCTCCTGGACCTGCGTCATCAACTTGCCCCAGCGCTCGACGAGATCCGTCTTGTCCTGCGAGTCCTTGACCGCATCGGCACGGTGAGCTGCGTTGTCCAACACCATCTTTGCCGCGGGAATGTCCCCAGCAGCCAACAGACGCTCGGCCTTCTCGAGCTCGGAGGTCGTGTCGATTTTCGCCACCGTCGAGTTTGCCTCGTCCGCGAAGACGACCTGCTTGACGCCCCAGAGAGCATCGCCGGGCTGTGCGTCGTACGCCATCGCCGTGGCGCCACCGAAGACCACTGCTGCCACAGCTGCGGCGGCGGCGATCGGGCGGACCACTCGCAATCGGGAACGTGAACGCTGACGATCGGAGAAGCCGGACGGCGTCGCTGTGATCGCAGCGATGACGTCGTCCAACAACGGACCCTCGGGCATCGGAGTCGCAACGACATCGTCACGCCATTGCGAGAGAATCAACGCAAGTTCGTACTGTTCGGTGCTATCGGTTGCTACCGGCCCACCACTCGAAATGGATTCGATCAGCGCATCGTCACGCCGAACCGCAGCCAAATCCACTGGCGTACCGTCGTCGGCGAGATCACCGAGATTCGAAGCGTCACGCTCCTCGTCTCTAGCCAAAGCTCTCACCTGCTTTCGTTACTTCTTTTTTCAGTTTCGCGATCGCCCTGTGCTGAGCGACTCGTACGGCTCCGGCGGTACTACCGACGGCGACGGCCGTTTCCTCGGCCGACATCCCGACCACCAGGCGAAGTATCAAGATTTCTCGATGCTTCTCCGGAAGTGTGCCGAGCAGTTCGTGCATCTGTCTGCTGGATTCCGAATCGAGTGCTCGCTGTTCGGGACCATCATCCAGTGCTATTACATCCGGTACTTCGGAAACGGGCTCCGACTTGTTACGGGCGGAGCTTCGATGTGCGTCCGCAACCTTGTGTGCCGCAATTCCGTACACAAAGGCCATGAACGGGCGTCCCTGGTCTTGATAACGCGGCAGCGCGGTCATCACGGCCAGACACACTTCCTGTGCGACGTCGTCAGCGGACAGGTGTCCTCGCTCGGCCGCACCCACTCGACCGCGGCAGTAGCGCACCACCATCGGTCGGATGTTCTCCAGAACCAAAGCTAGAGCTGTACGGTCGCCCTGCGCAGCAGCGGCGACCGCGGTGTCCAACTCATCGCTCGTATTTGTCATCGTCAGCGAAAATCCTGGCGTTACAGTGGCACCTCCCGAGCGGGTGTGCTCCCGCTCTCAGCGGAACCCTCTAAGAGTAACCATCCGGACCGGCTGGTCTCCGCATGCCCGCCCAGCAGTCGCGATATCGAATCAGCCCTGTCTGGAATGTTCTCCGGACTCTTTCGGCGAAGCGGCTAAGACAAAGGGAGGAGTGATCCACCTCGCATCGCGATCAGATCGCCGATCTCACGGGCACTCGGTGAGGTCCTCCCACCGCTCACACCCTCGATCAACATCGACGACGCCCAGGCCAGGGGCAGCAGGCCGTACTGCTGACACCGTGCGAGCACATCCACTGCCGACTCCACGGCAGCGCTCGGGTCTGTTCCGGTCAGGGCGGCGCTACGCAAGAGACCCGACTTCACGCGGTGCCGGACAGACTCCGATTCCCCTGACAATTCGACGGCGCGTTCTGCGTGTCTGCCGGCGCGCGTGAAGTCACCTCCCGCCAGCGCCAGTTCCGCCGAGACCCATTCGATCCGAATTTCCTGCCGCCACAGCCAGCCCTCGTTACCTAGACGCGCCCGACATTCCGCCAGCAGGCGCCAGCCGAGCGGGAGCCTGCCACAGCCGAGGGCGTCTGCGGCCAGACCGGTCAGCGCATCACAGGCAGCCTCCGGGTTGACGGGCAGGCCGTCGACTATCGCCAATGCACGCCCGTCCCACGTGGCCGCGAGCGCATGGCGTCCGCTTTGACGAAGAAACGACGCTCTAGTGCTGGCAGACAGAGAGGCAAGGACTCGATCCGAATGCGTCGAGAACCCCGACGTGCGCCGGTCCAGGACATCCAAGGCCGCCCGCGCTCTGGCGTAGTGCCCCTGACCACCCAGAACCACTGCCGTTGTCCACCAATCCCGGGTGGAGCCGGGCTCCGGGAGCCGGTCGAGGTCCGGATCCGCGCCGAATGCGGCGGACTCGAGGGTCCTGGATCGTACAGATGCTTCAGGGCGCGCAGGTGTCGACACAGGTAGATCATTGCAGCAGCCCTTGCAGACAAGCGCCCGACCAATGCCGTGAGTCGCACAAGACGCGAAAAGGCAAGTTTGTCGGAGTTAATCAGATATTCAACTGAGATTTGCCAAATGTACTCGTAATGATATTTAACGGGCATATATCCGTGACGTTAACTGCGCATTACTTATTGGACAGATGTCCTAGTTGAAACTGGGGCACTAAGTCCCGAAATGGAGTGAAACCTCGTTCGCTCAATATCGGACAAATGACGCAAACCGAGCTAAACGACGGAGTGATTTCGCCAGGCGATCAGCAGCAAACATATCCCTGATCTGTGGGTTTCGCATCTCGAGCAGCCAAGTTTCTCGCTCGGCACCTCGATCAACCCGATTCCGACATCGGCGCAGCACAACGCACGGAGGACCCGAAATGTAAATATATACTTCGTTAACTCTCGCATTTCGATATATGCCGATCGCCACTGAACGAGCCTATTGACGCGATTTACTCAGCACCCTTACGGTTAGCAAGCGTGAACGATTCAGAAGGCCCGGATAACCTCCGGGCAACTTGGTCCGCTCGTTGATCAACGCGAGCTTGCAGTAAGGAGTCAACATGCCTGCACCGAATCACCTTCCAGGCCCCAACGCAGACATCTGGGACTGGCAGATGCACGGTCTGTGCCGCGGAGTCGACTCCTCGATGTTCTTCCATCCCGATGGCGAACGCGGTAGAGCACGTGCCCAGCGCGAAACCCGCGCGAAAGAAATGTGCCGTCAGTGCCCGGTACTGATGCAGTGCCGCAGCCACGCGCTGACCGTCGCCGAGCCGTACGGCATCTGGGGAGGAATGTCGGAAACCGAACGTGAACTACACGCGCGCCACCGTCGCACCACTCGCATAGCGTCCTGATACGCGCAGGTCGAGAGCACAAGGCCCCCGAGAGTATTCGGGGGCTTTTGCATGCCCACACCAGTTCGTGAAAAGAATTTCCGACACCGACCCATCCTGTCGACAACCGACTCCGAATGCCTTCTGACAGTGCACCTCAGCACATCCCTTCAGGAAGGCAGACCCATGAACACCTCTACTCGAGTTCTGGCAGTCACCGCAGCAGCTTCTTTCGCCGTCTTCGGCGTCGTCGGTTGCTCCTCCGACGACAACGATTCGTCGACCGACACGTCCAGCGCCGCCATGACGTCTTCTGCCATGGGATCGAGCATGTCTCCCAGCAGCGCGATGGCGGAGCCTGCTTCCGATCTGGTCGGTGCCGGTTGTGCCGACTATGCAGCAGCAGTGCCGAGCGGCGCCGGATCGGTCAGCGGAATGGCCCAGGATCCGGTTGCCACAGCGGCATCCAACAATCCGTTGCTCACCACCTTGACCGCGGCAGTCTCCGGCCAGCTCAACCCGGACGTCAACCTGGTCGACACTCTCAACGGTGGCGAGTTCACCGTCTTCGCACCGATCGACTCGGCATTCGCCAAGATCGACCCCGCCACGATCGACAGCCTCAAGACGGACAGCGCCACGCTGACCAAGATCCTCACCTACCACGTGGTTCCCGGCCAGATCGCCCCTGACGCGATCGACGGAACGCACCCCACCGCCGAGGGCGGAACGGTTACCGTCACCGGATCCGGTGACAACATCAAGGTCAACGACGCAACCGTCGTCTGCGGTGGAGTCAAGACCGCAAACGCCACCGTCTACCTCATCGATTCGGTGCTGATGCCGCAGTAGTCCCCACCTGCTGTGCGCCTTTGTTAACCCCCCGCGGTTAATAAAGGCGCACAGCGGGCAACGGCGGGCCGAGAGAAAAGAACCGGACATGCACGCTACGGTTGTACGCGATGAAGCGAGACAACTCTTCGTGAGCGAGCCAGACCATGCGTCGGATGCGGCCGAGGCATGCCCGACGGACAATTCTGCGGCCCGCACCGCGCGAATCGTGGAATCACGCGAGCTGGCAGTGGTCCTCGCGAAGGTTGCCGGCGGCGACCAGAGCGCCTTTGCCGAGTTCTACGACCGAACCAGCTCCCGCGTCTACGGCATGGTTCTGCGTGTACTCCGTGATCCAGGCTTCTCCGAGGAAGCTGTCCAAGAGGTCTATCTCCAAGCCTGGAAATCGGCCGACAGCTTCGATCCGGCCAAGGGGTCCGCACTCTCCTGGCTCCTGACGCTCGCTCACCGCCGCGCGGTGGACCGCGTCCGCTCCGAACAGTCGAGTTCGGATCGACAGGCTCTCTACGACACCACGAATGCGACTCCCGAGTTCGACGTCGTCAGCGACGAAGTGACACGAAGAGACGAGCATCGTGCTGTCACCGACTGTCTCGAAACGCTGACGGACACTCAGCGCCAATCGGTGACTCTCGCCTACTACGGCGGCCGAACCTACCGCGAGGTGGCCGAAGATCTCGGCGTGGCGATTCCCACGATAAAGTCGCGAATTCGCGACGGACTACTGCGCCTACGTGGATGTTTGGGGGTGATGTGAGATGGACGAAGAGCTGATCGACTACGCGTACGCCTACGCGATCGATGCGTTGGACCTCGACGAGCGCCGTGAGGTCGACAGACGACTTGCCACTTCGGACTCCGCGACCCGAGCCGAATTCGACGCCCAGGTCCGACTCACCGCCGAAACCATGGCTGCGATGACCGTTGTCGATGCCGTCGAGCCCCCTCCGTCACTGCGCAGCAGTGTCCTCGCCTCCATCTCGGAACAGACCGCTGCTGCCGACGCCCCGATCTCGCTGGCCGAGCGTCGTAACCGTCGACGCCCGTGGACCATGGCGCTTGCCGCGGCCGCCGCAGTCGCAATCCTGGTCGGCGGCATCGGAATCGGACGCACGCTGTCCGACAACACACCGCCGCAGAACGCCGCATCCGAGATCATGGCAGCACCCGACGTTCATGCCACCACGCGTGAGATCCCAGGCGGCGGTAGTGCCACGACGCTGTTCTCCCCATCCGAAGACGCGGCAGTTCTCGTGATGAACGATGTGACTCCCCCGAGTCCGGATACCGTGTACCAGATGTGGCTGGTGCCGGGCGATGCCGACAGCACCACGATGATCCCGATGGGGACGATGGCTCCGGGCGACGTCAAACCCACCACCCAGGTGGTGCTCGACGGCATCGGCCCGAACACGAAGTTGGCGTTCACGGTCGAGCCGCCCGGCGGATCGCAGCAGCCGACGAGCGAGCCGTTCGCAACGATCCCGCTCATCTGATCGCCAGACGAAAAGATCCCCCACCGGATTCCGGTGGGGGATCTTTTCTTTGTCGAAACTACGAGCAGCGACTTAGTGGCTGTGACCGTGTCCGGTGTCGGCAACTTCCTCGGTCGGCTTCTCGACGACGGCGCTCTCGGTCGTGAGGATCATGCGCGCGACGGAAGCGGCGTTGACCACTGCCGAGCGAGTGACCTTGACCGGGTCGACGACGCCGTCGGCAAGCAGGTTGCCGTAGGTGAGGGTGGCAGCATTGAAGCCTTCGCCCTTGGTCATCTCGGCGACCTTGCTGACAACGACGGAACCGTCGATGCCTGCGTTGCTGGAGATCCAGAACAACGGAGCGTTGAGGGCTTCACGGACCACGGCAACGCCGGTGGCCTCGTCACCCGACAGTCCGAGGTTCCCGATCAGAGCCGTACCGGCCTGAACGAGAGCCGATCCGCCACCGGGGACGATGCCCTCGGCAACTGCAGCCTTGGCTGCGTTGACCGCATCCTCGACGCGGAACTTGCGTTCCTTCAGATCGGTTTCGGTGGCTGCGCCGACCTTGATGACGGCCACGCCGCCGGACAGCTTCGCCAGACGCTCTTCGAGCTTCTCTCGGTCCCAATCCGAATCGGTGTTCTCGATCTCGCGACGCAGCTGCGCAACGCGGGTCGCGATGTCGTCAGCGGTACCTGCACCGTCGACGATGACCGTCTCGTCCTTGGTGACGACAACGCGGCGAGCGCTACCGAGCAATTCGAGGCCGGCTTCCTTGAGGGAGAGACCGACGTCGGTGTTGATGACGGTGCCTGCCGTGACGACTGCGAGGTCGTCGAGGAATGCCTTGCGACGATCACCGAAGAACGGCGCCTTGACGGCGACGGCCTTGATGGTCTTGCGGATGGAGTTGACCACCAGGGTGGAGAGAACTTCACCCTCGATGTCCTCGGCGATGATCAAGAGCGGCTTGCCGGATTCGGCAACCTTCTCGAGCAGCGGCAGGAAATCGGGAAGTGAGCTGATCTTCTCGCGGAAGAGCAGGATCAGCGCGTCTTCGTAGACGGCCTTCTGCGCATCGATATCGGTGACGAAGTAAGGCGAGAGGTAGCCCTTGTCGAACTGAACACCTTCGGTGACAACGAGTTCGGTTGCAACGGTGGAGGATTCCTCGACCGTCACGACGCCGTCGGTTCCGACACGGGTGAGTGCCTCGCCGACGAGCTTGCCGATCTCTTCGTCACGCGAGGAGACGGTGGCGACCTGAGCGATCGACTTCTCGCCCTCGACGGGGGTGGCTGCGGCGAGCAGTTCCTCGACGACCTTGTCGGCTGCGGCGTTGATGCCGACGCCGAGAGCCATCGGGTTTGCGCCCGCTGCGATGTTCTTGAGTCCGCCGCGGACGATGGCCTGGGCCAGGACGGTCGCGGTGGTGGTGCCGTCGCCGGCAACATCGTTGGTCTTGGTGGCGACGCTCTTGACGAGCTGTGCGCCGAGGTTCTCGAAGGGATCTTCGAGTTCGATCTCACGGGCGATGCTCACACCGTCGTTGGTGACGGTGGGGCCGCCGAATGCCTTGGCGAGCACGACGTGGCGTCCACGCGGGCCCAAGGTCACCTTGACGGCGTCGGCAAGCTTGTCGACTCCGGCTTCGAGAGCGCGGCGTGCGGTCTCGTTGAACGCAATTTGCTTGGACATCTGTTCTGTCAGCTCCTGAATCTTCGGGGCGTGAACGCATTCCGCCCCGGGATCCTGTGTGGACTCCGGGGCGGATCACGTGTGTCTTACTTGGAGACGACAGCCAGCACGTCGCGTGCCGACAGGATCAGGTATTCCTGGCCGGCGTACTTGATCTCGGTTCCGCCGTACTTGGAGTAGATGACCGTGTCACCCTCCTTGACGTCGACCGGGATGCGGTTGCCCTGCTCGTTGACGCGGCCTTCGCCGACTGCAACGACGGTGCCCTCCTGGGGCTTTTCCTTGGCTGTGTCAGGAATGACCAGGCCGGAAGCCGTCGTCGTTTCAGCCTCGTTGGCCTGGACGAGGATCTTGTCCTCGAGCGGCTTGATGTTGACGCTCGCCACGATGAGCCCTCCACTTTGGGGTATGTGCGTCCGAGGCGATCCTCGGACAGCTGTTTGGGTATGCCGTTTACGGCGCGTCACTGCAGTCCCGTCGTCGCGGGTGCCGGAACTCGATCAGCGCCAATTGGCACTCTATACGTGAGAGTGCCAACCCTCAAGGACTGGGCGCATTTTTCTCTTCGTCCAGAGCGAAACAGGACAACCGTCCACCACGTTCACCTATTGTTCACTTCGTGACGAACATCAATCGCCGTAGTTTTCTGACCTTCGCCGGACTCGGCGCCGTCGGCGCGGTCAGCCTTGGCAAGCCGTGGGGCCTGCAATATGCAGGCGCGTCGACCATTCCGACGTCAGGTCCTGGCACCACTCTCGAGTCCGTGTCCACCCCCGTCAGCAGCAGCGGCTACACCAGGCTCACTGCCGGGCCCGGTTGGGCGAACATCGTGCGCAGCGAGTTGGCCGAGCCGAAGTCAGGACGCGAGGATCGCCGCACCGCACTCGCCTCGCTCGTACAGCTGACCGACGTCCACATCGTCGACGCCCAGTCCCCCATGCGATTCGAGTACGTCCACCAGATCACCGGCTCGGCGTTCCGCCCACAGGAGACCCTGACGGCGCACGGGCTGATTTCACTTGTCCGACGAGTCAACTCGATCGGCAGTGGCCCACACACGTCGCGACCCTTCGATGCCGTTGTCACCACCGGCGACAACACGGACAACAAGGAATTCGCCGAACTCGACTGGTTCCTCACCTCCCTCAACGGTGGAACCGTCGTCGCCAACACCGGCGCCAAGGATCGCTACGAGGGTGTGCAGAACTCGGGCGCGGATCTCTACTGGAACCCTGAGTCACCGATGCTCGACATGTACAAGAAGGCCGGTTTCCCCGAGATCCCCGATTTCTTCGGTGCCACTTTCACTCCCGTGTCGAGCCCCGGCCTGAACACGCCTTGGTACTGCGTGTTCGGCAATCACGACGATTCGGTGTCCGGCACGGTGCCCAGCGGCATCCCGCCGCTCGAGGCGATGTACACGGGATCTCTCAAATTCGAGGTGCCCGGTTCACCGGAGCAAGCCAAACAGATCGACATCGCCACCAAATTCGATCCCAGTGCGATTCCCGGAATCCTGTCCGCCTTCACGACGCCGCCGCGCCAGGTCACCCCCGACCCGTCTCGCGCGCCGTTCACACCTCGGCAGTTCATCGCCGCGCACCTTGATCCGGCGCACACCGGCCCCGGCCCCGTCGGGCACGGTTTCGCCCCCGACGCCGGAGAAACGGGTATCGGCTACTACTCGTTCGAAATCGCACCGGGCGTTGTCGGCATCAGCATGGACTCCACCAACCGCGCGGGCTTCGTCGACGGTTCGTTGGGCGCCGCTCAGTTCCAGTGGATCGAGAACACCCTGCGCGCCGGCAGCAGCACTTACTACGACGCAGCGGGCTCTCGCGTCACCGAGTCGCGTAGTGACACCTACTTCGTACTGTTCAGTCACCACACGAGCGACACGATGGACAATCTCATTCCCGACCCCGAGAACATCCTCGAGCCGCGCTTCCGCGGTTCACAGCTTCTCGACTTGCTGCACCGCTTCCCGAACGTGCTCGCCTGGGTCAACGGACACACTCACGAGAACAAGATCACCCCGTGGCCCGGCGCGACCCCCGAACAGGGCTTCTGGGAGATCAACACCGCCTCGCACATCGACTACCCGCAGCTCGGGCGCATCGTCGAGATCGCAGACAACCACGACGGAACGGTGTCGTTGCTCGCGACGCTTTTCGAGGCGGAGAGCCCCAATTCCGCCGACTACAGCGACAAGTCGGCAGCCGGGCTCGCCTCGCTGTATCGGGAACTGTCGTTCAACGACATCCACCGCGACCCGAAGTTGACCGGTACCGGCGTCGATCAGAACGTCGAATTGTTGGTTCACACCGGACGATGATCCCGATTGCCGCAGTGTCCTAGGCGATTTCAGGTCCGCTCGAACTCGAGCGGTGCGCTTTCGCCCACGACACTGCGGCAACCACGAATCGAACACCGAACCCGATCAATACCAGATTGCAGATGATCTGCAGGCTCACAAGTCCCCTGGCCAGATCCGTTTGCGCCGCGATGTCGCCGAAACCGACGGTCGAGAAGACGGACAGCGAGAAATACAGCGCCGCCATCCGTGACAGAGGTTCGGTGAAGCTGCCGGCGCTCGCATGCTCGACCGAAAAATAGGTGATGGACACCAACAACAAGTACGTCGGCATGACCACCGCCACAGCTTCCACCGCCTGCAGGGAAGGCACGTCGGAACGCAGAATTCGCCACACCTGCCAGGTGGTCACGGCAAGCACCGCCACCCCTCCACCGATCAGCAGGAAGATCGCACCCGCCGTGTGAACGTCGATCCACGGCAGGAAGAAATACGCGCATCCGAAGGCGATCACCGTCAGCGTGGGTCGAAGCACCGCGCCACGGATCAGCGCGCGTCGCCGCTCCCCGTCGATGTGGGGAGAATTGCCTTTTTTCTGCATGAATCAATGATCGACAATTTCCCAGGTAAAACCACCCTTTCGGTCCGAAATGAGCATCACGGAGACGAAAAGCACTGAGCAATCCTCACGAACCTTCTGTAACGTTCATATAACGGCGGTCGATTGAACATTGACCGGTATTGACTGCGAGGAGGTGCGCGATGAGTTGTTCACTGGGAATTTCCACTGGATCTTCCGGTGTCTATTCAGCCCTCGTCGACACCGATACCAGCACAAATGCGCCAGGAGCCGTGCCTGCCGAGACCCGATTCGTCTCGGCCGATCAGGCCAATTCCAACGTCGGCGACCTCGTTCGCGCTTCCATCAAGCTGATGACGACGCAGGTAACGGACGGATCTGCGGCGCCGCGCTCCATCGGTGTCAGCTATCGCACGGACGACCAGCTCGCGAGTATCAGGTCTTCGCTCTCCCGCTCGCCGAAGCAGGTCCGTGCCATCCCCGAACCTGCCGCCGTACACGCCTACCTTGCCGAGACCGGGAAGACCGAGCGGTACGACACGACAGCTCAGGTGGATGTCGGAGATCAGGGCCTGACGGTGTCCGTCGTCGACCACACCGGTGAAGTTCTGCATTCCGACCGTATCGACGCCCTCGCGGGGGCCGGGATCGACCGGGCTCTCGTCGAGTTCGTCACGGAGAAGGCCGCAGGGCACCTGCGCCGCTACACCGACGCGGAACTACTTGCCGCCCGGTGCCACGTCGCGAAGGAACAACTGTCCACGGCCGCCAAGGTCACCATCGACCTTCCCGTCGATGCGATGTCGATCTCGCGCGACGAGTTCGAGGCCATCATCGCCCCGGACATCGAGCGCGCCGTCACCTTCATCCGTGAGGTCGTGAACGGCTCGCCGCGGCCCGTCGGTGCCGTCGTACTCATCGGCGGTGGTGCACACATTCCAGCCGTGCGCTCCGCTGTCGCCGCTGCCGTCGATCTCCCCCTGGTCGAGATCGACGAGCCTGAGACTGCGGCAACCAAAGGTGCTGCGCTCCTTGCTGATTCGATCACCGCAATCCGCTTCCCCTTGTTGGGCTCCGGAACTGCACAGCGCTCTGGATCCACGGCCAAGGTCTCCGGCGCTCTGATCGGCGCGCTCGTCGTCGGCGGACTGGTACTCGGTTACGGCGCAAAGGAATTGGTGCCGACCGATGACACCGCAGTATCGCCCGTCGGAACCGGTTCGACCACGACGACGGTGAGCCCCGAAGCGACGCTGAGCACCGGTTCGACGATCATCCCGTCTCATGACCCCCTACCTTCGGTAGCGGGTAGCACGTACCCGCAGTACGGGTATCCCACAACACCGTTCGACTCACAGCCGTACGGCACGCACACGTACACAACGCATCAGTACACGCTTCCGCCGGCGCCGATACCCGACACCTCGACCACAACCGCGCCGCCGACCACGACAACAACGACTCCCAGTTGGCCGACCATCCCCGGAATCACACTGCCCGATCCGCCGGCATGGTGGCCGACGCTCCCGGACACGGAGGCGACGCCTCCGATCGATCCGACCGAGGGAAACCCGGGCGGCGGTATCGGCCCGGGCGAGAGCGGCGGCGAAAACCCGACGACACCGGAAAATCCCGGATCCGGTTCCACCGAAACGGAAATCACGACCCCCGGTGGGAGTAATCCGACGACAAAGCCCGGTGAACCGAACATCGCGACGCCCGAACCGGGTGCCGCGACCACACCGGATCGGGAACCGGCCCCAGTCGGTTGATTCTCAGCGCAGCCTGAATCTCAGCGCATCAACTGGCTGACCGAGACCGACAACCCCGGGTCGGTCGCAACACTCAGTTCCGAAGGGCCTGCGCCGTTCCCGATGAGGTGGGCGGCCAACGAAGCGATCATGACGCCGTTGTCCGTGCAGAGTCGAGGTTTCGGAATTCGCAACGTGATTCCGGCTTCGACGCAGCGCTGCTCGGCGAGCGAGCGGATACGTGAATTGGCCGTGGCACCGCCGCCGAGAACCAACGTGTCGACTCCGACATCCTTGGCTGCACGCACCGCCTTCATCGTCAGTACGTCGGCAACCGCTTCCTGGAACGAGGCAGCGATGTCCGGGATCGAAAAGGACTCGCCTGCGCGCTCTTTCGATTCGACATAGCGAGCGACCGACGTCTTGAGTCCCGAGAACGAGAAGTCGTGCCGCGAATCGCGCGGGCCGGTCATGCCACGAGGAAAGGCGATTGCGTTCCGATCTCCCTCTTGCGCAGCAGCATCGAGTGCCGGTCCGCCGGGAAATCCGAGTCCGAGCAGTCTGGCCACCTTGTCGAAGGCCTCGCCGGCGGCGTCGTCGACAGTCGTGCCCAGTTCGACAATGGGCTTACCCAGATCTTCGACGTGAAGCAGGTGCGTGTGACCACCCGAGACGAGCAATGCGACGCACGAGGGCAACGGACCGTGCTCGAGAGTGTCCACGGAGACGTGACCACCGAGGTGATTGACCGCATAGAACGGGATGTTCCATGCTGCCGCATAAGCTTTCGCGGCGGCAACACCGACCAGCAGCGCGCCGGCCAGGCCAGGTCCGATAGTGACGGCAAGTGCGTCGGGCTTCTCGATACCGGCGACGGCAAGGGCGCGGCGCATCGTCGGCACTATCGCCTCGAGGTGAGCCCGCGAGGCTACTTCTGGAACCACTCCGCCGTACCTGGCGTGCTGATCCACGCTCGACGCCACCTCATCGGCCAACAGGTCGCAGGTTCCGTCGCCGTTCCAGCGAACGATACCGACTCCTGTTTCGTCGCAAGAGCTTTCGACACCCATGACGATCATGCTTGCTGCTCCTCAGTTTCGCGGACACCGAGGACGGCGGGCCGTCGCATCGTGTACGCATCTGCCCCACTGGGCTGGTAGTACTTCTTTCGCGTTCCGACGATCTCGAATCCTTCACGCCGGTACAGCGCGATCGCAGGTTCGTTGTCGGTACGCACTTCCAGGAACACCGGGCACTGCCGTGAATCCGCCAGCGTCAGAAGCGCATCGAGCAACGCGCTGCCGATTCCCACCCGCTGAGCCGAAGGATCCGTGCCGATGGTGTGAACCTCGGCCTCCATGTTCGGCGACGCCCCCAACAGGGCGACTCCGGCGTAGCCGAGGACGTGACCGTCGGGTTCCCTGGCAACGAAGTAATGATTATGTGCGCCCGCAAGTTCCGAGACGAACGCTTGCGCACTCCAGGGTCCGTCGCCCGCGAATAACGCTCGTTCCAACTCCGCGCACCGTTCGGCGTCATCGACGTTCATCGGCTCGATGCTGTACTTCATCTTCTCTGTCACTTGCCACGTTCTGCGAGGGTCTTCGCATCCGGGCGTCGGAGGTACAGCGGCTCGAGCGGGGCAGGAACCGAGCCGGCCAGAATCTCGCGAGCAGCGACTGCCACCAACCCGGCCGGTGACGGTGTCTCAGCCGGTTCGACGGGAAGATCGAAGAAGTCCACATGTGAAGCGGATCCGGCAACCAGCGTCGAAGGCGAAGGATCAACATCGCCTGCGGAATTCACAGCCGGTCCTTCGACACGCGCACCGCCGTCGTAGCGCGCCCAATAGATCTCGCGACGCCTCGCATCGGTCACGACGAGCAAGCTCTCCGTGGTCGGTACCGCAGCCGCGATGGCGTCGAGGCTGCAGACGCCGTACACGGGAACACCGAGAGCATCGCCGAAGGCAGCGCCAGTCGCCATGCCGACCCGCAAGCCGGTGTACGGCCCCGGCCCGACACCCACTACGACGGCATTCAACTCGGCCGGCGTGAGCCCTGCCTCGGCGAGGCATTCGAGGACGTGAGGAGTCAGGACCTCGGCGTGCGCACGAGGATTGACCGTGACACGCACGGCAAGCGTCTCCACTGTGTCCGGTGACGAAGCCGACAGGGAGACGACTCCGGCAGTGACTGCCGGAGTGGAGGTGTCAATTGCGAGAACAAGCACGATTTCTCAGGGTACCCGCACGTGAAGAACTACTTCCGGCCTGGGAGGGTCACGACGGCTGTGACACCAAACTCCGTTTCACGACGTCCAGGCCCAGCTGGCCGTCCGCACATCTGATTCAGGTTCCCGATGAAGCTGCACTCGCAGGTGCCGTTCGACGAGCCTTTCCACAACGTCGCCACCCCATTCGACAACCACCACTGCGTCGGTGAGGTCGGTGTCGAGGTCGAGAGCATCGAGTTCGTCGAGTGCGTGCGGTCCGCTGTCGCCCAGTCGGTATGCATCGACGTGAATCATGCTGACGGGATCGCCGCCGCCGGGACGGGTGCCCGGTCGATGCTCACGGGCGATGACAAACGTGGGGGACGTCACCCGGCCCTGCACGCCGAGGCCCGCTCCGATACCGCGAGTCAACGCCGTCTTGCCTGCCCCGAGCGGTCCGTCGAGCACCACCAGGTCGCCGGCAACAAGCCCCGCCGCCAATCGTCGGCCGAAAGCCTCGGTGTCCTCGGTCGTTTCCAACGTGATCTGTCCGGATTCGGGAAGTCCGGTGAAGTTCTCAGCCGACATCGGACCGCTCTTCGACCTGCGCTCGCTGCACCAACTTGTCGATTGCGTCCGTCACGATCGCCGGGAACTCGAGCTGCACCAGATGGCCGGCCCCGTGAACTCGCACGAGTTCGGATTCGGGTAGATCGGCAGCGAGACGCTTGGAGCTGATGAACGGAATCATCATGTCTTGATCGCCGCAGATCACCACTGCTGGTGTGTGCGCGAGGACCTCGAGAGAAGCGGACTCGTCGTGCAGTTCCAACGTCCGCAGGAAATTCACGATGGTCACTACCGAGGTCCGATCGAGCATGCCGTCCGAGAGTTCATGCAGCCGCGGGCTGACATCGGTGCCGTACGACGCCGCGCGCAGGATCGGAGTAATCAGGACTCGCGCAGCGCCCCGGGCGTGCTGAACCACTCCCGGTGAGGTGCGCACTGCCAACCGAAAACCGTCGATGATCGGGTTCTGCAGATTGCGGGTCAGACCGGTCTCGGCCAGGCCTGCCGCCGTCGTCGCGACCAGCCCGACGCCGATGACGCGGCCCTCGAACCATTCGGGTCGCTGACCGGCGAGCGCGAGTACCGTCATACCGCCCATCGAGTGACCGACGAGAACTATCGGGCCCTTGGGTACCTTGGCCTCGACGACGGTCGCGAGGTCGCGGCCGAGCTGCGAAACCGTACAACTCTTCGAGCGCGGCATACCCGAATCCCCGTGTCCGCGCTGGTCGTAGAACACCATGCGAACCTTGTTGCCCCATCGCTCTTCGAGCTGGCGGCGCTGGAAGTGCCAGGACAGCGAGCTCAGGCAATATCCGTGCACGAAAACGACTGTCAGCGGAGCGTCGTCCGGTCCCACTTCGCGAACTGCCAGCTCGACGCCGTCCTCGGTGCGCACAGTGCTCTTGCGGTCGCGCGTCATGAGGTCGAAGTCCTCGTCGGCGTAGATTTCCCGGCCCGGACGCGTCGCGGTCTTGAATGCGTTCACGCCGGCCATCGACCCGAGCGCCACAGCGCTGAGCAGGCCACCGAGAATGCTCATCTTTCCTGCAGTCTTCATGACGTCTCTCCCCCGATGTACGTACGCACAGTGCGTCCACGTATTCCGGTCACGACCTCGTAGTGAATGGTGTCGAGTACGTCGGCCCAGGCCTGCGCGTTGGGTTCGCCGTGATCGCCATTGCCGAAGAAGATCGCGGTGTCGCCTTCGCGAACTCCGTCGCCGTCCGGCCCCAGGTCCACCAACACCTGGTCCATGCAGATACGCCCGACTGCCTGGCGACGCTTACCGCCCAACTGCACTTCGAACTTGCCGCTCAGCGAACGAGACAAACCGTCGGCATAGCCGACGGGCAGCAGCGCAAGAGTGGTGTCGTGCGGTGCGACCCACTGATGCCCGTAGGAGACGCCCTCTCCGGCGGCCACCTTCTTCACCAGAATCACCTTCGCTCGCAGCGTCATCGCCGGACGTAAACCGAAATCTCCGAGTTCGGGCACCGGAGACAATCCATATATCGCTATTCCGGGTCGAACCATGTCAAATCGCAGGTCAGGGCGGGTAACCGTCGCCGCCGAGTTGGAAAGATGAACAACTTCTGGGTCGAATCCGTGGGCACGGACGTCGGCAACCGCGTCGATCAGGCGTTGCTTCTGCATGTCGATGACGTCGTGATGTGGCTCGTCGGAGTGCGCGAGGTGCGAGAACACTCCGCGTAGCCGGATCGTGCCCTCGTCCCGGGCAGCGGCGAGGTCGTCGAGCATCTGCGGCCACTCGGTTCTCGATACGCCGTTGCGATTGAGACCGGTGTCCACCTTGAGCGTCACCGTCGCCGTTAGTCCCAGAACTCGTGCCGCGTCGACCACCGCAGCCAGGTGTCGCGGCGAGGAGACCCCGATCTCGACGTCCGAGCGGATCGCCGACGCGAAATCGGCGTCGACGCCGTGCAACCAGGCCAGGACGGGAGCGGTGATGCCTGCCTCGCGAAGAACCAATGCCTCGGCGATGGTGGTGACGCCCAGTTCCCGGGCTCCGGCTGAGAGTGCCGTCCGTGCCACCGCAACTGCGCCGTGGTTGTATCCGTCCGCCTTGATGACCGCCATCAACGCAGCATCCCCGGCAAATTCACGCAGGACTCGCACGTTGTGCGCGATAGCGTCCAGATCGACGACTGCCTCCGTCTGCGGCCCTACTGCGATGCCGAGTTGGCTCGACTTCCCCTCCGCAGGCTCCTTCGGTGCTCTTCCCTGGGCAAGCGTCATGGCGACAATCCTGCCACCCACACAGGATCGGACACGTGTTCGGGTTTGAACACACTCAGTTCTGGGCAAAAGAGCGGAGCACACGCACCGACTCGCGCAGTCCTCCCAGCAGGGGTGACGCCGAAATCGGTGCTCCGGCGACATCGCTCCGATCGCCCGCGGCGGCGATATTCGCCGCCAACGCGTGGGCCCGCGCGCCGACGGCCCCGGCTTCGAGAGGCCCCAGACCCGCAGCCAGCAACGCGCCGATCACGCCGGAGAGGATGTCACCCGAACCTGCCGTCGACGCCCAGGAGCCGCCGGCGTCGTTGACCAGGACCTCACCGCCCGGATCCGAGATCACCGTCGTATGGCCCTTCAGTAGCACCGTGACTCCGAGTCGTTCGGCAAGAGCACGCGTGGCTGCGATTCTGTCGTCGCCGAGAGGTGTGAATCGTGCGAACTCGCCGGCGTGGGGAGTCAGAAGTGTCGGCGCGGCCCGTGCTGCGACAAGTTCGGGACGCTGAGCCAGCAAGGTCAATCCGTCCGCATCGACGACAACAGGCACATCGGAAGCGAGTACCGACGCGAGAAGTCGCACAGCGGCATCGTCGGTACCCATACCGGGGCCGACCACCCACGCCTGAACTCGCCCCGCAGCCTCGAACGTCTCACTGGCGATCACCTCCGGGAACCTGGACAGCACCTCTGCGGCTCCGTGCCCGGCGTAGCGGACCAGACCGGAGGTCGCGGTCACCGCGGCGCCGGTACAGAGCACGCCCGCGCCCGGATACTGCTCGCTTCCCGCAACGATGCCCACCACACCCTGCGAATACTTGTCGTCGTCTGGACCAGGTACCGGCCACAGCGCGCCGACCTCGGCCGGATCGAGTGAACCGAACTCCGGTTCGCCGACGCTCAATCCGATGTCCACGAGTTCGACACGACCACACAGCGGAGCCGCGAGTACGTGTACCGGTTTGAGCGCACCGAAGGTGACCGTCACATCAGCGCGTACCGACGGACCGTCCACTGCGCCGGTGTTCGCGTCGACGCCGCTCGGCAGATCGACCGCCACGATCGGCGCATCCACCTGGCCGACAAGTTCAGCCGCATTCGGCCGCAGACCGCCGTGCCCGGAAATCCCGACGATGCCGTCGATCACCAGATCCGGCGACCCGACTTCGGCGGCGACTCGGCCACCGGCCTTCAGAAGAGCGTCGAGGCCCGCCCGATGAGCGCGGGCCGGGTCGAGCAGCACGGCACGGACACTCACACCTCGTTTGCGGAGCAACGCACCGGCCCACAGGGCGTCACCGCCGTTGTCGCCGGTACCGACCAGAAGCGTCACGGACCGATGTGCGACCGATCCTGTGCGCGAACGTAATTCGTCCGCGACGACTCGCGCGAGACTGTAGGCCGCTCGACGCATCAGTACCCCGTCCGGCAGCTTGTCGAGCAGTGGCGCCTCCGCTGCTCGCACCTGATCGGCTGTGTAGAACCCACGCATGTCGGAACCCTTCAGTTGCCGTCGCTACCCTCGGAACCATGAAATCACGTCTTCGCCCGGCAATCGCGGGACTCGTGCTCGCTCTCGGCTTGGTCGGGTGCAGTTCCACCACCGACTCCACACCACCGACTCCGGAAACGACGGCCAGCGGACCCGTGGTCACAATCTCCGGGATGGCGTACTCCCCCGCTTCCATCACCGTGAACGTCGGCGAGACGGTCACATGGGTGTTCGACGACAACGGAATGGCCCACGATGTCAGCGGTCTCGGTGACGCCAAGGGCAAACTCCGCAGCCCACTCAAGAAGTCGGGAACCTACACCTACACGTTCACCGAACCCGGAACCTACGACTACACCTGCACACCTCATCCCGAGATGCGCGGAACCGTCGTCGTTGCGGCGCAGTAACGCACTCGGGCCCCACAGTCTTTCGACTGCGGGGCCCGAGTTTTGGGCGAAAGCTATTCGACCGTAACCGATTTCGCCAGGTTACGCGGCTTGTCGACGTCGTATCCGCGCGCCGCGGCAACCTCGGCTGCAAAGATCTGCAACGGAACCGTGGACAGCAACGGCTGCAGCAGAGTCGGTGACGCCGGAATCTCGATCAGGTGATCCGCATGCGCCGCGGCGACGGTGTCGCCTTCCTCCGCGATGACGATCGTCGTCGCGCCGCGCGCCTTGATCTCCTGGATGTTCGACACCAACTTCGAGTGAAGCACAGCGCGACCCTGCGGCGACGGCATGACGATGATGACCGGCAGGCCCTCCTCGATCAGCGCGATCGGGCCGTGCTTGAGCTCACCGGCGGCAAAGCCCTCGGCGTGCATGTAGGCAAGCTCTTTGAGCTTGAGTGCACCCTCGAGCGCCACCGGGTAGCCGACATGGCGACCGAGGAACAGCACGGTCGACGCGTGCGCGAACTGGCGTGCCAACGCGCGCACCGGTTCTGCCGTCTCGAGTACCTTGCTGACCAATGCGGGCATCGCTTCGAGGTCGGCGTACTCGCGGGCGACCTCGTCCGGGTACTTGGTGCCGCGCGCCTGGGCCAATGCCAATCCGACGAGGTAATTCGCGGTCACCTGCGCAAGGAACGCCTTGGTGGACGCGACCGCGATTTCCGGTCCTGCCCGGGTGTAGAGGACGGCGTCGGCCTCACGCGGGATCTGCGCACCGTTGGTGTTGCAGATCGCGAGAACCCGTGCCTTCTGATCCTTGGCATGCTTGACAGCTTCGAGCGTGTCGGCCGTCTCCCCCGACTGCGAGATCGCGACAACAAGCGTCGAACGATCGAGAACCGGGTCGCGGTAACGGAATTCGCTGGCGAGTTCGACCTCGACAGGTAGACGCGTCCAGTGCTCGATCGCGTACTTCGCCAACAGACCGGAGTGGTAGGCACTACCACAGGCGACAACGAACACCTTGTCGACGTCGCGCAGTTCCTGATCGGACAACCGCTGCTCGTCGAGGACGATCTTCCCGTTTTCGAAGTGGCCGAGGAGCGTGTCGGCGACAGCAGTCGGCTGCTCTTCGATCTCCTTGAGCATGAAGTAATCGTGACCACCCTTTTCGGCGGCCGCGAGATCCCAGTCGATGCGGAACGGGCGTCCTTCTGCCTCGTTACCCGCGAAGTCGGAGATCCGGTAGCTGTCGGCAGTGATCACCACTGCCTGATCCTGTCCGAGTTCAACCGCATCGCGTGTGTGCTCGATGAATGCAGCGACGTCGGAGCCGAGGAACATCTCGCCCTCACCGACACCGACTACGAGCGGTGTCGAGCGGCGCGCGGCGACAATCGTGTCCGCGTGATCAGCGTGCGTGAAGACGAGCGTGAACGCACCTTCCAACCGACGAACCACCGACAGCGCACTCTCGATGAAATCACCTGCCGTCGGCCCCTGGGCGTACGCCCGGGCCACGAGGTGGACTGCGACCTCGGAATCCGTGTCGCTCTGCAGTTCGACGCCTGCAGCCTCGAGCTCCGCACGCAGCGGGGCAAAATTCTCGATGATTCCGTTGTGAACGACAGCCAGCTTGCCCGAGGCATCACGATGCGGGTGCGCATTGCGGTCCGTCGGACGCCCATGCGTCGCCCAACGGGTATGGCCCATACCGGACGTACCGACGAAGTGATCCGCACCGTACTCGCCGAGCTCCGCCTCGAGGTTGGCCAACTTACCGGCCTTACGCTCGATCTCGACCCCACCGGTTCCGTCGAGAATCGCGATTCCCGACGAGTCGTACCCGCGATACTCCATTCGTCGCAAAGCCTCCACCACAACGCCCAGAGCTGGGCGGTGGCCGACGTATCCCACGATTCCGCACATGGTGACTCAGGGTACTTGGACATCGGCGGTGGGCGCATTTTGCGGTTCCCGCACCTGGTTGCAGCGTCCGCTCCGCATACACGAGGCGGCTCATCGGATAACGTCTTCAACCGTGGCACCGAAACTGAAGACACTGACCCGTGAGCTGTCCAAGCGCGGCCCGCACCGAGTTCTCCGCGGCAATCTCGCCCTGGCCGGACAGCCGGGTGTCGTGTACACGCCGGAAACCGGTTTCAATCTCCCCGCCGTTGCCTTCGCGCACGGGTGGATGGTCGGGTCACACAAGTACGAGCAGACACTCCAGCACCTCGCTTCCTGGGGAATCGTCGCAGCGGCGCCCGACAGCGAACGCGGTCCGGTCCCGTCACATCTCGGATTGGCTGCAGATCTTCGGGCGACGCTCGACATCTGCGTCGGCGTCCGACTCGGCCCCGGCCAGATCAGCGTCCAACCCGATCGGGTCGCCTTTGCCGGTCACGGCATGGGCGCGGGCGCGGCGGTACTGGCCGCAGCGCAGCGCGGGGATGTCGGTGCGGTAGCCGCACTGTTCCCGGCCCCGACAGCACCCAAGGCAGAGAACTACGCGTCGAAGATCACAGCGCCCGGATTGATCCTCGCCGGCGAAGACGACGTCGATTCCTTGACCAGCAATGCCCGCCCGCTGAGCGTGGAGTGGGGCGGTCCCGTCGTCGCACGCACCGTGAACGACGGCCAAGACGCCGGACTGATCGAAGGCCGACGACTCCTCGGCGCCCTGGGTCTCGGTGGATCCGAGCGCAAGACACAGTCCGCCACACGGTGCCTGCTCACGGGCTTCCTGTTGTTCCATCTGACCGGCGACAAGAAGTACAAGGACTTCGCTGATCCCGACGTCGAGATTCCGCACACGGCGCCGTTGCTCCCGGTCGACCCTCACTCCGACGCGCGGGCCAGCCAACTGTTGCGTAAGTAGGGGTCTGTGCTCGCCACCGGCGGGCTCGGCTTCGTCGGCGTCGGCTCGGAGGCGGATCGCAGATACGGGCCGGCTCTCGCGGTCCCATCCGTGCCGTTCTCGGCAGATGTCGTTTCATACCGAGGCGACGGCGGCTCGTGGCGCGATTCCTCGCTCGCCGCGGCCGCTCTGCGCTCACGGAAGTCGTCGAGTTGAGAATCGAGGGTTCGACGGATCACTTCGAACGGCGCGTGCACGGACCTCACAGCGGACCAGCTCCGGCCAACTCCGCACCTGTCTCTCCGTCGGGGACCGCGATCGACTCGTCAGAGACTGTGACAGGCGGCTCCGGGTCCGGCGCGGGCGGGACTTCGGCGGTGGTTTCAACCGGCACCTCGGGCTGGGGAATATCACGCTGGGGTGTCGCGGGCTGGGACGCTTCTTGCGGGTGTGTCTCCTGCATGGCTGCCTCCTGACCGCCATCGAAAACTATTCTTGGCCAACCATTTTCGTCCAACTCCACGGTGACCGACACAGAGTTCCCGTCGGCGCCGGCGACATCGAGACTCACCCCACGACCGTCGGGCGCAATCGAGAAGCCCCACGTGTTGCCGCCGATCGAGAAAGAGATCGGCGCAGCCGCGGTGACGGATTCGTTCGTCTCGGCGACCGGCAAGGTCGACGGGAACGCGTCTGTCACCCACGCAGTCGCGGCATCGAAAGCATCACCTACCGCGCTCGCGCACTGCGCACACGCTCTGTCGAATTCGTCGCGAGCCTCCAGGTACGCCGAACGAAAAACTATGTCCAGCCAGGGCGTCGAGGCACCACCGCGGGAAGCGACGCGGACCAACTGGTCGATCTCCCCCGCACCCAGACCGCCGATGATCGCCCGGTCCAGGCTGGCCACCTTGAAAGCCTTGTCTGCCAGAGCCCTTCGAACAGTCTGTGCGAGTTCGTCGGCCAGCACGATCAACAATGGCGCCGAATCCGCATCGGACCGAGCTTCTTGCCGCGCCGCGAAGACCTGATCTACGACCGCGTCGACGTCGGAAACATTCCACACCGCAGGAAGACTCTCCACCAGAACCGTCAGCATCGCGATCTCCGCGACCGAACCATCCACCGCCCCAGCCATGTCCGAAACATCTCGCGCCAGGGGCTCGAAATCGATGCCGGCCTCTGCGCGGTACGAATACTCGTAAGACGTGAGAACTCGTTCTTCGAACCCCAACCGAGTGGCCAGGTCGTGAAATCGGTCGAAAAACTGCAGTCCGCGGGCGCCGGCGTCCAGAATCTCGTCGGAACGCACGAGTGAATCACGCAGTCCAAGAATGTCTTCGAAAGCGTAGTAGCCGTTCGGTACTGCCTGGGCTGTATGGCTGTTCGCTATCACGAGGCCGACCCGCCGGAGTCCCGCAACCGCTGCGCACCCTCACTGTCCACCTCGGCGATCACCTGAGCCGAGGAGGAAAGCCGGCGTCCCAGCGTATCGAGAAGGTCGGCACGCCCAGCCAATCGAGAATTCAGGGCCGCCAATGCCGACGCCAAAGCGGCTCCGTGCTCGACGTAGTCACGGCCCGAAACGGCACCGCTCCATCGCAAACGCCTGAGCGGTGCCGCAGAATCGCGCAGACCCTGAGCCACAGACACTGCGTGGCGTGCCAATTCGTCTGTTCCAGCACGGTCGACGTCCACGAGCGCCCCCAAGTGTCACCGGAACCACTCGCACGTCGAGCGGCCTTTGACTCCTTGGACGCAGCCGGGCGCAATTACGTTCCCTCAAATACGCGAACGTGTAGAGACTTTCTAAGAAAAGCGAACGCGTCACGAAGAACTACACCGAACCGACGATCTCAGCCAACTCGTCGGCCAACTTCTGCGCGAGCGGAAGTTCGGTGGCCTCGACCATGACGCGGACCAGTTGCTCTGTCCCGGACGGGCGCAGGAGCACTCGACCACCGTCACCGAGAACGCGCTCGGCGTCCGCGACAGCTGCGAGTACCGACTGCGATGCTGCCACCGTCGCCTTGTCCCCGACCTTTACGTTGATCAGTACCTGCGGGAGGGTGGTCATCGTTGCGGCCAGTGCGGATGCCGACTTACGCGTACGAGCCATGCGTCCGAGCAGCCGGAGACCGGTGAGAATCCCATCGCCCGTGGTGCCGAACGCCGGCAACACAACATGGCCTGACTGTTCGCCGCCGAGACTGTAGCCACCCGCGCGCAGCTCTTCCAAGACGTAGCGGTCACCTACGGCAGCCGTCACGATGTTGATACCGGCCTCGCGCATCGCGATGTGCAAACCGAGATTGCTCATGACGGTCGCGACGAGAGTGTTCTCGACCAACTCTCCGGCCTCGTTCATCGCGATCGCCAGAACTGCCATGATCGCGTCACCGTCGACCACCGCGCCGGTCTCGTCGACGGCCAGGCAGCGGTCGGCGTCGCCGTCGTGCGCGAGCCCTAGGTCAGCCCCGTGATCGACCACGGCTTTCTGAAGATTCTCCAGGTGTGTCGATCCGCAACCGTCGTTGATGTTGAGGCCGTCGGGATCGGCGCTGATCGCGATGACGCGAGCGCCCGCTGCGGCGTAGGCAACCGGTGCGAGCGCGGAAGCAGCGCCGTTTGCGCAGTCGACGACAACGGTGAGTCCGGCGAGTGGCTCGCTCGCCGCGCTCGCCAGATGCTCCAGGTACAACTGAGCGGCGTCGTCGACCGAACGAACTCGGCCGATTCCGGCACCTGTCGGAAGGACCGGCGACACGGTGCCGTCGAGTGCATCCTCGATCGCTACCTCGACCGAGTCGTCCAGCTTGTGTCCACCGGCTGCAAAGATCTTGATTCCGTTGTCCGGCATGGGATTATGTGATGCCGAAATCATGACACCGAGACTGGCGTCGAGCTTTGCCGTCAAGTATGCGACTGCGGGAGTCGGAAGAATACCCACGTCGAGCACGTCGACGCCTGCCGAACTCAACCCGGCCGTCACCGCGGCTTGAAGCATCTCACCGCTGGCGCGGGGGTCGCGACCGACCACGGCGGTCGGACGTGCATCCGAGGTGTCGGCTGTCAGTACGCTCGCTGCGGCAACTGCCAATCTCAATGCAAGATCTGCAGTCAGATCCGAATTGGCAAGTCCACGAACACCATCGGTACCGAACAACCGACCCATAGAACGACTCCTGAATCCTGAGAACCTCGAAAGTGGAACTTCGAGCATGGAATTTCTTCGAGAAACACAAGAGCGGGCGTCCGGTAACGATGGACGCCCGCTCTTGTGGTGAACAGGTGCCGAAGCAGACCCGTTGGGTCAACCTCGGCAAAGCATCAGCGCTTGGAGTACTGCGATGCCTTACGGGCCTTCTTCAGGCCGTACTTCTTACGCTCGACAGCGCGGGCGTCACGCGTCAGGAAGCCTGCACGCTTGAGGGCCGGACGATCATCAGGGGTTACCTCGATGAGTGCGCGCGCGATAGCCAGACGCAGAGCGCCTGCCTGACCGGACGGGCCGCCACCGTGCAGCAGTGCAATGATGTCGAAAGACTCGGGACGCTCGACGAGCACCAGCGGAGCCTTGATCAGCTGCTGGTGAACCTTGTTGGGGAAGTAATCCTCCAACGTACGGCCGTTGAGCTTGAACTGACCGGTGCCGGGAGCCATCCGGACGCGAACGACAGCCTCCTTGCGGCGACCGACGGTCTGGACCGGGCGATCGAGGACGATCGGTGCGAGCGTAGCTGCAGCAACCTCTTCGACGACCTCGACTGCGTCAGCGGAAACAAGCTCTTCCACTGCTTCGATGTTCTCTTCGGACACGTTCTGCTCTTCCGGCGATGTCACTGTGCGACCTGCTTGATCTCGAACGGCACCGGCTGCTGCGCGGTGTGGGGGTGATTCGGGCCCGCGTAGACCTTGAGCTTGCTGCTCATTGCGCGGCCGAGCTTCGTCTTGGGGAGCATGCCGACAATGGCCTTCTCGACGAGACGATCGGGAGTCCTGTCGAGGACCTCACCGACAGTGCGGGACTTCAGGCCACCCGGGAATCCGGAGTGGTGGTAAACGTTCTTGCCCTGGAGCTTGTTGCCGCTGATGGCAACCTTCTCAGCGTTGATGATGACAACGAAGTCACCACCGTCGATGTGCGGCGCGTAGGTGGGCTTGTGCTTGCCACGCAGCAAGTTCGCTGCCTGAACGGCAAGACGGCCGAGCACCACGTCAGTGGCGTCGATGACGTGCCACGAGTGGGTCACATCTCCGGCCTTCGGGGTGTACGTAGACACAGATCTTCCTCGTCTTAATTCATTCCACTGCTGACCATGTGCGTATCGCGTAAACGATCCTCGGCGGCCAGTTGAGACCCGAGAACCGCCGGTCTCCACGCATTTCTGCCGGAGCCCTACGGCACGCCACCGATAGACGATACCGGTCTACCCACCGCCAGGTCAAAGCGCGGCCAGGTCAAAGCGCGGCCCTCCCTGCCAACAGCATCCTCGTCCAGCACGACTGCCCCGGCACCTGTCAGTACCGGGGCAGTCGGGTGTCATCACGACATGATTGCTGTCAGCGACCGAACCCGTTTGCGGCGATCCGATCAGCTTCCTGCATCTTCTCGGAACCGCTTGCCGTCGCTCCGGCGATCTGCGCGAGAACCATGTTCAGTTCTTCGGAGGCCTGGGCCCAGCGGCGCTGTGCGTCGTTCCACGCTTCGGAACCTGCGCCTTCCCAACCTGCTTGCAGCTTGTCCACGACAACTTTGATGTCGCCCTGCTTGTCGTTGATCGCTTTGGCCTGCTGTTTCATCTGATCGGACAGCATTGCGAGGCCGCCGAAGTCGTACTTGATCCTGTCGGACATAACTGCTCCCGGTTCGGTGTGACTGAAGAGATCTTGTGAGAACTACTGGCTGAGAACTGCTCGATCGAACTGTGAAGAGCTGACGGTCAGGACATGTTCACCGTCGCGCCGCGAAGCGAGCTGACGTTGTCGTCTTCGGTCGAGTCGAAGGTTCCCGCAGCCTGCTTGATCTGCTCGCAGATATCGGTCAGAGCAGTGTCCAACTTCAGGGCCGCGCTGTTGTATCGCTCCATGATCCCTGCGTATTCGACCTGCGCCGCGCCGTTCCACGAATTGTGCGAAGCGTCGGCCTCCGACCGAACAGCGTTGACCAGTCCCCTGATGTCACCGAGATGTCCGTCGATGGTCCCCGCCGAATCGATCAATTCAGCGGTAGTTGCGGTAAAGCCCATGTCGTCCCCCTGGATTCGGTGAGTACCGTTCGGTATCGGCGATCACACACGACGGCTTGTCCGTCGGACGTGCACCGGGGTCGAGCGGAACTCCCTGATGTGCGCTACACATACTTTGACGCGACCTCAGTGCCAACGGTTCCGGCCCGACCGAAGAATATTTTCAGAACCAACCGATCCGAGGTCACGGCGTGAATTCGAGTGACTGCCACGTCCGCAGGCAGTCCGCTTCGAGACTGTCCCACTCGCCGAGAAGATACTGGCAGCCGATACTCACTTGCCATCCGTTGTCGACGTACACGTGCCAACGCACCTCGGAGAAATCGTCCGGAAACTCGAGATACACCACTGCCTGTTTTCCTGCACCATCGTCGAGCACGGAAAACTCCCCGAACCTCAAAGGGTCCTCGAACGTCGAAAACTGCTGACGCAAAGCAGCTTCGACGGAATCGAATCCCGCACCTTCGGCCAAGCGTTTCTCGACGACCACGATCTTGCGATCCGCGCCGGAGCTGGGCAACAAATCGGTACGCCCGCTCGAGGCCCCTCGCGGCACAAGTTTCCAATCGGAAGGTAGTTCTGCTGCAACGCTTCCCAGGTCCACACGCACGAGTTCCGGCCTGGCACCGGCTTCGATCGACGGAAGCGAATTCTTCGGGACAGGCTTTCCCTGCTCTTTCGACGCTTGTACGTTCTCAACATTGTCTTCCGCCGTAGCTGCGACCGACTCCGCCGACGGAGAATCGCCTCGATCGCGAATGGACACCACGATCGTCGCCGCGGCCGCAGCGGCGACGGCTCCCACTACAAGCGCCACAGCGAACCGTCGACGGCCTCCGAAGTTCCCATCGACACGACGCGGCAGAGGGGCATTCGAGTCCGCGCGAGGAACCGACATCGCAATGTCCGGAGTGCCTACCCACCCGGCACCAAAAGCCGAATTGTCGACGATTCGCCCGGAACTGTCCCGCACGGTTGTCTGGCGAACGAGCGCTCGAGGATCCACCAGAGACGAAGCCATACGGCTCTCGTCCAGAATTCGAATGCTCGCGTGACCGTGAACATTCGTCGGCCCACGTTCGAGCGAAGCCGCAACCGCGTGGGAGCGCGGCCCGACCAACACCACAGCGTCCCGAACCGACAAGTCCCCGATCGCGGAAAACAAACCCGCAACGTCTGCGATCTCCGAACTTTGTGCCCCGTCGATTCGTAGTTCACCGTCAACCTCACCGACAACGGAAGCGACCACCATTCCGCCGCGCAGTTCGAGGACGACACACCGCGATCGCCAGGCCGTATGCGCCGACCTCGCCGCCGCGATCGCGGTCGGCACGAGGACGACGTCGTGCGCCACTCGCCGTGCGGCATCCAGCAATCGGCGCCTGCGCGGGACGCCCCAATCCGAGGGATGACTGAGATAAAGAATGTCTGCGTCGACGATTCCGCACCCGTCCATCGCGCTGGAGATCAGCCTGGCCAACTCCAATACGGTCGGGACAATCCGACCGTCCACGTCGACATAATCGTCGTCGACAAAATCGATCGCATTGACAACGGTCGTACCGGGCCCCGACGCCGGTTCGCGTCTGAGGTCTGCACTACAACAGAATTCGCGTTGACCCGATACGACCCAGATGTTGGATGCGCCCCAATGTACCGAGACCGACACCGCGGACGGAACGGTCACAGCGGTGGCATCCACGGAACTTGGACAAGTTGGGTTTGCGAGCGAGAAACGTAAACCCCACGACCTTCCGGCATTGCCGACGCGCGGACAGTGCCGACGAGATTTCCCTCGTCACGACTTCCGCTCATGATCAATCCAGCCGGCGCCATGTCGCGGATTCTCGCAATCACCGGTTCGTACAGAGCTCTGGCTGCGCCACCGGAACGGCGGGCAATCACCAGATGCAAACCGATGTCCTTGGAATGTGGGATGTATTCGAGCAACGGCGCCACAGGGTTGCCACTCGATGTGGCCACAAGGTCGTAGTCGTCGATCAATACGTAAATCTCCGGCCCACTCCACCACGACCGTTCCCGTAGTTGCTGCTGTGTCGTCTCCGCGTTCGGCATTCTGGCGGCCACGATCCGAGCCAGGTCGACCATCAACTCACCGAACGTCGTCGACGACGCCGAGTACCCGCCGAGGTGATTCCCTTCGACCACCCCCAGTAGGGAATGCCGATAGTCACCGATGATCAGCTTGGCCTGAGCCGGCGTATTCGACGCGATGATCCCTTCGGCTATTCCGCGCAAGAGAGATGTCTTCCCACACGCGGTGTCGCCGAATATCAAGAAGTGCGGGTGTTCCCGGAAGTCCATGTACACCGGGGCGAGGTCGGTCTCACCGAGCCCGATCGGTACGGTGAGGCACCGACCGTCGGCCGCACTCGGTGAGGGCCACCGAGTCCCGACAGTTTCGAGTAGTTCTGCCCGCGAGTACGAATCCGGAAGCATCCGCACGGTCGGCGCCGGACGCGAATTCGAGATGGCTGCAATACGTTCGACGGTCGATGCCACAGCCGCACTCGAGTTCTCACTACTCGGCGTGTCGTCGATTCGAGGTAGTCCGGTGAGAAGGTGAAGTCCGTCGCGAGTGATGCCACGACCCGGTCGACGTTCCGGTACCAGGCTCGCTTTCTGGCGACCCGCATCCGAATCGCCCGGATCACCCAATCGAAGTTCGATACGAGTACCCAGTTGATCCTTGAGTGCCGGCCGGATCTCGGCCCACCTCGACGTCGTGACGATCACGTGCACACCGAAGGACAAACCTTGACCGGCGAGCATGTTTATCTGAGGCTCGAGTGATTCGAAATCCGAACGCACGCTGGGCCAACCGTCGACGACGAGGAAGACGTCACCGTACGGGTCCTCTCGGAGTCCCGCAGCCGCTCCTTCTCCGGTGGGATCAGCTGTTCGCAATCTACGGAAATCGGCCATGGATTCGATGCCGAGGTCACGAAACAGTCGCTCGCGTTTGGCGACCACACCGAGTACCTCGGCAACTGTGCGCCGGACGCGGTCGGAATCCAATCGGTTTGCCACCGATCCGACGTGCGGCAGATCTTTCAATCCGAGGAGCGTTCCACCACCGAAGTCGAGGCAGTAGAACTGAATCTGTTCTGACGTGTGCGTCATGCTCAGAGACAAGATCAACGTGCGCAATGCCGTCGACTTTCCCGACTGCGGGCCACCGACGATCGCGAGGTTGCCTGTCGATCCGTTGAGATCGGCGACGAGTAGATCGCGGCGCTGATCGAATGGCCTGTCGACTATGCCGAAGGGTGCGCTCAGATTTCCGCGAGGTTGATCACCGGCCGCCCACCGCGGCAACAACTGGTCGAGCGTCGGAGATGACTCGAGCGGTGGGAGCCACACCTCATGCGCACGTGGACCGTGACCGCGCATGCGGTCGACGAGGACTCCCATGAGAGAACGTGCATCGTCACCGACTTCACCCATGTCGATGACGTCGGGTTCGACGGGAACGACAACAGCCTCCGGGCCGATCACCGGCGTCGCGGTAAAGGGCAGCGGCGCAAGTTCGACGGGAGAATCGACCGAGAATCGAGTGGGCACTATCCGCTCGCCCTCGTACGGGCCTGACACGTAGGCACCTTGGAAGCGGACGATCTCCGCCGAATCGGACTTCAGGTATCCCGCACCGGGTGTGCCCGGTAGGTGATAAGCATCGGGAACGCCGAGGACGGAACGAGACTCGTTCGCCGAGAACGTTTTCAAACCGATCCGATACGAAAGATGGCTGTCGAGACCGCGTAGCTTTCCTTCGTCGAGTCGCTGACTGGCCAACAGCAGGTGAATGTGAAGTGACCTACCCAATCGCCCTATCGCCACGAACAATTCGGCAAATTCCGGCTGTTGACTGAGCAGTTCGGAAAACTCGTCGACAACCACGAAGAGCGCAGGCAACGGATCGAGTGCAGCGCCGGCCAGCCTCGCCTTCTCGTAGTCGGAGACGTTTGCGAAGTTTCCTGACGCACGCAGCAATTCTTGTCGACGGTTCATTTCGCCGGCGAGAGCGTCCCTCATACGATCGACCATCGCCAATTCCTCGGCGAGGTTGGTGATGATCGCAGCAACGTGCGGCGCCTCTTCGAGGCCGAGAAAGGTTGCACCACCTTTGAAGTCGATGAGGACGAGGTTCAGTGCGTTGGGTGAGTGCGTCGCGATCAGGCCGAGCACCAACGTTCGCAGGAACTCCGACTTACCGGAACCGGTGGCTCCGATACACAGCCCGTGCGGGCCCATACCGTTCTCGGCCGACTCCTTCAGATCCAGTTCGACGGGGTTTCCGTCTTGTCCGACTCCGATCGGCACGCGGAGTCGATCGCGCCCCTGACGTGGCAGCCAGCCATGCTCAGGATTGAACCTCGCAATGTTTCCGATCCCCAACATCTGACTCCAGGTCCGAACGGACCGGTCGTCGTCAGCTGCGTCGACGGCGTACTGCGATGCCGCACGGAACGGTGCGATGCGACGTCCGAACGACTGCGCCAGGCTGGTCGACGCCGCGTCGGGCGTCGCAAAGTTCTCGACTCCTGCGCTGCTCACCGCACCGATCTGATCGCTACCGACGACCAGTCGCAAACCGCGCGCCGCCGCCAGTCGCGGGCAGAACCCGCACAGATCGAGGACGGTCACCGAGTCGAGCCCGGATTCGGACAACAGGCCGGTGTCACCTTCGAGCAACCCACCGTCGACGACCAACACGAGATGCGGAACACCCGCACTCGCCGGAGTGTTGCGAGCGAATCGAGCCCGCATCGAAAGCGGTTCCCCGAGGGAACTTTCGAACTCGAGATACGAACCGAACACCATGCGTGAAGCACCCGCGCCGTCCTGAGACTCCGGGTGTTGCACGTGTGGGAGCCACTTGACCCACTCCCACTCGGATTCGGTATCGGGTCCGCACACCACCGCAACTTGGACCGTGTCCGGACCATGGAAAGTGCACAGCTGCATCAACATCGAGCGGACAAGCGCACGAGCTGAATCTCGCTGCCCCTCGATGGACATCGCAGCAAATCCGCGAAGTGAGACGGCGGTCGGCAGGTCCTGTACAACCGAATGCGCACGGACGAAACGCCGAAGGGAGACAGCAGCGACGGGTTCGAGATCCTCGACCGGACCGGTCTCCGGAGATACGAGTCTGGTGGCCAATCGCTGTGTACCCAGACCGACACGAACGTGACAGTAGTCCGAGTCGGTGATCTGACGCTCCCACATCCGCACAGTTCCGGCGAGTGTCCAGAGCAGCGACGGCTCGGGATTGCTCCATTGAAGAGCAGCACGCTGCGCACCGGACGTCGCAGCGACGTCACTGCGCATCTGATCCAGGTACCGCAGGTAGTCCTTGCGGTCCTCGTTCGCTTCGGAAGCTCTTGCTCCACCGCTACGACCGCCCCCGGCAAGCATCCCGAGCATCGACACCATCATCATGACCGGAAACAGCAGGGACATCGGATTGCGCGCCATGCCGGAAGAAAACATCAGCGCCACCATGCCGATCATCGCAACCACCATGATCACCGGAAGTAGTTTGGTCAGTAGGTTTCCCGGCGTGACACGAGGAATCTCCGGTGGGGCCTGCAGCGTCACTTCGCCGCCCGGTGTGCGCGGCGATTCGCGGCGCGCTCGACGCGCAAATCTGACAGTACTCAATTCACCCACCCCATCGGTGCTGCGGCTGATGCCGCCATGCGCCTCGTCCGACTACCACCGGCCCGCCCCCCAAGGCGTGATCGCGCAATTGCAAAAGAGTAGATCACAACACCGACACTCGGGTCGGTACCACCTGTTGTCGGAGCTCTCCTGACACGGGCGCGCACTTCATGTCGTATTGTTCGGGTGAACTGGGGTGACGCGAAGGGGGAATCGCGTCATAGGAGGGGATAGATCTTGACCAGCACCACTACAACCAGCGCTGCGAACACCGGAAACGGACGACGCGCGAGTCATTCTGCCGAGCTGTGCAGGTTGACGGTACTTTCAGCGCATTCGCAGGTGGATCTTGCGGTGCCGCTTCGTGTTCCGCTCGCGGTGGTCATTCCGGGCATTGTGGACACAATTGTCAATCACAGCAATTTCAACGAGTTCGACCAGAGCACCGAACAATTCGAGCCCGTCGACTGGACTCTGTCCAAAGTCGGCAGGGCACCGCTGTCACCGACGCTGTCGTTGCACGAGCACGGAATCCGCGATGGGGAATTGCTCGTACTCGATGCTGCGGACACGGCTGCCCCACCCCCACTTTTCGACGACATCATGTACACCGTCGCGGCCACGGACGCAGACATCTACCGACGCTGGACTCCGATCACCGCGCGCATTGTCGGCTCGAGCGCCGCCCTCGTCGCTGCGCTCATCGCGGCCCTCACCCTGGTCCTCGGCGATACCGGGCTGATCGGCGCCGTCTGCGGCGGAGTCACGTCCTTGGTGTTCACCGTCGCCGCGGTCGTGACAGCGCGCGTGTACGGAGACACAGCAAGTTCCGTCACGCTCGGCTGCGCGTCGGTGCCGCTGGCGTTCGTCTCCGGCGCACTCTGCGTACCCGGCACTGTTATTTCGGCTCATCTGCTTCTCGGTTCGGCATTTGCAGCCGCGGTAACTCTGATCTGCCTCCGCCTGTGCGGTGCCGGATTAGCTGTTTTCACCGCACTTCTCGTCGTCCTTCTCGCGGCCGTGGGCACCTTCGCCGTCACGACGACGCTTCCCGAGGCGCGCACCGCGACCGTCAGCGGCGCGGTGATTGCCACAGCATTACTCGTTCTGACGTTCACCGCTCGACTGTCGATGTTGTTCGCGCGACTACCGCTTCCCCCGGTTCCGACACCGGGTAATCCCCTCGACGACGACCGTGACGGACTGCCCGAGCCCGAACTACCCGGGCTGACCGAGTTGGCTGAAAGGGCAGGGCGGGCCCGTAGCTATCTGACGGGGCTGATCGTGGCCACGTCAGTGGTCGCACTCACCGCTGCCGTCGCACTCGCGTGGTCCTGGCCTGGTCAGGGGATCGTCTGGCCGAACCTTGCTCTCGCTTTCGCGACTTCCGTCGTGTTGATGTTTCGTGGGCGCACCTACGCGGGCGCGCAGCAGGCGATCCCACTCATCACGGCCGGGATCTCGGTGATTCTCGTTCTCCTGGGCGACATGGCATGGGCGCATCGCGACTATGCCATGGTCATCTTCGCCATCACGATGATCGTTCTCCTCCTGGCACTGATTCTGGGAATCCTCGCCCCCCAGAACACATTCAGCCCCGTGATGCGACGAGCAGCAGAACTGTTGGACCTCGCTGCGATTGCAGCAATCGCTCCGTTGATCTGCTGGGTCAGCGGACTCTTCGCGCTCATGCGTGGCCTCTGAGCGATCGGTGATCGATGGTGATTCGACGCGCAACAAACATCTGCGCCAGTCTCGTGATCGTTGCCTTCAGCGTTCTCGCCGGGGCGGGTGGCGCATCGAGCGCGGTTCCTTCCCCCGTCGATCCTGCAATGCTGCCGGAGGACGGTCCGCCTGCACCTCCACAACCCACCGAACAACGAACCCTGTGCGTCCCAGCCGTGGCAGTTGGTGACGGTGCGGACATTCCACGTTCTCAACAAGATCTGGGATTCGATTCGGTGTGGCCGATCACCCGAGGGGCAGGACAGCGAATTGCTGTCATCGATACCGGCGTCAGCAGGCATCCTCGGCTACCGTCGCTCGAAGGCGGCGGTGACTACGTCGGGACCTCCGACGGCACCGACGATTGTGACTCACACGGAACAGTCGTGGCCGGTCTCATTGCCGCCGAACAGGTCGAGGGTTCCGGATTCTCCGGAGCTGCACCGGACGCACAGATCATCTCGATCAGGCAATCCAGTGCAGCCTTCTCGGTGGCCGGCCAACGCGAAGACCCGGCCGTAGCCGAGAACTCATCCGGGTACGGAAACGTCGACACCATGGCATCGGCCGTCCGTCACGCTGCGGACATGGGTGCCAGCGTCATCAACATCTCCGAAGTCGCCTGTAAACCTGCCGGGGACGGGATCAACGACCAACGACTCGGCGCTGCAATCGAATACGCCACGATCGCGAAGAATGTCGTAGTCGTCGCAGCTGCAGGAAACGTCGGATCCGGAGGTTGCAAGAACCAGAATCCACCACCGGATCCCCTCAATCCCCAAGCCGATCCATGGAACTCGGTTGTGACGATTGCCAGTCCGGCTTGGTACGACGACTATGTACTCACAGTGGGGTCGGTAGACCCCAATGGCGCCGCCAGCTCCTTCAGCCTCGGCGGTCCATGGGTCGACGTGGCGGCGCCCGGCACCGGAATCACCTCACTTCACCCGACGTCGCCGGGTCTGACCAACGGAGTCTACGGTTCCGACGGCGCCGTGCAGTCGTTCAACGGGACCAGTTTCGCTGCGCCCTATGTCGCGGCAACCGCTGCGTTGGTCAGGTCAGTTCACCCGGAACTGACTGCACTTCAGGTCATACAACGTATCGAAGCCACCGCCCACGCTCCGGCGCAGGGCTGGAATCCCTACATCGGTCACGGCGTCATCGATCCGCTCGCCGCAGTCACGGGCGAATTGGTCCCAGAAGAACGCGTCAGGGTCAACCATCAGTCGGTACCGATCGATCCCCTACCCACGCCACAGGCCCCCGACAACCGATCTCGCGACGCGGCACTCGTCGGAGCCGGAACCGTCGGTACTCTCGCCTTACTGGCACTGTTGGCGTCGATGCCCATACGTCGAGTAATTCGTCGGCGACTTCCCGAACGACGGGACGTCGATCTCTGAACTGTCGGACGAGATCAGTTCACCGGAGCGGCCGGCGCTGGATCGGGGGCGACTCCGTCGTGAGCTATCAGTGCATTGCTCTTCTCGAGCGCAGGACCTGATGCAAGTAGATCGAGCATCTGCCAAGGCGCGCGATCAGGCGTTCGCGTCAATCCGAGGGCGCGAGCGGAAGTTTCGTCCGGTACTCCGTATTTCACACCGGTATCGGCTACGTAGAATACTCCGTCGTGTCTGGTGCTGTTCGTCTCGATTCCGGTCGCTTGAACGAACCCGCCGAAGCCCTGTTCGACATGGACGCTGTCGAGATTGTCACCCGATCCGTCCGCCTGCGCCAAGGACACCATCTTGCCACCCTCCGGGATCGGAACCTGCAATCCAGCGATGAGTTTCAGAGTTGCAGAACTGCTTTCGCCGCCCTCGACGGCAGGTGACGGACCCCATTCCAGACAGCCGACAGGTGCGTCGTGATCGTCGAGTACCGCTGGAGCCACCAGCGGCAACGAGTCGACGGCCAGCTCACTCACCGAGGGGATACGACTGATGGCATCTGGGGTGACGCTGGTGATCCCGGTAGCGCCCTGCGAATCCGAGAAGTAGATCAGTTGGGCAACTGCCGCGCCGACCTTCTGGATACCGTTCTCGAGTACCACGTAGTACTGCGGGTCCGCACCCACCGAAACCTGGACGACGGAGCCGACAGTCTTGTTCTGCAGAGGAAACCGGGGCGCTGATCCCAGTTCGGGAATTCGCGGAGCCTCGACGCGCGGGACTTCGGGAATCGAATTGAGGAATCCGGTACTGATCGGACGCCCCTGTGCCCCTTCCAGTCCCAAAGCCCGCATGATCGCCGGATTATCCACATCGATTGCCGCTCGCTTCCCGTCGTACACGAGAAAGTGATCGGAACCCGACTTCACCAGAAATCCACTGTCATTCGTCAGATATGTCGTGTTATCACCGACATTGGACGAGCCGACCAGGACCGAAGTCGTCAACGATCTTCTCCCGTCGGATCCGACGGAATCACATACCGTCCACAAGGCGTTGGTCGGGTCGGACGATTCCGGCAGCGCGGACGGTGCGCCGGGAATGCCGACGAGCGCGCCCCGGGGTTTCGCCTCGACCTCGGATGCCTTGACCATTGCCGGTTTTCCTGGCGAACCCAGAATCAGTCGAGCGGAGGCCAAGTTCAGCACAGGACGAAAAGTACCCTCCATGGCGACGAACATTGCGCCCGATTCTTTTGCGACCACAATGTCGGCATCACCGATCTTGTCCTGTGGCCGAAAGAGGGCGAGTACTGCGCATCCCGCCAATCCCACTGCGGCGAGGACTATTCCGACGGTGAAGGCGCGCGACTGAGATCGCATCGGATCATGAAGCATCCGTACGTCTCGTCTTACCAGCGCATGTTCCATCCGCCTGACCAAGAAACGGTATCCGTTGACCTGCCAGCGCGTGGTAGGTGTTGCAGCCATCATTCCCCCCGTGCCTTACATCCCCTTGCGAAGACACAGTACAGTTTCGCTGGGGCGGAAAATTCGGGTAGTAGGCAGGTCAGGTATCGGGGAGGAACCGTGGACCGATCGCGGTTGAAGCATTGGCCGTCGTCGCACAGGATTTCGGCGCGCGAATTCGTGTCGGCACAGATTCTCGGAATCGGTGCGGGCGGAATCGCGATGGTCAGTGGGCTGGATTGGCTCTGGGCGCTGGCAATTGGTTGTGTGGTTGCCGGATCAATGCTGCTCCATGTGGGCGGTTGGTCGGTAATGTCCTGGATTGCCAGGTACTTTCGCTATCTTCGCCACAAGAACGTGAACGGCGGAACGATCGTCAGTTTTCACACCCCCTCCGAGCAGTCGATCGGGCTGCGAGTGGACGGATCTTCACTCGTCGCTGTCGTCGAGATCGCTCCACCGCGCGACTACCTGACCAGGATCGGGCGTCATTCGTTCGACGCGTCCCATCTTCTGCCCACGGCTGCGCTCGTGGATTGTCTTCATCAGCACGACATCTCGCTCACCGGCATCGACATTGTCAGTCACGGATATCGCGCCGCATCCGGAACCCCGGCCACCGAAGTCTACGAACGACTCATCGGACCGCTACCAGCCACCGCCACCAGAAGTGTGTGGCTTGCACTACGTTTCGACGCTCTCGAGGGTTCTGCAGCAGTCGAGCGCCGCGGCGGGGGTGAACAGGGCGCGGGCCGCGCGATCGCTGTTGCCGCCAATCGTGTCATCCGGGTTCTCGATACAGCGGGATGCAAGGCGCGGATCCTGACCGCACCGGAAATTGTCTCGTCCACTGCCCAGGTGACAAGAGGAGTGGACAGCGATGGGGTCACCGAAACGTGGCGAAGTACCCCGTTGCCCGGCGTGTCCAACGTGGGATACGGGATTGAACCCCGCTTCATCACCACCTCGACCCTGACTCGAATATGGGCAGTGGCAACGGTCGGGACATCCGTGACAATTCGTTTGCGCCCCAACGGCGAACGCGGAGAGGCGAATGTCAGCGCGACTTGCCGTTTCACCACGCGCAATCCACCTGAGAACGCACCGTTGGCCGGTTTGCTCTCGTTACGGGGGCGCCAACGCGACGGACTGTTGACCAACCTGCCGACCGCACTGACGGCGCTGGACCCGATCACGCCGCACATCCGCATGGACGCAGACACACTCGACTCGCTCGCTCTACCTCTTGCCGGGTGCGGCCAGCTCATCGGCTCCGACCGAAACGGGAACGGTGTCACAGCAAGAATTTCGGGGCCCGGCGTCAACACGGTCTTTATCGCCGGCGAACTCTATCTAGCTCAGCAATTGATCTTCAGAGCCATCGCGACCGGCGCTCGAGTACTCATCCACACCGATCGACCGGAAGCCTGGACCGCGCTCACCGACTCCATGGGAGTGCCCGACCGACTCCGCGTGTCCGGTCAGGGCGGTGGGCCTGAAGGCGCCTTCAACACTGTCGTGTTCGACGGAGTCGAGGGGCTGCCTCCGCGTGCCGGCGTGACCGCGATCTACGTGTACGGACATCCGCGCCAATGGCCTCGGATCGACCCTGAAATTTCGATAGTCCAGCCATTCGCACTCGGCGACAAGATCACGGTCGAAACCGGCCGTACGCGCGTCGACCTGACTCTGGTGACCATTGCTTCCGAGACCTCGTTCATCGGTCGTCCACGAGCCGGCGACGCTCACCAGATGGCGTGATCGCGTAGGTTCTCGATCAGCCGGGGTATGGGTCACTCGCACGCTGCGTACGCAATCCGCTCCCCCACCAATGCAATTCACGAATCATCTTCTCGGTCGCATCGATCGCAATCGGATCGATGCCGTACGGCTCGTGTCCGAATTGCTTACGTACCCGGTGAATGGTCACGCTTTGACGCACCGAGACCATGTGCAACTCCGCCACTACTTGCCTCAGCTGTTCGACGGCCCGAACACCACCTGAAATCCCGCCGTAGGACACGAAGCCGATCGGCTTGGCCCGCCACTCGTGCTTCACGGAATCGAATGCGGTCTTGAGGGCAGCCGGATATCCGTGGTTGTATTCGGAGGTCACGGCAACAACAGCGTCGGCGCGCCCGATTCGCTTGCGGAAAACCTCCGTGGCAGGTGAATCCGAGAAATCCTGGGGCAACGACAGCTCTCTGAGGTCGATCACCGACACCTTCCACGACGGGTTCGTGGTTGCGCGCTCGACAAACCAATCCGCCACTGCTCGTCCTATTCGCCCTTCGCGGACCGAACCTACGATGACTTCGACGTTCAAAGGTGCCATGAACATCGATGCTAGCGACCTCTCACGCAGTGATCCCGTCCGTGATGAGTGCGGCCAATTCCCGATACGCGCTGGCGTCGTCCAATCCCGTTGCCCGATAAACCGCGCGTTGCTGGATCCGAACCATCGTCGCCGCGGCCGCATCGGCAACAAATGACGCGTGTACCTGCCGGAATGCGCCCGAATCCACCCCCTCCACGATCAGTGCTCGCACGCGATCCGCGGCGATCGACGTGTTCTTCTCGTAAACCTGGCTCGCCGACGCCGATTCAGACAGGTCTTCCATGAATTGACGGGACGCCGGGGACAATTGATCACCGACTGCTTCGAGATAAACCGCCACTCGACGAGTGGGCGTCGCCTCTGCGGCCACGGCACTCTCCACCGCATCGGTCGCCGCACGGAAGAAGTGAACTGTCACCGCCCGCACGAGGTCCTCCTTGCCGGCCGCCACGGTGTACAAGGTGCTCTTGGAGCAGTGCAGACGAGCTGCGATCTCGTCGAGCGTGAGGTGGGCGAAACCCTCGCTCAGGAACAGCTCGACCAATTGATCGAACAGTTCCGCCCTGCGCGCAGTCGTCTTGCGAACCAGCCTTGCCATACGCAAGACAGTACTGCAGTATCGTTCTCAGTACTACTGCCTAGCTAGGAGCCGACCGTGCCCGTCGAACGCCTGATGCCCAGCCAAGAAGCTCGCGATCTCATCGAACTGACGCGTGATGTCGCAGACAAGGTACTCGCGCCCAAGGTCAACGAATACGAGAAGGCCGAGAAGTATCCCGACGGAGTGTTTCCTGCACTCGGCCAGGCAGGCCTACTGAGCCTTCCGTATCCCGAGGAGTTCGGTGGCGGCGATCAGCCGTACGAGGTGTACCTCCAAGTCCTCGAAGAGATCGCCTCTCGCTGGGCCGCGGTCGCGGTGGCGGTCAGCGTGCACAGCCTGTCATGCTTCCCGCTGTTCACCTTCGGCACCGACGAACAGAAGAACCGTTGGCTTCCGGACATGCTGGGCGGCAACACCATCGGCGCATACAGCCTCTCCGAAGCGCAGGCCGGATCCGACGCCGCCGCGTTGTCGTGCAAGGCGACGCCCACCGAAGGCGGTTACCGCGTCAACGGCTCGAAAGCCTGGATCACCAACGGCGGCAAGGCGGACTTCTACAACCTCTTCGCCCGCACCAGCGACGACGGCTCACGCGGGGTCTCCTGCCTCCTGGTGGACAAGGACACCGAGGGCCTCAGCTTCGGTAAACCAGAAGAGAAGATGGGGCTACGCGCAGTCCCCACTGCCTCCGCGAACTACGACGACGCCTTCATTCCTGACGAGCGATTGATCGGTCAGCGCGGACAGGGGCTCCCGATCGCCTTCAGCGCGCTCGACTCCGGTCGACTCGGAATCGCTGCTGTTGCCGTCGGAATCGCCCAGGGCGCGCTCGACGACGCGGTCGCTTACGCGAAGGAGCGCAAGGCATTCGGCAAACGGATCATCGATCACCAGGGACTCGGATTCGTGCTCGCCGATATGGCTGCCGCAGTTGACTCCGCTCGTGCCACCTACCTCGATGCTGCCCGCCGCCGCGACGCCGGAGTGCCGTATTCGCGCAATGCCAGCGTCGCAAAGCTTGTTGCCACCGACGCGGCAATGAAGGTCACCACCGACGCCGTTCAAGTATTCGGTGGGTACGGATACACCCAGGACTTCCCCGTCGAGCGCTACATGCGCGAGGCCAAGATCACGCAGATCTTCGAGGGCACCAACCAGATTCAGCGGCTGGTCATCGCGCGCCAACTGGCGGGATAGCCGCCCGATACGAATGCCCTCCCACACCAGAGTGGGAGGGCATTTTGTATGCAGTCGATCAGTCGCCGCAGCATCCACCCGAAGGCGGAATCTCGCGGGTCTCACGGGTAATCGCGTTGCGGGCAGCCAGTTCGGAGTAGTCGGGGTAGTCCACGCGGACCAACGAAAGTCCGTGCGCCGGCGCAACGAGGATGGAACTGGACCGCGAAGTTTCGTCGAGCAAACCTGCCAGCCAGTCGGCGGTGCGCCGTCCCTCACCGACGGAGAGGACTGCGCCGACGAGACTGCGAACCATCGACCAGCAGAATGCGTCCGCATTCACGTAAGCCGTGAATACCGTGCCCTCTTGTGCCCAGTCGAATCGTTGCAGCTCTCGCACCGTTGTGGCACCTTCTCGACGCTTGCAGAATGCCGCGAAGTTGTGAAGGCCGAGAAGCCGATTCGACGCTTCCTGCATCGCGCCGAGATCGAGTGGTTTGGGGTACGACACGGTATCGCGTGCGCGCAGGGGCTCCACGCCGAATGCCGCGTTGGTCACCCGGTACTCGTAATAGCGTCGCATCGCCGAGAATCGCGCGTCGAACTCACCGGGAACCACCGAGATCTGTTTGACCCGAACGTCCTTGGGCAAGAATCGTGCGAGCCTGCGCACAAGTCGCGAAGGGTCGTCCGGGAGCAACTCGCCCGGGACGTCGACGTGCGCTACCTGCCCGGTTGCGTGGACACCGGCGTCCGTTCGACCGGCAACAGTGAGCTGAACCGGTTGCCGTAGCACCGTTCCCAACTTGTCTTCGATCTCGCCGCACACGGTGCGCAGGTCGGTCTGACGGGCCCAACCCGAGAAATCGGTGCCGTCATAGGAGATGTCGAGCCGCAATCGAACGAGCCCGCCGTCCCCGGTGGGGGCGGCGGGCTCGTTCGATTCAGCGTGTGCCGAAACCAAGGGAGACTAGTCCTTCTTGGCCTCTTCGGCCTCGGGAGCGTCGGCCGCAGTTGCGGTCTCGTCCTCGATGGCCTCGACGACTGCGTCAGCGTTCTCGACCTCAGCCTCGGTCGCGTCGGCCTCTACGGCCTCGACGACGTTCTCTGCGGCGGGAGCTTCCTGCGAGGACTTGACGCGACGAGCGCGATCAGCCTCGGAGGTGACGGTCTTTTCCTTGACGAGCTCGATGATTGCCATCGGAGCGTTATCACCCTTGCGGGGGATCGTCTTGATGATGCGGGTGTATCCACCGTTACGGTCCGCGTAGAACGGGCCGATCTCGGCGAACAGGGTGTGAACGACATCCTTGTTACGGATGACCTTCAGCACCTCACGACGGTGAGCCAGCGTGCCGGCCTTTGCGTGCGTGACGAGCTTCTCGGCGTAGGGGCGCAGTGCCTTGGCCTTGGACTCGGTGGTGGTGATGCGACCGTGCTCGAAGAGCGCGGTAGCCAGATTGGCGAAAATCGCCTTCTGGTGGGAAGCCGACCCGCCGAAGCGGGCACCCTTCTTGGGCTTGGGCATGATGATCTCCTAGTAAAGGACCTGAGCTGCTACAGCTGTTCGGTCTCGGCGTAGTCCTCGGTACCCTCGGCATCGCCGAAGGAACCGGCATCAGTGTCACTCCACGTTCCGGTGGCGGCGTCGTAGCCGGCAACGGTGGTGGGATCGAAGGATGCGGGGCTGTCCTTGAGGGACAGGCCGAGCGAATGCAGCTTGACCTTGACCTCGTCGATGGACTTCTGTCCGAAGTTGCGGATGTCGAGCAGATCGGACTCGGTACGGCCGACAAGCTCACCGACGGTGTGAACACCTTCGCGCTTGAGGCAGTTGTAGGAGCGGACCGTGAGGTCCAGATCCTCGATGGGGAGTCCGAAGGAAGCGATGTGATCGGCCTCGGCGGGCGAGGGTCCGATCTCGATTCCTTCTGCTTCGACGTTCAGCTCACGGGCCAGGCCGAAGAGCTCAACCAGGGTCTTGCCCGCAGAAGCGAGCGCGTCCCGTGCGGTGATGGAGTTCTTCGTTTCCACGTCGAGAACGAGCCGATCGAAGTCGGTGCGCTGTTCGACGCGAGTGGCCTCCACCTTGTAGGTGACCTTGAGCACCGGCGAGTAGATCGAGTCGACCGGGATACGGCCGATCTCTGCGCCGGACGCCTTGTTCTGGACGGCGGGGACATAGCCGCGACCGCGCTCGACAACGAGCTCGATCTCCAGCTTTCCCTTGTCGTTCAGGGTGGCGATGTGCAGATCAGGGTTGTTCACGGTGACGCCTGCCGGGGGCACGATGTCGCCTGCGGTAACAGCGCCGGGGCCCTGCTTGCGGACGTACATGGTGACCGGCTCGTCCTCTTCGGAGTTCACGACGAGGCCCTTGAGGTTCAGGATGATGTCGGTGACATCTTCCTTCACGCCCGGGACGGTGGTGAACTCGTGGAGAACGCCGTCGATACGGATGCTGGTGACAGCAGCGCCGGGGATCGACGAGAGCAGCGTGCGGCGCAGCGAATTGCCGAGCGTGTACCCGAAACCTGGCTCCAGGGGCTCGATGACGAACTTCGAGCGGTTATCAGCGATGACCTCTTCGGTCAGCGTGGGTCGCTGAGAAATGAGCATTGGTATTTCCTCCTGTACGGACGTCCACTATTTGACGCCCACGATGGGAAAGGGCCTGCGGCCCCGTGAGTGGTTGAGGAGTCCGGAGAC
>NZ_JBHTSW010000044.1:0-49785 GCF_042794945.1 Rhodococcus sp. NPDC056506 | reverse complement strand
CCACCGAGCACGAAATCGTCGGCCCCGCTTTGGAAGCCGAGGACTTGGGCCACGCCACCTGCCTCACCCCGGATCTCGAACCCACGATCCGTGCCCTGGCCGACCTCGAGCCGCGGATTCTGGCCACCATGCACGCACCGACGTACTACGGTGACTGCGTCACCACGCTTCACGATCTGGCCGACTCGTACGCAACACGTTTCGCGGCCGAAACCGAAAAATGGAAGTCAGACTAGAGCTTGCGCCTTCGACGTGATTCGCGCTGCCACGGACAGCGCAACGTGCTCGCGGAACGGTCTCGCCACCACCTGCACCCCGATCGGTAACCCGTTGGGGGAGAGCCCTACCGGAACAACGACCGACGGGAGGCCGAGCACACTGATCGCCCGGCAACTCGCGAGCGCGTCCATCCAGGTGAGTTCGCGACCACCCACCTCGAAGCTCTCCACACCGAGCGGCGGAGCGAGCACCGACGCAACCGGCAGAAGCAGAACGTCTCCCATCTCGCCGAGGAATTCGCTGATCAACACCGCGCGATCCGCCCACAGCGCTTCCACCTCGGCGGAGCTCCGATCACGGCCTGCCGCAAGCATGGCGGTGATGTCCGCGTCGAAAGCGTGCGCTGAACCTTCGGTGAGAGCGTGGATGTCCGCGTGAGTCTCGACCGATCGCAACGCACCGAAAAGCGCGTTGGCCCGGGGCAGAGCCAGGCCGTCGTACTCGCTCGCGTCCAGGCTGATCGCCACCGTCCGAACCGCCGCCAGGATTTCTTCGTCGACGGGCATCGTTCCCTCGCCGGGGGCCCAGCGGATGTCGAGGTCGTCGACGTCGACCGAATCAGGCTCGGTCCACGCGAGATGCGGCATCGACAGAACGCGCAGCGCAAGCGTCGCATCCCCGAGGTTGCGGGCCACTGGGCCGATGGTCTGGATCGTGCCGTGCATCGCCACAGGGTTGGCGAGCAACCGTCCATCCGAAAGCACGCCTGGATACTGACCTTCCGGATCGACACGTCCGAGCGTCGGGCGAACCGAAGTGAGGCCGGTGCAGTGGGCGGGCCAACGCACCGAACCACCAAAATCGGTACCGAGTCCGAGCACGCTCATTCCGGCAGCAACCGACGCGGACTCGCCGCCACTCGATCCGCCGGGGGACCGGACGACGCCGTCCGGTCGCACCGGGCTGGCCGTGGTTCCGAACAGTTCGTTTCGAGTCAGGCCGCACGCGCCGAATTCCGGGGTGTTGGTCTTGCCGATCAGAATCGCACCGGCAGCCTTGAATGCCGCGACGGCCGGGGCGTCGACGGTCGGCACGTTGTCCGCCAGAGTGCGAGAACCGGCAGTGGTGCGCACGCCGGCAGTGGCGATCAGGTCCTTGACCGTGAACGGAACCCCGGCAAGGGGGCCGAGTGTCTCACCGAGCAGGCGTCGTTCGTCCAGGGCATCCGCGGCCGTGCGAGCCTCCTCGGCGCACACGGTGACCAGTGCGTTGAGTTCGCCATTGCATTCCTCGACCCGTGCGAGATGTTCTTCGACGACGGTCCGCGCCGACACCTGACCCGACCGCACGGCCTCGGCGATGGATCGGGCATCACGGCCCACCCAGCTCTCACGACTCATCGCACGCCTCTCCTTGCCAGTACCCTCTGCCGAGCGTAAGGACAACGAGCAAGCCGAGAAACGACCACAATGCACATACCGACGGCTCCGGCGATGTGAGGTTTTGCCACAACGTCTGCAGCCCCGAGTGATCGGTCAGGTGCCGGTATCTACAAACCCTGCCTGATGAATGCAGCAAGCTTCTCGATCTGCTGCTCGTTTCGTTTGTAGTGCCTCCACTGGCCGATTCGTGTGGTGGTCACCAGATCCGCAGCCTGGAGTGCGGCCATGTACTGCGACGCCGTCGATTGCGACACCTTCGCCCTCGCCTGAATGTGCTTGAGGCACACTCCGACCTCCTCGGCAGGCTCGAGCTGAGGTGGAAAGCTTCCCGGGTCTTTCAACCACTGCAGGATTTGCACACGCATCGGGTTGGCCAGCGCCTTGAAGGCCGTTTCCCACTCGGTTGCTGTGTCTTCCATGCTCGTCAGCATACCGCTAGATCGCGAAATGCCGATATGTGTGGTTCACTCCCTATATCGCAACATCGCGATATACCAATGGGAGGCTGAAATGGTGCAGCACGACAAAGTGGCACTCGTGGTCGGAGCCCGAGGCGTGATCGGTGGGAACTTGATCGATCACCTCGAGTCGACCGGCGAATGGAAGATCGTCGGACTATCGCGGCGAGGCGGTACGGATACCGACCGGGTCAAACACATCGCAGTCGACCTGCTCGATCCTTCACAGACCGCGGCAGCATTGAGCGGACTGGACGGCGTCACCCACGTCTTCTACGCCGCTTATCAAGACCGCCCGACGTGGGCCGAGCTGGTTCCGCCCAACTTGGCGATGCTGGTCAACACTCTCGACGCCATCGAGCCCGTTGCGGGCGGACTCGAGCACGTCAGCCTGATGCAGGGTTACAAGGTTTACGGGGCACATCTCGGGCCGTTCAAAACTCCGGCCCGCGAGAGCGATCCCCCGCACATGCCACCCGAGTTCAACGTCGACCAACAGCAGTTCCTCGAACGCAGGCAGCTCGGCAAGGCATGGACGTGGTCGGCGATCAGACCCTCCGTCGTCTCCGGATTCGCATTGGGTAACCCGATGAACCTCGCGATGGTCGTCGCCGTCTACGCAACCATCTCGAAGAGATTGGGTGTCCCACTCCGATTCCCCGGCAAACCCGGCGCGTACACCAGCTTGATCGAAATGACCGACGCCGGACTCCTCGCCGAAGCGACGGTCTGGGCCGCTACCAACCCCGAGTGCGCAAATCAGGCATTCAACATCAACAACGGCGACCTGTTTCGCTGGCAGGAGATGTGGCCGAAGATCGCCGCATTCTTCGACATGGACGTCGCACCTCCGCTCCCGATGTCCCTCGATGTCGCAATGGCAGACAAGGAATCGGTCTGGGATGAACTCGTCGAGGAGCATCAGCTTGCTCGGACCCCGTATTCCGATGTCTCGTCCTGGGGGTTCGGTGACTTCGTATTCGGATGGGACTACGACTTTTTCGCCGACGGATCCAAAGCTCGGCGGTTCGGATTCCATCGCCACGTCGACACCGAAGCGATGTTCCTGGACATCTTCGCCAATCTGCAGGCTCGGAAGTTAATTCCCTGACTAGGAACACGGTCACGCCTTGCCCGTACAAACATCTGCACTGTCGGACCCCACGACTAACGTCGTAGGCGGGGTTTGAAAAGCAGGGGTTTCGGCGAGTCGTCGGTAGGGCCCCATGCGCCCCCGGACCAGAGGAGCGACGATGTCGGACAATACTTTCGATCTGGAAATCCTGAGTGCCTGGACTACTTTCGAGACTCATCTCGCTCGCTACATCTCCGTGATGGAGGACGATGACACCCTCGTGGTGGAGTCGCATTACGACAGCATGGACGAGCTGGCCGACGCACCCGCGTGCATCCAGTTCTTCGCATGGAACCAGACCTCCGTGCGCTGCGAAGTTCCGTCCAACAGGTTTCTGCATCCCCTGCGGATGCTCGAACCGGAAGACCATTCAGCACTGCTCGACATGGGTTTCAACGCTCCCGACCTGTGCGAGCACGAGCCCGAGGGCAACGGGTCCATGTCCTTCTACATCGACGTCGACCGCGCTCATCCCGAGGAATTGGTGACGAAGGTGCTGCGCGTCTTCCGCGAGATGTGGAGCATTGCGCACCCGTCGTTCCTACGTGCCAGCACCAGCGGACGCGAGTCGACGCCTGCGTTCGCCACGACGCCGTCGCACGCACCCTCGGGTTCGGGCGACATGCTGCGGATCCTGGTCGACGGGGCCGTCGAGCGCCTTCTCGGTCACCCGCCCAAGCGTGACGACGACGGCGACATCCCGTTGGTCCGCGGTGAGCAGGTCACCTATGTGCGCGTCCTCGAAGACGACGAGTACGTGGAGGTGTTCTCGCGGGTCGTGCATTCGGTCGAGAACCTCGACAACGCTGCTGTTGTTCTTGCACAGCTCAATCGGCAGTGGCCGACCATCAAGCTCATTCTCGTCGAGCAGAGTGTGCTCGGCGTGGTCCGCGTGGACGGTGCACCCTTCGTCGCCGAGCACCTCCTCCGGGCTCTGCGCTCGTTCGCCGAATTGGCCGAAGCTTCGGACGAACTCGCCGAAGAACTGGGCGGGCAACCTATCCGCGCAACCGGAGACACTGCCTTCAACGACGGTATGGCCTCCGAGCACGAAGATCCCGGTGCCGAATACGAATCACACGAGTGCCACGAATTTCCGCCGGCTCTCATGGCGCTCCTCGAACTCGACGCGGACGGAACGGGTGAGCTCAGCGCCGAAGAGGTGGCCGTGATCTGTGAGCACGACCGCGACACCATTCTCGACTACCTGCGGATCAGTCAGGAGCAGGAGACGGCGTGGCACGAGGCGTTGACCGAGTCCATCCGGCGCAAGGACGACGACACCGACCTGTGTGCGGGCGAGAAGCGCGCGTGGACGCACGCGATCCGCAACCTCAGGCGCGGACTGCGCGTCGTCGTACTTCCCGCCAAGGATGCAGCGCCGACCCAGCTCGGCCTCTTCGACGATCAGGCCTGAGAGCCGGAAAATCGAGCGCTGCTTGTCAGCCCGGTAGCGGAATGACGATGCCAGGCAGGATCTCGATCTGACGCGGCAACTGGGGGAGCGGCGGCACTTCGATCGGGGGTAAGCCCGGAATCTCGATGGGCGCCGGGGGAGCGGCCGCGCCCGTCGTGGGTGTGCCCGTCCCGTCACCCGAGGTCACGCCGGAGTTGGCGGGAACACCAGCCTGACCACCGATGGGGTCCGGCCACGGGAAGCTCTCCCAGTCGGAACCCTTCAGCGCGCCGTCCATCGTGCTCTTCCAAATATCGGCAGGCACTCCGGAGCCGTAGATCAAACCACCGTAGGAGTTGGTGATGGCTTGCGCGTCGGAAGTTCCGATCCACACCGCAGTGGACAGCGACGGCGTGTACCCGACCATCCACGCATCCTTGTTCTGGCCCGTGTCACCGAGCTGCGCGGTACCGGTCTTGGCGGCAGACGGGCGTCCACCGGCAAGCGCGTGACCGTTCGAGTACGACGCAATCGGCATCATCGCCTGCGTGACGTTGTCCGCGACGGCCGCATCGAGACGACGCTCACCGGGAGACACCGGGCGATCGAGCAGGACTTCACCTTCAGCCGTCACGACCTTCTGGATGAAGTGCGGCTGCTGGTACACGCCTGAGTTGGCGAGCGTCGCATACGCGGACGCCATGTCGATGACGCGAGACTGATACTGGCCGAGCACGATTCCGTTCTCCGGCGGACCACCCTCTTGCGTGAGCGTCGGGTAGTCGAGTCCGGGAATGTGTTCGGGTAGTCCGGCCAGGTGAGCGGCGTCGGCGATCTTCTGGGGACCGTTCTCCATCGAGAGCATCAACCGGTAGAAGCTGGTGTTCAGCGAGCGCTTGAGTGCCTCGGCAATGGTGCAGCGGCCACAGGATTCGCCGCCGACGTTTCCGATCGTCACACCGTTGATCGTGAGCGGTGAACTGTCGAACCGCGCGGACAGCGGAATGTCTTCCATCAATGCTGCGACCAGACCGAAAACCTTGAACGCGGAACCGGTCTGCAGCGGCGCCTGGGCGTAGTCGAAGCCGGCTCCGTCGTCACCGCCGTAATAGGCGTCGACGCCACCGGTCTTGGGGTCGATGGACACTACTGCGGTCCGCAGGTCTTCCGGCTCGCCCTCGAGATTCCGCCTGACGGCGTTCAGCGCAGCTTCCTGCGCAACCGGGTCGATGGTCGTCGTGATCTGCAGACCGGCAGTGTTCAACGTCTGATCGCTGATACCGGCCTCGGCCAGTTCCTTGAGTACCTGGGTCTTGATGTGACCTTCGGGTCCGGGCGCCTGGTTCAGATCGGTCGGCCGATTGGCGGGGGCGACGGCCGGGAACTGCATCGCGTCGCGATCCGTCTTGGTCAGGCTGCCCAGTTCGACCATGCCGTTGAGAACGTAGTCCCAGCGTGCTTGCAGCGCGGACAGATTGGTCTCGGGGTCCAGGAACGAGGGGCTCTGGATGACGGAGGCAAGAACAGCGCCTTCCTCGACGCTCAGCTCACTGACCGGCTTGTCGAAGTACGCGTTTGACGCGGCGGCGATGCCGTACGCACCGCGGCCGAAGTAGATGGTGTTGAGATACGCGGCAAGGATGTCGTCCTTGGACCACTCGCGCGCCATCTTCGCGGAGATGACGAGCTCACGCAGCTTCCGGTCGATACTGCGCTTGTCGCCCACCAACACGTTCTTCACGTATTGCTGTGTGATCGTCGAGCCACCGCCGGCGCTTTCCTTGCCCATCACGTTGTCGCGGGCAGCGCGAGCAAATCCGGAGATCGAGAACCCGGGGTTGGTGTAGAAATTGCGATCCTCCGCCGAGAGCACCGAATCGCGGACGTGAATCGGGATGGCCGACAACGCGACCTCGGTCCGGTTTCCTTCCGCCGGCACCACTTTGCCCAGTACGGTCGTGCCGTCGGCCATGTAAATGGTGGACACCTGATTGGTCTGCATGTCAGAGGGGCGCGGGACGTCGGTCCGGCTGTACGCGACAGCAAAAACCGACGCAGGCACGATGATCATCAAGAGCACGAGAACGTAGATGGTCCGCCGGACGTACCGCCACTTCGAGCGCTGCTTCTTCGCGGGCTTGGCCGACTTGCTTGACCGGGGCGAATTAGCCGACTTGCCCGATCGAGCCGACGACTGATCGCCACCCGTCGCACTCGATCTGTTCGATGGACTCACTCAACACTCCCGGTCGTGGATCCGGACTTACCGGCACCATTCCACCAGGGTGATATCTCGATCAGATAACTCCCGGCAACTGCGATACCGAAATGTCACCCTACCGGGCTGGCTACTCGCGACGTTCTGCTCGGACCGCGTTCCGGTATCCGCGGAACGCCAGCCCGAGAGCGACGACGCAACCGAGCAGCACCAAAGACGGCATCACGCCGGGGTCACCCTTGGCGATCGCGACCACAGCGCCGATCAACGCCATGAGGGCGAAGACCGAGATGAAGCCGGCGATCAGCTCCATGCGCTGGGCGCGCGAAGCCCGCCTCATGTGAACCGCGCGCAGGCGCGCATCACGACTTGACGCCGCCTGCGGTCAGACCGGCGATGATGCGTCGCTGGAAGATGAGAACCATGATGACCAGCGGGACCATCACGAGGGTGCCGCCGGCCATGATCGAGGTGTACGGCGTGACGAATGGGTCCGTTCCGGAGAACTTGGCCATCGCCACGGTGACGGGTGCGGTCTTGTCACTCGAGAGTTGGAGCGAGAGCAGGTACTCGTTGACCGTTGCGATGAAAGCCAGGATCGCGGTGGTGAACAGTGCCGGCGCGGCGAGCGGCAGCATGATCAGCCGGAAGGCCTGGCCACGGGTTGCGCCGTCGATACGCGCCGCCTCTTCGAGTTCCCACGGGAGTTCGGAGAAGAACGACGTCAGCGTGTAGACCGTCAGCGGCAGCACGAACGAGATGTTCGGGATGATCAACGCTTTGTAGCTGCCGATCCAGCCGATGTCGGTGAACAACTGGAACAGCGGGGTCACGAGGGCGACGACCGGAAACATGGACGCGCCGAGGATGATTCCGGTGACGAAGTATTTGCCACGGAAATCGAAACGCGAGAGCGCGTACGCCGTGAACACGCCGATGACCAAGGCGATCAGCGTGGTCGCACCCGCGATGACGAGGCTGTTCATCAGTGCACGGGTGAAGTTCACCTTGGCGTCGGGATCGAGCGCCGCGGTGAAGTTTGAGAGCGTGAGATTGGTGGGCCACAGCGACGTCGAGAACGTGTCAGCCGGATCGCGCAACGCCGTCACGATCATCCAGTAGCAGGGAGCGAGTCCCCACACGATGATCAGTACGACGCCGATGTAGGTGCCGATCTTGCCGCGTAGTGCCTTGTTCATACCGGCTCCCCCTTCCGCTGCTTTTCCTGCGTGCTGACCGCATTGGCTCCGAGGAATCGGACCAGGATGAAGGCCACGGCGAAGATGATGAGGAACGTGATGGTGGACAGTGCCGACGCCGAATTGGCGCCGACGCGCATCTGATCGACCACCAGAACCGAGATGGTGGACGTGGCGGGATTGGATCCCATCATGATCGCGGGCAGGTCGTACATCCGCAGCGCGTCCATCGTGCGGAAGAGCACCGCCACCATGAGTGCTGGCTTGACCAGCGGAAGCGTGATCATGCGGAAACGCTGCCACGCCGTCGCACCGTCGACCTTGGCGGCCTCGTAGACGTCGGCGGGAATCATCTGCAGACCCGCGAGGATCAGCAACGCCATGAACGGCGCCGTCTTCCAGACGTCGGCGACGACGATCGCGAATCGTGCCGGCCAGGGATCGGCCGTCCACAGGATGTTGGTGCCGAGAATCTTGTTGGCGATGCCGTCGTTGGCGAAGATGAAGAACCAGAGCTTCGCGGTGACGGCGGTGGGGATGGCCCAGGGAATCAGCACGGAGGCGCGGAGCAAACCGCGTCCGCGGAACGTCTTGGCCATGATCAGCGCCATCGACAGACCGATCACCGTCTCGAGCAGGACGGTGACGACGGTGAAGCCGAACGTATTTCCGATCGACTGCCAGAACTGCGATCCGAGTGTGCCGGGCGGGCAGGGAATCGAGCCGTTGGCGGTGTTGCAGGACTGGGTGATCCAGTTCTTGTAGTTGTCGAACCACGTGAACTGACCGGTGACGAACATGCCGGTCTCGGGGTCGAGCTTCTTGCCGTCGCTGTGCATCGACATCCAGATCGCTCGTCCGAGCGGATACAGAATGATGACGGCGAGAACGATCAGCGACGGTGCGACGAACGCCCACACGGGAACTCGTCGACGCTTCTTCGGCTTGTCGGCCGACGCAGGCGGGGGCGAGGTCGGTGGGGGTGGAGTAGCTGCAAGGTCAGGCAGAACCTTGGTCAGGGAAATCCCTGCTGCCTCGGATGCCGACGGCTCTTCTAGCGGTTCCGGTGCACGGTGTCTCCCACCAACGCCCGAACGGTCGGGACCGGTTGAACCGGCCCCGACCGTGGGGTTGGTAGGCACAGCCGCGGAAGGATCCTGCGGTTCTGCCATTGCTTATTGCTCCTGGTAGATCAGTTACCGGCGGTTTCGATGCCGGCCTTGGTGTCCGCCAAAGCCTGCTCGACGGTCTTCTCGCCGCGAATAGCAGCGTAGGTGTTGTCGGAGATCGACTTCGACACCTGCGTGTAGTACGGCGTGACGGGACGCGGCTGAGCGGTAGCGAGTGCTTCCTTCAAGGTCGCGAAGTACGGGAACTGAGCGAGCACGGCCGGGTCGTCGTAGACAGCCGAGAGGACGGGTGCGCCGCCGACCTCGGTGAAGTACGTCTGCGACTTCTTGGTCTGCATGAACTCGAGGAAGTCACGAGCCGTTGCCGGTGCGTCCGAGTACGCGCTGATGCCGACGTTGTAGCCACCGACCGTCGAAGCACCCGGTCCGTCGACACCCGGAAGGACGGTGTAGCCGTACTTGCCGGCAACCGAGGTCTTCTCACCGTCGACCGAGAAGCCGGACCACGTGCGCATGAAGAGTGCCTTGCCGTCGCCGAATGCGGTCTGCGACTCGCCCTCGGAGTAGGTCAGTGCTTCCTGCGGGATGGTGTTGTCGGCGAAGTTGTCGACGATCGACTGAACGCCAGCCTTCGTCTTGTCGTCGATGGCCGGGGTGAGTCCGTCCGGGCCGACCCACGGGCCGTCGAAGGCGTTGGTGATCTCGGTGGTGTTCACCGTCAGGCCCTCGTAGTTCTTGAACTGACCGATGTAGCAAGAGATGCCGGCTTCGACAGCCTTCGGGCAGTTTTCCTTGAGCTCGGCCCACGTGGTGGGGGCCTTCTCAACGAGGTCCTTGCGGTAGTACAGGAACGCGGCGTTGGTGTTCTTCGGCGCTGCGTAGAGCTTGCCGTTGTAGGTGCCCGAAGCGACGGTCGACGGCAGGAGGCCGGACTCGTCGATCGCGAGGTCACCCTCGAGCGGCAGCAGCCAACCGTTTGCGGCGAACTGGGCGGTGTTGACGACGTCGACACCGATGAGGTCGTACTCGTCGCTCTTGGCCTGCATGCGCTGGGTGATGTCGTCGACCTGCGCGTTGGCTTCCTTGGCCAGCGGCTTGAGCGTCACCTTCTCGTCCGGATGCTCGGCATTCCAGTCGGTGATGATGTTTTCGAGCGCCTCGTTCAGGGCATCCTGCCCCTCGACGATCGTGATGGGTCCGCGGCCTTCGCTCGAGGACGATCCCCCGGATGCGGCCGTCGTGCTGGTTCCGCTGTCCTTGTCCGAATCGGACGAGCAGCCCGCCAGTACCAGCATGGACGCTGCCGTGGCTGCAATTGCAGCGCGGCGCATCGCCTTCGAGTTCAGAACCATGGATTCGCTCCCCGTATGTGTATGACAAATAGACGGTCACCGAGAGCCTGCTCACGGCATGCGCCATGAGTGCCGGCTCCCGGCATCGGCCCCTACTGTGGCACGAGACACCCGTACTTGTGGGTATTACGCCGAACCTGAATCGGTCATGTGTCGTTTGACAGGTCCACCTAACCCAGGCGACGCCCGTCGGTGGTGGCAAAAATGTGCACCTTCTCGGGGTCGACGCGCAGGTTGACGCGCTCGCCCTTCTGCGGCGGATTGCGCCAGTCACCACGCGAGACGATCTGCTGCAACCGTCCGCCGATCGTGGTCCGGCCGTAGACGTAGGCGTCCGAGCCGAGTTCCTCGACGACGTCGACCTCCATCGGCAGGCCTTCGGCGGCGATCTCGAGGTGCTCGGGGCGAATACCCAGGACAACCTCGGTTTCGACGACGCCGTTCATCGTCTCGCGCGGAACCGGAACGATCCCGTCACCGAATGCGACGCCGCCGTCGACGACCGGGAGGGTGAAGAGGTTCATCGCGGGTGAACCCATGAAGCCGGCGACGAAGACGTTCTTGGGCTTGTTGTAGAGCTCGCGCGGCGAGGCGCACTGCTGCAGGATTCCCTTTTCGAGGACGGCGACGCGGTCACCCATCGTCATGGCCTCGACCTGGTCGTGGGTCACGTAGACCATCGTCGTCGCGAGGCGTCGTTGCAGCTGAGCGATCTGCGTACGCGTCTGCACACGGAGTTTCGCGTCGAGGTTCGAGAGCGGCTCGTCCATCAGGAAGACCTGCGGCTGGCGGACGATGGCGCGGCCCATCGCGACTCGCTGACGCTGACCACCGGACAGCGCTTTGGGCTTGCGATCGAGGTACGGCTCGAGGTCGAGCATCTTCGCGACCTCTTCGACGCGGGCGCGGATCTCCGTCTTGTTGGTTCCGGCGAGCTTGAGCGCAAAACCCATGTTCTCGGCCACCGACATGTGCGGGTACAGCGCGTAGTTCTGGAAGACCATCGCGATGTCGCGCTCTTTCGGCTCCTGACCGGTGACGTCTCGGTCGCCGATGAGGATGCGTCCGCTGTGGACGTCTTCGAGCCCGGCGAGCATGCGCAGGGTTGTCGACTTTCCGCAGCCGGAGGGTCCGACGAGGACGAGGAACTCGCCGTCCTCGATCTCGAGGTCGAGCTTGTCCACTGCCGGAGTGTTCGATCCGGGGAACAGGCAGGTGGTGCTCTCGAAAGTCACTGAAGCCATGACGGGGTTGATCCCTTCTACCGGCAGGAACGTGCCGGACGATCCAAGTTGAGGGTGAGCGTGTGCGCTAGCAGCATAAACGTCCGTGTCGGCGCGCGAGCGTAGTCTTTCACGGTGAGTTCGGAGAAGATGCTGACCCGCATCGGTGCGCTGCTTCGCCAAGCGGAGTCCACCGACAATCCACACGAAGGCGAAGCCTTCATGGCCGCCGCGCAGCGGTTGGCCACCAGTTCCGCCATCGACCTGGCGGTCGCGCGTGCGCACACCGCGTCCTCGGAAAAACGTGCGACGCCCACGCAACGGCTCATCACCATCGGCGAACCGGGCAAGCGCGGACTGCGAACGTACGCCCAGTTGTTCATCGCGATCGCCGCTGCCAACGACGTGCAGTGCGACATCGCTCAGACGTCGGCCGTCATCTACGCCTACGGCTTCGCCGGGGACATCGACGTGTGCGAGGCCCTGTACTCGAGCCTGCTCTTCCAGATGGTGCGTGACTCCGACGCGTACGTGCGCTCCGGGGCGTACCGCGGCGAAACGTCCGTGCGGACCGTCGTCGAAACTCGTGGACGACGCCGCGTCAGCACTCAGGTCCGCAAGCCGGTCGCCGGAGTGACGGCGCGGCTGAACTTCCAGATGGCGTACGCGTCCCGCATCGGTGCTCGGTTGGCCGAGACGAAGCAGGAGACGGAGAAGGCCGCGATCGCCGAATCTGGCGCGTCGTCTTCCGAAACCGCACTCGTTCTGCGTAACAAGGAAATCGAGCTCAAGGATTACTACTCGTCCAACTCCAAAGCGCGTGGGACGTGGCGGGGCGGTGGCCGCGCGAGTGCTGGGCATTCCTCGCACGCTCGACGAGCGGGTGATCGGGCGGCACGCGCCGCACGTCTGGGTAACCTGCCGGAGATCGGCGGGGTGCGCGGGCAAATCGACTCATGAGGGATACCCAGCGCAGTGCGGTCTACGAGGCAGAGACGTTGGTACGCACCATGTTCGATCGCGCCGACGAGCGCGGACTCCGGAGCGTCGAGGTCATGGGTTCCACCTTCACGCTGCCGGTCGAGCGCAAATTCGGCTCCGTGGAGTCGGTACAGACGTACTGCGATCAGCTACTCGGATTGAACTGGGTACGGGAGACCTGGCCTCGCGCAACCGTTTCGGTGTCCGTGCGATCCCGAGCCGGCAACGCTGCCGCCCACTACTCGAACGATGTCATCGCCGTTCCGGACGACCGTGACGGCCGGTGGGCACTGCGCGAATTCGTTGTCTTGCACGAACTCGCGCACCACCTCGGCGACCCCGCCTCCGACGAGGCTTCCCACGGGCCCGAGTTCGTCGACCGCTATACGAACCTGGTCGGCGAGATCATCGGACCCGAGGCGGCCTTCGTTCTTCGCGCGATGTTCCTTGCCGGTGGTGTCCGGACACGTTGAGGGTTGTCAGCCCTCGGCGAACCCGGTGGCGTCCGAACCGGTCGGCTGGAATACTCGGCCTATGGATGCGCCGCGCAGATTAGTCCTGGTCGAGGATGGATCCGAACATCCCGATCCAGCTGTTGCCGTGCGCAAACCCCCACTGATTCGTGAAGCCTACGGACGAGTCCTGCGGGAGGTTCGACGCGATCAGGACCGAACTCTCGACGACGTAGCCGCCAAGGTCGGGATGTCGAAGCAATACCTCTCCGAGATCGAACGGGGCAAGAAGGAACCGTCGTCGGAAATTCTGCGCGCAATCTGCGAAGCGCTCGGGATGCCGCTCGAGCATCTGCTGTTCCGAGCGGGCAACAGGATCGTTGCGCTCAACTCCCTCACCTTCGGGCACTCTCCCGCACCGATCTCGGGTCCCGTCCTGATGGCGGCCTAGTCAGTATGGCGCCTGGTCAATTCCCTTCGATGAGGGTGTCAGCCAATCCGTAGGAGATCGCGTCGTCGGCGGTGAAAATCCTGTCTCGATCGGTGTCCTTACGCAGTCGCTCGACGCTCTGACCGGTGTGCTTACTCAAAATCGCCTCGGTCTGCTCCCGGATTCGCAGGATCTCGGCTGCTTGAAGCGCGAGGTCCGAGATGGTGCCACTACCTTGCGTCGACGGCTGGTGCAGCAGCACCCGCGAATGGGCGAGAACATGCCGATGGCCGGGAGTACCAGCGGCGAGAAGCACTGCAGCAGCCGACGCCGCTTGCCCCATGCAGTACGTGGAAATAGTGGGTTTCAAGAACTGCATCGTGTCGTAGATCGCGAGCATCGCCGTGGTGGAACCGCCGGGAGAGTTGATGTACAAACCGATTTCGCGATCCGGGTTATCGGCCTGCAGATGCAGCATCTGAGCCATCACGACATTGGCGACGCCGTCGTCGATCTCCGTGCCGAGAAAGACGATGCGCTCGTTGAGCAGCCTGCTGAAGATGTCGAAAGACCGCTCACCCGTTGGTGTTCGCTCGATGACACTGGGAATCGTGTACTGGGACATGACGTCACAATCCGATCTTGGGGAAGGTCGCTTGGGGTGCTATCTCGGCGAAGGACGTCACGACGCGGTCGACGATTCCGTACTCGCGCGCCTGTTCGGCGGTGAACCAGCGATCCCGATCGCTGTCGGTCTCGATCTCCTCGACGGTCCGGCCCGTTTCGGCGGCAAGGATTTCCTGCGATTGGCGCTTCATCAGTTCGAGGCTCTCGGCCTGGATCGCGATGTCCACCGCAGTCCCACCGATACCTGCGGAAGGTTGATGCATCATGATGCGGCTGTGCGCCAGGCTGATTCGCTTGCCGTGGGTGCCGGAGCAGAGGAGCACCTGGCCCATGCTGGCCGCGAAGCCCATCGCGACCGTCACGACGTCGTTGGGGATGAGCTTCATCGTGTCGTAGATGGCCAGCCCGGCAAACACCGATCCGCCAGGTGAATTGATGTAGAGCACGACGTCGCGCTTGGGGTCGGTGGTGGCGAGGAGCACCAGTTCCGAACACACACGTTCGGCCATGGCGTCGTTGACCTCGCCGGTGAGTAGGATGGTTCGCTGTCGGAAAAGCCTGTCTGTCAACAGGTCACGGTAGCCGGTATCTGTGGGCGCTTCGGTAGTCATGAATCCATTCCTACCGGCGAAGCGATACCGGGGCCCCGCCTGTCTGCTGTGGGCAGACCGTGCGCACGCGACCAGATTCGGACCAGCCTGAACCAAACCCCTGAACTGGGCTTTCCTGCCGGAACAACGGCACCGACGATTGCCCGTCACCATCCGTGGGGGTTATATGGGGTTATGCACATCAGTGCAGGTCAAGCGGTCGAGATCAGGTAGAAGAGGAAGAATCGATGCCGAAGGTCAACATCTATCTCCCGGATGACCTCGCTGCTGCTGTACGCGCACGCGGACTGCCTGTCTCGGCAATCTGCCAGATGGCACTCCGCGGAACACTCGATCGCGAAATTCCTGATTCTGCCGTGCGTATCACCGAGCATATCGACACCGATCTACCCTTCAGCCCACATCTCGCGTCGGTAATTTCTCTGGCACCCGCGGCGGCTGCTGGAAAGGGCTCACGGACAGTCGATTCCGAACACTTGTTGCAGGCGCTGCTAGACGAGGAAGAGAACCTGATATTGCGAGGCCTCGACCACCTCGGCCTGACACGGACGTCGGTCCAGAAGACTCTCGACCTGGTGGTGCCCGACGGTACCCCACTCGACGACAACGACGTGACGTTCGGCCCCGAGGCGAGAGCCATCCTCGAGGCGGCTGTGACCGACGCGCAACTCGTCGGCAATTCCATCGTCAACGGAGCAAATCTTGTGTGGGCGTTGGCCAACGCGACAACGGGATACGCGGCGGAAGTCTTGGATCAGCTCGGTTTCTTCCAAGTAACCACCCATCAAGCCTTGGGGTTGATCGAGGTAGGCGTTGCACACGCCAATCGGTACGCACCGGCCGGGCAAGCCGGAATCCTCACGGAATTGGCAAAGATCACCGACCGACTCGAACGCCTCGAGGCCTCCCTCTCACCGTCGTGTAGCTAGAGCGAACATCTCGTACTTCTCTCTCCCAACGCATTCCAGATCGGAGGTGCGCTGTCATGGCGCGCTCACTCCCTCGTTTTCGCGGGCACGTGGTCACTGACGATGTCGAAAACCTTCTCGTGTCGACTGACGTCCTCGTCGTCGGCGGGGGTCCGGCCGCTACGTGGGCGGCCGTCGCCGCCACCGAATCCGGCGCGGCCGTCACGTTGGTGGACAAAGGCTATGTCGGTGCCAGCGGAGTCGCCGCTACTGCGGGAGTCGGCCATTGGCTCGTGCCGCCAGTGGCCGAGCGCCGCGACGAGGAGATCTCGAAGCGTGAACGCTCCGGTGGATACATCACCGATCGCATCTGGGCTGAAGCGGTACTCGACGAGGCTTGGACGCGAACCGCTCTCATTCCCGAATGGGGTTACAAACCCAGGACGAAGCCGCGCGGTTCCGGAACACTTTTCGGCGCCCGCCCCGGTGAGCGATCGTTCTCCGGTGCAGCTCCGGACTACCTTCGATTCCTTCGGGGGAAGGTGAAGAAGTCCGGTGTACTCGTACTCGATCACAGTCCGGCACTAGAACTTCTCGTAGATGCCGGTGGGACGGTGTCCGGTGCAACGGGTTACCAGCGCCAAGTGAAACGGCCGTGGCGTGTCGATGCCGGCGCGGTGATCCTGGCAACCGGCGGAACGACGTGGAAGAGCCATTCCCTCGGCGGAGACGTCAATACCGGAGACGGGCATCTGATGGCCGCGGAGGTGGGCGCGCACCTCTCGAGCATGGAGTTCTCCAATTTCTACGGAATGGTGCCGTTCGGAACCAGCATGGACAAGAACGGATTCTTCGTCACTGCCTCGTACTGGGATCATCTCGGTGAACCGATTCACTATCACGACCTACATCAAAGCCGCGCAGAGCTTCTCGGCGCATCGCTGAGGGGCACGATCACCGCACAGTTCACACAGTTCGGCGAGGAAATGCAACCGGCATTGCGAGCCGCCATGCCCAATTTCTTCATGGTCACGGACAAGTTGGGGGTCGATCCGTTCAACGAGCGCTTCCCGATGGACTGGGTTCAAGAAGGAACGGTCCGAGGCACCGGTGGGATACATATCCTCGACCATGACGCATCCACCGGAGTTTCCGGACTCTACGCCGCTGGAGACATCGCCGCACGGGATCGCATCGTCGGCGCAGCCACCGGAGCGGGTGGCCCCAACCTGTCGTGGGCCATTGCGACCGGCACCTGGGCGGGACGAGCAGCCGCGTCCTTCTCCGATAGCCGAAGAGCGACAGACCTATCCGACACTCGATCGTCAGGAACGCTCGGTGTGAGAGATCGAGGTTTCGACGACGTACGCGGCTCTGTTCGCGCCATTCAGTCCGAGATGCTCCCGATCGACAAGTCCGTGTTCCGAAGCAACGACGGATTGATCGATTCGGCTACTCGACTTGATCGTCTCTGGGAGAGCGCATCTCGCGACCTCGACCACACAACCGCCGGAACAGAGGCAATCGCGCAACGCGAAGCGGCCGGGATGCTCGCGATGAGCCGCTGGGCGGTTCGTTCGGCCTTGGTACGGACCGAAACTCGCGGCATGCATACTCGCATCGACTTTCCCGCCACCGACGTGGACCAAACCCATCGCTTGCTCAGTGGCGGCTTGAACGACATCTGGGTTGCCCCCGATACCGAGTTGCCCCGCGTCGGCAGTGCATTGGCTCAGCAGGGAAGTGCATCATGATCGAGTTGATCAGCACCGACCGGTGCACGACGTGTGACATCTGTGTCCGCATCTGTCCGATGAACGTCTTCGAAGCCGTAGCGGATTCACCACCCGCGATCGCACGGCATTCGGACTGTCAGACATGTTTCCAGTGTGAGGCGTACTGCCCCGCCGACGCCATCTTCGTCTCACCGTCGCGTACTCCTGAGCCTCAGGACTCCGAACTACGCGATGAGGAGCATCTGATCGGGCAGAACCTGCTCGGGATGTACCGCGAACGGGTCGGATGGCGCAAATCGTCCCCTCGTCCGACCCAATCCACAGCCGACTATCACCAGCTCGCCCAGAACGCCAGGAGAACACCATGAAAACCCGATCTCGCGCCAAAGGCTTGACAGCCCTACTCACGATTGCGCTTTTCGCAACGACAGCGGCATGCTCGTCCACCTCCGCGGCTTCCGACAGCGGTTCGAAAGATCTTGTCCCACTGACGGTCGGGGCGCCCTGGAACGGTGCTGCAGGCAAGAGTCCTACCGACACCACCTCGTTCGGGTACGCCGTGCACGAAGGCCTCGCGCAACCCATCCTCGAGAAGTACGGCTTCGAGTACAAAGCCTTCGTGGGCTTCAACAACGGCCCTCCTGTGGTGCAGGCGCTGCAGACCGGTGACGTGCAGGTGGGATTGATCGGGGATACCCCCGCGGTTCAGGCCAAGGCCAGCGGAATCGACGTGCCCGCCCTCGTGATCGACAAACCGTCGTCGGATATCTGGTTCCTCGGCCGTGAGGGCGGAGTATCAAAGATCGAAGACTTGGCAGGCAAGAAGGTAGGACTGCAGTTCGGGTCGAACTTCGACAAGTACGGCCGGGCGGTCCTCGAACGATCCGGTGTCGCGGACAAGGTGGAGTTGGTCAATCTGCTCTTTGCCGATGCACTCCCCGCTCTGCAACGTGGTGACATCGACGCCGTGCCCCTTCCGGCCACGACAGCCGGCATCTGGAGGAAACAAATCGACTTTCCTGTCCTGTCCAAGGCCAGCGTCGACGATCCGGATCTCCTCGCGACCAGCGTGGCGCTGACGTCGCGAGAGACGCTGAACTCGAATCCCGATCTGGGCAAGGCTGTTTGGGAAGTCATTCAAGCAGGCGACAAGGCGATCGATGCTGATCACGACGCCTACGCACAGTTCGTTTTCGACGCAACGGGATCACCGGTGGACGTTGTCAAGGAAGCAACGCTTTGGAACTTTCAGAGTGAGCCTGTCGACCCTGACGGATTGAACACCGTCCGTTCGACTCTCGACTTCTTGGTCAAGTCCGGAAAGGCTCCCAACGCATTCGACGTCACGACCTGGGCTGTCTCGTGAGCGTCGAGGCACCCCAGTTACCTGCAGCGGCAGCGGCGGGCTCGGATGCAGACAGAATCGCGCCTCGCACTGCCAAGCGTCGACGAAGCCGGCTCTCCGATACTGCGCTTCGCGCGAGTGTTCCGGTCGCATTGGTCACCGTGTGGGCACTCGGATCAGCGACGGGCCGAATCGACGAAAAGGTCTTCCCGTCTCCCTGGTCCGTGTGGTCGGCGTTTGTCGAACTCGTGACGACTGGTGTTCTGTGGGAGAATCTTTCGGTCTCACTTGTGCGAGTAGCCATCGGGTTTGCCATCGGCGGCGCCCTCGGACTCTCGCTCGGTATTGCGTCGGGATTGTTCGCTCTCGCCGACAAGCTTCTGGACCCCACGCTCCAGATGCTCCGCACGATCCCGTTTCTTGCGATCACACCGCTGTTGATTCTGTGGTTCGGCATAGACGAGCGTCCCAAAATTATTATCATCGCGGCCGCAGCATTGTTTCCGCTGTACATCAATACTCACAGTGGAGTCCGCAATGTCGACCGCAAGGTCATCGAGGCCGGACGTGTGTTCGGACTGCGCGGTCTCGGGCTGATTCGCCAGGTGATTCTGCCGGAGATGATTCCGTCGGTGCTCGTCGGATTGAGAGTCTCGTTGTCGGTGTCACTTCTCGCACTCATCGTCGCCGAATTGAGTAATGCACCAAAGGGTCTGGGATTTCTCATGACTTCTGCGCAGCAATATTTCCAGACCGACGTCCTCGTGGTCGTCGTCATAATCTACGCAATCTGGGGGTTGTCGGTCGACCTCCTCGTTCGGGGTATCGAGCGAATCCTGATGCCCTACAAGCAATGGGGGAATAGCGCATGACCGTCCGACATACGGATTCGGGTGTCCATGCTGTCGACGTCGTGAAGACTTTCGGGGATCGGACAATTCTGGACGGTTTCTCACTCGACGTGAGACCGGGGGAGTTCGTGGCACTTCTCGGAGCCAGTGGTAGCGGCAAGACGACCTTTCTGCGGATCCTTGCCGGACTGGAGGATTTCGATGCCGGTGAGGTCCGTGCACCGGAAGCCCGGACCGTCGTCTTCCAAGAGCCTCGTTTGATTGCGTCGAAGCGAGTCCAGGACAACGTCATACTCGGACAACGCTCCACCCGGAAGAACCGTGAAGCGGCTGCGGCCGCGCTGGCAGAAGTGTCGCTCGCCGGGCGTGAACGCGCTTGGCCCACGACCCTGTCCGGTGGTGAAGCCCAGCGCGTGGCCCTGGCACGAGCACTGGTGCGTAACCCGCGGCTTCTTCTGCTGGACGAACCCTTTGCTGCACTCGATGCGCTCACGCGTCTCCGCATGCAGGCATTGGTTGCGGAGCTGTGCCGCAAACATCGCCCCGCGGTCCTTCTGGTGACTCACGACATCGACGAGGCAATCCTGTTGGCCGATCGTATTGCGGTGCTGCGGGACGGCCGGGTCAGCACTCTCGAGACCGTGTCGTTCGTGAAGCCGCGCAGTCCCTCGCAGCCGGGATACGCCGCGCTGCGGACTCGACTCCTCGAAGAGTTGGGAGTACACGAAGCTGTCGGCGCGTGATCGCTCCGCTGACCCTGCGGCGGTAGCGGTACCGCGCACACCCGGCCATGATGGGAGAAGACAACCATTCCTCTCGTCAGGAGCGTGGCATGACTCGTCCGGTACGCATCGGTGTTCAACTCCAACCCCAGCACGCACCCGATTACGGGTTGATACGCGACGCCGTCTTGCGGTCCGAGGACGCTGGAGTGGACATCGTCTTCAACTGGGACCACTTCTACCCGTTGACCGGCGATCCTGACGGAGCCCACTTCGAATGCTGGACCATGCTCGGCGCCTGGGCCGAGCAGACAGAACGCGTCGAGATCGGCGCCCTGGTCACCGGCGGTGGCTACCGCAATCCGGATCTGCTGGCCGACATGGCGCGAACCGTCGACCACATCAGCGGTGGACGGCTGATCCTCGGCATCGGCGCCGGCTGGTTCGAGAAGGACTACGACCAGTTCGGCTACGACTTCGGCACTCCTGGTTCACGGCTGAAACTGCTGGGCGAATACCTCCCACGCATCACGGGCCGCCTGGCGAAGGGCAACCCGCCGCCGACGCGCAACATCCCGGTCCTCATCGGCGGTGGCGGTGAGAAGAAGACCTTGCGCCTGGTCGCCGAGTACGCCGACGTCTGGCACAGCTTCGGCGACCGTGAGACACACCTGCGCAAGTCGGACATCCTCTCCGACCATTGCGCCGACGTGGGCCGGAACCCGCTGGAAGTAGAGCACTCGGTTCCGTGGCCTGGGCTCGAAAATGCAGCCGACCTGGTCGCCGACGGTGTCTCGCTCTTCACCGTCGGCGTCAGCGGGCCTGACTACGACCTGACGACGCTTGTCGAGGCCATCGGCTGGCGCGACGACAACACGGCACCTGCATTGAGCGGGCTGGCCTGAGCGGTACCAAGGACTTCGTCGTTGTCGGCGCCGAGAACGGGCGGCGCCGACGTCAGACGTGGCCTCTGGCCGGAGAAGTTGACCGGAAAGGCTACTTGCTTCAACGATCCGAGCGTCGGATGGTCGACGGTTCCGACCATGCCGAGTGCAGCGGTGTGTGGATCGGAGTAGATCTCGTCGAGATGCCGGATCGGTGAAACCGGTACGGTGCGCTCGGCGAGCAGAGCGCACCAGTATTCGACGGTTCCGGACGCGAAAGCGCTGGTGAGTTCTCGTTCCAGACTCTCGCGGTTCTCCACCCGCTCGCGGTTGTGGACGAAACGAGGATCGGTCGCCAGTTCGCCTCGACCGATCGCCTCGCACAGCGACGCCCACATCGAGTCGTTGCCGACGGCGATGACGAAGTACCCGTCGCTGGCAGGAAATGCTTGGTAGGGAGCAAGATTCGGGTGACCGGAGCCCAACGCCGTCGGGCGCTCACCGGTGGCGAAGTAGCTGGTGGCCCAGTTTACGTGCATGGCGAGTTGGCACTCGTACAGCGACGTGGTCACGTACTGTCCGCGCCCGGTCCGGCCCCGCTCGACCAATGCAGCCAGCACCCCGACCAGCCCGAACAGTGCTGCACCCAAGTCCCCCAACGCAAACCCGGACTTCATCGGAGCGCCACCCGGTTCACCGGTGAGCGACATGAGCCCACCCGCGGCTTGCGCGATCATGTCGTACCCCGGTTCGTCGCGCAACGGCCCTTCTTCACCGAAGGCAGAGATGTGCAGGGTGATCAGATGTGGGTATCGCTCGGACAGTGCCTGGTAGTCGAAGATCTTCTGTAATCCACTGCCCGGCTTGAAGTTTTCCACGACCACGTCGGTCTCTTCGAGCATGCGGTGGATGATCTCCTGTCCTTCGGCAGACTTGAGGTCGATCGTCACCGACTTCTTGCCGCGGTTGATCGCGAGATAGTAGGCGGCATCGACCCCGACGAAGGGAGGCCCCCACGAACGTGTGGGGTCGCCGCCCTCGGGGTGCTCGATTTTGGTGACGTCCGCTCCGAGATCGGCAAGCGACATAGTTGCGTACGGTCCGGCAAGGATCTTCGAGAGATCGAGAACGCGGACACCGGCGAGAGGTGCGGGTCCTTGGGGAGAATTCACCGGTGAACTCCTGCCACAGAGAGGAACTCGGCTATGACGTCACGTGCATCATCCAGCTCGACGTCGCCGCCATCGGTAATCACGTCGAGATTGCCGAGCGCAGCCGACGGCACCTTCCCGGCAAGACCGGCCAGGTAGGAATTAGCCACCAGCAATGACCGGTACCCGTTACCTTCTCGAATGCCGTGATCCGCAAGATCGAAGAGCAGGCTCGCCATGACGGCACGAGCCAACTCGTCGGCATATTTTGCACTGGCGGCCTGGGCGGCATCGTCAGATCCGGCGATCAGACGATCTCCCTCCTCGACCAGTTCCTCCCAGCGCTGCAACAGAACTCCGGCCCCGGCGTCACAGTCAGGTCCGACAGTGGACAGGACGTCCGTCATCGCTGCCGCGACCGTGCGATGCGAGCCGAACTTGCGCAGGCACCGAAGCACGTCCAGCGCGATGACATTGCTCGAGCCCTCCCAGATCGAGCCGAGGTGGGCGTCTCGCACGAGTCGCGCGTTCACCCATTCCTCGATGTAACCGTTGCCGCCGCGCACCTCCATCGCTTCACCGGTGACCACCCGCGCACGTTTACAGACAAAATGTTTGGCGATCGGTGTCAGCACCCTGATCAGCGCTCGCGCCTGTTCGTCTCCGCCGTCTGCAGCCTGAAGACACTGCGCGCTGTACGCGACCAGAGCCAGCGAGGCTTCGGCATCGAGCGCAAGAGGAAGAAGAGTCGCCCGCATCAACGGCTGATCGAAGAGCTTCTTACCGAACACGACTCGGCTCTTCGAATGTTCGACGGCTTCGCGGACTGCTCGGCGCATGAGAGCGCTCGACCTCATCGCATTGGACAGCCGCGACGTGTTGACCATCTCCGCCATCTGGCGGAATCCTCGATCGAGTTCGCCGACCTGGAGTGCGTGCGCGCGGTTCAGCGTCACCTCGCCGCTCGGCATGGAACGCGTGCCAAGCTTGTCCTTGAGTCGATCGATCGTGAGGTTGTTGCGTTCGCCGGATTCCAAGGTCTTGGGAACCATGAACATTCCGACTCCACGCGTCGAACCATCCTGTCCGCCTGGGAATCGTGCGAGGGTGATGATCACGTCGGCGTCAGGGTTGGAGGCGAACCACTTCTTACCGGTGAGGACCCATCCGTCACCGTCGCGTTCGGCACGCGTTTCGGTGCAGGCGATATCGGTGCCGGCCTGGATCTCGGTCATGAACATCGCACCCGTCTTCGCCTGCTCGGGGTCCGTCGACGTCAACGCGTCGATCCAGGGCGAGAACACGGCCGGATCACCGAACATACGCAGGGTCCGCGCAGCCGCATCGGTCATCGACACCGGGCAAGCAAGCCCGAACTCTGCCTGCACGAAGATGTACGACGCCAGGTACTTCGCGAGTGGAGCGGGCACGGAGTCCCATCCGTGCAAGCCTTTTCGATGCGACATCGCGGAAAGGCCGTACTCGTTGTATGCCGCCCGGCACAGTTCCAGGTAGGCCGGGTGATAGGAAATCCGGTCGACGCGGTCACCGGCCTTGTCGAATTGCTGCAGCACCGGCGGGTTCTTGTCTGCGATGTCGGCAAGCTCGGACAAACGGCCGGCGGCATCTCGGCCCAGTCGGTCGAGCAATCCGTTCAACGTCTCTCGGTCCGCCCCGGCGGTCCATCTGTCCACTACCGCTGTCAGAGCGGGGTCGGTGTGTGCAAAGTTCATCAGTGGTCAACGCCTTTCAGGGTGGAAGCATCAGTCATGTTCGAGGAGCTCGTCGACTCCAGCCCTTGCCCGTGCAGCGCACTTCTGCGCAACAAAGCCGTCATACAGACAAGGGAGAGAACGACATACACGAGTCCTAGAGCTACGACCGGCCAGATCGAGTTGGTTCGCGTCAGCAGATACTGGCTGACCATCGGGGCCGTTCCGGCAAATACGGCGGTCGACAATTGGTACGACAGAGAGATGCCGGTATACCGAACATTGGTGGGGAAAACCTGCGCCAGGATGCCGGCCAACGCGGCGTAATACATTGCGTGAGGCGCCGTCGCGAGGACCATCCCCAGAATCGCCAAGGGCACGGAGCCCGTCTGAACCAGCACGAACATCATTGGTAGGAGCACGATCTCCGGAAGCAGCATCCAACGGACAGCTTTCGACGGATCGATCCGCGTGGCCAGCACAGCACCGAAAGGCTGTACGAGCGCCTGGGCTACCAGTGCCACGGTGATCACGAGGAGGAAGTCACTACGCTCGAAGCCGAGATCCGTTGTCGCCCAAGAGAGCGCAAAGGTTGTCTTGACGTACGTGATGGCAACACCGGCAACCACAGCGCCGACGCCGAGAGCAAGTTCGACGGGATGCGACCGCAACACTTCGACCAGCGGCATCCGTGTACGCTCCTGTGCCGCAACAGCCTTCTTCATCTCGGGTGTCTCGGAGATGTGCAACCGGATGTAGAGAGCGACGATCACCAAAGCTGCGGATCCGAGGAACGGCAGACGCCAACCCCACGACTCGAACACGGAATCCGACATCAACGTCAGGCCGAGGAAGGCCAGCGTCGCGAGCAGGTTGCCGACCGGTGAACCCTGCTGCGCAAACGCGCCGTAGAGCACCTTTTTCTTCGGGGGAGCGAACTCGGTGGCGATCAATACGGCGCCACCCCATTCGCCGCCCATGGCAATGCCCTGGAGAACACGCAGTGCCACAAGCAGTATCGGTGCCCAGATCCCGATCTGGGAGTACGTAGGGAGGAGGCCGACACCGACGGTTCCCAACCCCATGAGCGCGAGGGTGATGATCACGGCGTTCTTGCGACCGAACTTGTCTCCGAAATGACCGAACACCACTCCGCCGACCGGACGCGCCACGAATCCCACGGCAAAAGTCGCGAAGGCTGCGAGTGTTCCCACCGCCGGCGACGCATCAGGGAAGAACAGCGGGCCGAGCACCAAGGCGGATGCGGTTCCGTAGATGTAGAAGTCGAACCACTCGATGGTCGTTCCGACAAACGCCGTGATTCCGGCCTTGCGTGCCTGTTTGGTGTTGTATTCAGGCGGATTGGTGTCTTGACCTGGGTGTTGATCCACGGTTCTCCCTGATTATCGCGTCGGGCATCACCAAGGGATGCAATGTGAGGCGTGAATCACTATCGTCCGAAATCCATGTAGAGTCCAAGACTTAGTTCGACTTATTTATGTGGGAGAACCACATAATGAAACCCGGGAGGAGCGACGTGGAACTGCGTCAACTGCGCGCGTTTCTCGCAGTCGCCGACGAACTTCATTTCGGCCGGGCCGCCGAGCGACTCCACATCGGGCAGTCCCCGCTCAGCCAGACCATTCGGGCTCTCGAGCGTGAACTGGGCACCGACCTGTTCGTCCGGACCACCAGATCAGTGCAACTGACAGCCGCCGGCGAAGCCTTGGTCACGCCCGCACGGATCATCGAAGCGCAGATCGCCGTGGTAAGAGAAATCGCATCGGCCGCGTCGACTGGCGAGACGGGCCGTGTCACAGTGGGTTTCGGCGGAACAGGCGGCTACACCGTCCTGTCGGCCCTCACACGGTCCTTAGCCGACTCCCATCCGGGAATCGAACTGGAACTACGGCCGCAGATGTACTCGGGTGAGGTGCTCGACGCTCTCCGACGCGGAGCACTGGACATGGGCATAGTCGGCCTGCCCATTCCGCGCGGATTCGAGACTCACACTGTGCGGGAGGAAACCTTGATGGTCGCGGTTCCGGCCAGGCATCACCTCGGTACGCATGACTCGGTGTCACCGGAAGACCTGGCAACCGAACGATTCGTGATGTATCCCGCCGAGCACGGCTCGGTGGTGCGCGATGCAACGTTGTCCGTTTGCGCCACAGCAGGTTTCACGCCCACCATCGCACACGAAGCCCCCGATCCGTACAGCCTGTTGGCCATGGTCGGAGCGGGGGTCGGGATCGCCGTCGTCGTGGAGTCGACGGCGCATCTGTCCATGGACGGGGTCGTGTACCTGCCGATCGCCGGGGCCACGCCCACGCTGAAAATCGCGATGGCATGGCGACCCAACAATCCGACGCCGGCAGTACACACCGTCACCAGGGTACTGAGGGAGCAGCCTTAGGCTCTCGCGAGAATTCCCGCGAAATCTGTTCCCACAGGCAGAGTTCCGTACTCGTGACCACGGTCGGCGCCGAGGCGAGCGGCAATGAACGCATCGGACGAAGCGGCCGGGGAGTGGCGAACCATCAATGACGCCTGCAGCGCCAACGCCATAGCCTCGACGACGGTCCGAGCGCGGAACTGCGCGTCGGCGGGTGCCATCGTGGCGAGCTCACCGAGTTGGCGTCGTACCCGATCGAGGTGCTGATCGAGGACCGGGTTGTTGCCGCGAGCGAGGTTGACCTCGTGGTCGAAGGCGGCAACGGAATCGGGTTCACGGGTCATGGCGCGCAGGACATCGAGTGCGATGACGTTGCCCGACCCCTCCCACACGGCCATGACGGGCTGCTCACGGTAACGACGGGCGAGCGGGAAGTCCTCCGTGTAGCCGTTGCCGCCCAGGCATTCGAGCGCTTCGTAGGAGTGGTGCGGACCGCGCTTGCAGATCCAGTACTTCGCAACAGCTGTCGCGAGTCGGCGGAAAGCCTTCTCCTGCTCGTCCGCGTCCTCGTCCTGCGCACGGGCCAATCGCAGAGCGGTGATGGTCGCGGCCTCGGATTCGAGAGCCAGGTCGGCAAGCACCGACGTCATGGCCGGCTGATCTGCCAGGACGGCACCGAAAGCGCTGCGGTGCCGTGCATGCCACACTGCTTCGGCCACCGACTGACGCATACCTGCCGTGCTGCCAAGGATGCAGTCGAGTCGCGTCTGGGACACCATTTCGATGATGGTCCGCACACCGCGTCCCGGTTCACCGATCATGGTGCCGACGGTGCCGTCGAGTTCGATCTCGGACGACGCGTTGGACTTGTTGCCCAGCTTGTTCTTCAGACGCTGGATACGGAAGACGTTGCGTGTGCCGTCGGGCAGGATGCGGGGGAGAAGGAAGCAGGAAAGTCCCTCGCCGGCAGCACCTTCGGCCTGAGCGAGAACCAGGAAGGCGTCGGACATCGGCGCGGAGCAGAACCACTTGTGTCCGGTGAGGAGGTAGTCCGCACCCGGGCCGCCACGTCCGGCCGGCTTGGCGATGGTCGTGTTGGCTCGCACGTCGGAGCCGCCCTGCTTCTCCGTCATCGACATTCCGAAGATCGCGGATGCCTTTCCGGGAGCGTCCAATTCGGGGGTGTAACTCCGCGATAGGGCTCGCGACGTCCAGATGGCGGCCACGTCCGGTTGCAGCTCGAGCGAGGGGATCACGGCGTGCGTCATGGAAATGGGGCACGCGTGGCCCGGTTCGACCTGGGAGAAAAGCATGAATGCCGCGGCCCGTGCCACGTTGGCACCCGGCTTCGGGTCAGCCCACGCAGACGTATGGGCACCGTGCGCAACGGCAGCAGAGATGATCCGGTGATACGACGGATGGTATTCGACCTCGTCGATGCGGTTTCCCCAGCGATCGAAGGTCTTCAATTCGGGGATCACGGTGTTGGCCAGCTCGGCGTCGTGCTGGAACCCGGCACTGCCGACCAGTTCACCGATATCGGTGAGTTCACTGGTGGCCCAATCGGCGTCGTGGCGCGCGACGCCTTCGGCCAGGACCGTATCGAGCAGGAACTCGTTGACGTCCGTGCGCGGCACCGACTGGTTGAGCACTGCATGGGTGCGATGCGGAGCCGGGTGGGTGACGGTGTTCTCGGAAATATCAGTCATGACAGGCCTTTCAGCTCGCTGCGCGGATGAGGTGCTTCTGGATCTTGCCGGTCGGTGTGCGCGGAAGGATGGTCGCGAACACCACTTCACGCGGAATCTTGTAGCGCGCCAACTTGTCCGAGAGGTAGTCCTTGATGTCGTCGGCGCTGATGACATCCGGTTCACGCCAGACGACGTGTGCGACGACGGTCTCGCCCCATTCTTCGTTGGGTTTTCCGACAACGGCGACGTCGACGACGTCCGGGTGGCCGGAGATCACGTCCTCGACCTCCTTGGAGTAGACGTTCTCGCCGCCCGTGATGATCATGTCCTTCGCGCGGTCGACGATGAAGAGGTAGCCGTCCACATCCTTGCGCGCCAGATCGCCGGTGCGATACCAACCGCTGTCGGCAAATGCAGCCTTCGTGGCAGCGGGGTCGTCGAGGTATCCCTGCATGACGGTGTCGGCGCGCAGCCAGATCTCACCGATCTGATCGGGCTCCGTGTCAGTGCCGTCGTCGGCAACCAGGCGCAGGTCGACGCCGGCCAGCGCGACGCGCCCGATCGACCCCGCCTTGCTCAACTGCTCTTCGGGGTACAGCACAGTGCCCACGGGCCCGGTCTCGGTCATGCCGTAGACCTGCCGGAATTCGGTGGTGCCGTACGACTCCACCAGCCGCCGCGCGACATCCGCACCGATCGGCCCGCCGCCGTACAACCATGCACGAACGCTTCCGAGGTTGTAGTCGGCAAAGTTCGGCACGAGGTTGAGTGCAGTGGTGTAGATGACCGGCGGTCCGAAGCAAAGGGTAATACGTTGTTCCTGAACAGTTTCCAGGAATTTGACGGGGTGGTACTCGCGCAGCAGCACGACGGTTCCGCCCATGTAGAGCGTGGACATGAACCAGTTGTTGAGCGGGGAAGCGTGCCAGATCGGGACGGCCATGAGCAGTCGCTCGTCCCGAGTCGTCGACACGGCGAGGGCCGCGGTGACGGCAACACCGACGACGTTGCGGTGGCTGTGGACGCAGCCCTTGGGCGAGCCGGTAGTCCCCGAGGTGTAGAGGATTTCAGCCGGATCGTTCTCGTCGATGTCGATACCGTCAACACCCTCCTGGCGGGTGATGGCGTCGTCGAAGAAGTCGAAACCGTCTGCGACAGAGTCTGTGCTGATCAGTTTGGCTGTCGTCTCCAATCGACCGACAACCGGCGACAACTCGCCGTCGAAGACGCACACCGACACCTTCGCGTGCTCCAGCACGTAGGCAACTTCGGGCGTCTGCATCTTGTGATTGATGGGGACCACGACGGCGCCCAAGCGCCAGGCACCGAGCATCGCGTACACGAATCCCGGAGTGTTGTAACACATCAGCGCGACGCGGTCACCCGGCTGCACGCCCAGCGTCTGCAAATAGCCCGCGGCACGGCGACTTCCATCCTGAACCTGGGAGTACGTGTGATCGTGACCGCCTGCGATCAGGAAGGGTTTGTCCGGGGTCTTGGTGACGTTGCTGTCGAATACGCGAACGATATTCATCGAAGTCCTTGTCGGAGAATCACGCTCGAAGAGAGTTCATTCCATCGAGCTGTTGAGTACGGCGTCGGGTATCTGGAGGGTGGCGAAGATGACGGCAACCGCCTCCTCGAGGGAGTAGCCGAAGCTTTCGCCGGTGGCAGTCTTCTGGATGACGAGGCCGAAGATCGCAGACCAGAAGGCCTTGGACTCGACGTCGATGCCCGCGCGCAGCTGCCAGCCGGTGCGGATCAAGGTACGGAGGAGGGCGGTTTCGCCCGAGGAGTGCAGAGTGCGAAGCGTTTCGGAGATCAGGTCGCGAAGTTCACCACGACGACCCGTCATCATCATCGCTTCCACGAAGAGTTCGACGCTGGGAGCGCCCGAGCCCAGGAGGGATCCGACCAGCTTCTCGGTGTAATCGCCGACCGTGTCGGCGTCGGCGGCATCGACCTCGGCACGCTTGCCTGCGCGCAGAACGGCCGCGCACGCCACCTCGACGAAGAGCTTTTCTTTGGAGCCGTAGTAGTAGGTCACCTGGTTGGGATGGGCGCCGGCGGCCGTGCAGATCTGCGCGATGGAGACGCTGTCGCCGTGCTCGAGGAACAGCTCGGTTGCGGCGTTGAACAGCGCCATGCGCGTCTGCTTGCCCGACTCACGCGTCGCGCGCGCTGCGGGAACTGCCTCGGTGGCCATCGCGAACTCCTACTTGTTTGTACGACAAACAATAACTCGGCGTTGTTTGTATGGCAAACAATTTCTTACGCGATGACATGTCGACTTCTATCGACATGTCTGATGTGCGGGATTACTCTCTGAACATCGAGCACCCGAGAACTTCGGCTTTTCTGCGAGGAGGCGCCCTGCAATGCTCGCGCGATCCGGCTTCTCCCTGCCCACACGCACGACTCTCACGGGCGACTGGGCAGATTTGTTGCGCGAGCATTTTGTCGCGCTCGACGTATCCGATATCGAAGACGGCGATCGATTCAGCGGGGCCGTCCACTCGGCCCAACTCGCACACGTTCGGGTATCCGCAGTTCAATCGATGGAACAACGAATAGTCCGTAGCAACAGCCTCATCAAAAGCGACGGCGCGGACTATCTGCAGATCGGGATGATCCGCCGAGGTAGCGCGGTAGTGCGCCAAGACGACCGCGAATGCGTCCTGCGACGTGGCGACTACGTCCTGTACGACACCACGCGCCCCTTCGATTGGCAGATCGAGGGACACGCACACGACGGCATCTGGGGACTCGAGGTGTTCACCTGGCCACGGTCGTACCTGTCGCTCAGCGACGCGGAGGTCACGAGCCTGACCGCCATTGCCTTCGACGGACATGCGGGCCTGAGTGGCCTGCTTGGTCGCTTTCTTCACGATCTTGCCTCCGTCCGCATGACGTCCGACGCAAGCGGAGACGAAGAGGAAGTCGTCAACGAGATCGGCAACCTGGTCAAGTCCGTTCTTCACACAACTGCGCGACCGATCACCTCGCGGCGAACCAGCCTCTACGAATCCGCCCTGTCGGTCATAGACGCCCACATCGCAGACCCGGCCCTGTCTCCGGTGGACATCGCGGGATCGGTCAAAGTCTCCATTCGCCAGTTGCACCGAGCCTTCGCCGAACACGGCACGACGGTGTCACGGTCGATTCGCAGCCGTCGACTCGACGGTTGCCGTCGTGAGATCGTGCAACGAAACGGAGTAGAGCGGTCGCTGACCCAGATTTCTCACCGCTGGGGATTCACCGACCTGGCCGCCTTCAGTCGAGCCTTCAAGGCGGAATTCGGGATCAGCCCGCGGCGATACCGGTCGCAAGCAGCGGCCCCCACAAGTACTACCCGCTGATCTGTAACATCTTCGGACACTTACCCATTGAACATGGTGTTCAAAATTCTCTGTCGCCGAAGCGTATCCACAATTCTTGGCACGGTAGGCCAAGCATCGGGCGCTGACGGCCAAGTTTGCTCGGCTGAGCGGGCGTAGATTTTCGGCACGGCGTTGCCAAGTGCCAGGCACCCGATTCGACCACCTACATCACAGGGAGCACTCATGGAATCTGCAATCGGCGAACACCTTCAATGCCCGCGCACTCTGACCAGGCGGGTTCCGGATACCTATACGCCACCGTTTCCCATGTGGGTCGGGCGCGCAGACGACACATTGCAACAGGTCGTGATGGGCTATCTCGGCGTGCAGTTCCGCGGCGAGGATCAGCGCCCGGCAGCGCTGCAGGCGATGCGGGATATCGTCGCCGGCTTCGACTTGCCGGACGGACCGGCACACCACGATCTCACCCATCACATCGACAACCAGGGCTACGAGAACCTGATCGTGGTCGGTTATTGGAAAGATGTTTCTTCCCAACATCGTTGGAGCACATCACCTCCAGTGGCCTCCTGGTGGGAGTCCGAAGACCGCCTGTCGGACGGATTGGGGTTCTTCCGCGAGATCGTCGCACCGAGAGCCGAACAGTTCGAAACGCTCTACGCGTTCCAAGACGACCTCCCCGGGGTCGGAGCCGTCATGGACGGCATCAGTGGCGAGATCAACGAGCACGGCTACTGGGGTTCGATGCGCGAGCGGTTTCCGATCTCCCAGACCGACTGGATGCAGGCCTCGGGCAAACTGCGGGTCGTCGCCGGTGACCCCGCCGTAGGTGGACGCGTAGTAGTGCGGGGACACGACAACATCGCACTGATCAGGTCCGGGCAGGACTGGGCCGACGCGGAAGCAGACGAGCGCAGCCTCTACCTGGACGAAATCCTGCCCACTCTTCAATCGGGCATGGACTTCCTCCGCGACAACGGCCCGGCCGTCGGGTGCTACAGCAACCGATTCGTACGCAACATCGACATCGACGGAAACTTCCTCGACTTGAGCTACAACATCGGCCACTGGGCCTCGCTCGACCAACTCGAACGGTGGTCGGAATCCCACCCGACCCATCTACGGATCTTCACGACGTTCTTCCGGGTGGCCGAGGGCCTGTCGAAATTGCGTCTCTACCATGAGGTCTCGGTATTCGATGCCGCCGATCAGCTGTACGAGTACATCAATTGCCATCCCGGGACCGGAATGCTGCGCGACGCGGTGACCACCGCCGCGCACTGACCGAAGTCGCCGGAAATCTTCGGCCACGTTCTTTCCCTCGGAGGCAACTCGAGATATGTTGACGAGTGTCGACATATCTCAGTAGAGACCATCGAGGAAGCGCGGACAGCAGACAGTGACTACTCAACGAAACGAAGAGTTGGCGTTTGCTGTGCTGGCCGACCAAGTGCGTCGACAGATTCTCGACACGCTGGCTACCCACGGCGAGTGCAACGCGGGCTTCATCAGCGATCAAATTTCGACGGTCGGTCGCACCACGGTATCCACACATCTCAAGGCGCTGCGGTTGTCCGGAGTGATCGTCGAACGGCGTCAAGGACGTCATCGCCTGTTCTCGATAGATCCGTCGGGGCCCGCCAACGATGCACTCCAGTTCCTGCGCGACGTCCTCGGGCGAGCGCTGGAAGCAGGTTCGAACGCCTCCGAGTTGCCGACCACTGCGACTGAGGATTCCGACGCGGCTTCGGTGCGTCGCCGGGCGTGAGGCCCTGTTGAGCCCCAGCACCTATTTCAGGCAGGAAGTAGAACGTGCCAGGTCTCTCCGTAACGGCACAGATCGTGACGACCGACCCACCAGGGTCAGCCTTCGAGCGCCTCGAAACGGGGCAACTGCTCGAACTCGAATGTGAGCAACTTACGGTCGGGGCCGCTGCCGCCATCTCCCTTCCCGTCGGCGACGGCGCACGCGCAGATCTAGCCGGAATGCCGATCACGCTGTTGGGATACGTCGCCGGCGTGAAGCGGGGCCGATCGGTCGTAATCGTGCACCACCAACCGTGGCGCGGCCGCCTGACGATCCGGTTCTTTCCCGACGGCACCGGGACCAGGATCGTTCTCGAGTCCAGCCTCGATCAGGACGGCATTTCCTGGCTTGCCAACAAGCGCGGATTCGCTCCACCCGAACCTCCGCGTTCCGACCGACATCGGATCGGGCTGCTGGTCAGCAAATCCGGCCCGGCAGCTGTATTCGCCCAGGCAACAGAACAACTCGCAGCCCTGGCCGTGGAAGAAATCAATGCCGACGGCGGCGTCGGCGGCGTTCTCGTCGACTTGATAATAGGCGATGACGCTTCCGACTCGGCGGCCGGAGCGGCGACCGCACTGCGACTGGTGAAAAGCGGATGTCGCGCCGTTTTCGCGTGCGTGACATCGTCGACCTTCAATGCCGCTGCATCTGCCTTGCAGAACACCGGTGTGCTGTTGGTGCACACAGTTCTCAACGAGGGAGGTCGATCGCGTCCGGGAGTCCTTCGATTGGGTGAGCGACCACTCGACCAGACGCGAGCGGGTATACCCGCAATGATGTCCGAGACCGGTTCTCGCACTTGGTTCCTGGTCGGCCAGCAGTATTCGTGGTCGTTCGGAGCACATTGGGCGGCCCGGCGTGTGATCGCCGAATCCACAGGTTCGGTGGCCGGCGAAATCTACGTACCGTTGGGGACAACCGACTTCTCACGCATCATCGAGTCGATAGCCGACTCCGGGGCCGAACTGATTCTTTCCACCCTGGTCGGCCATGACGAGGTCTTCTTCGAACGACAATGCGCCCAGCACGGACTGCGGGCCACCACGCGGACGTTTGCATTGGTCCTCGACGAGGCCACTCAGCAGCTCATCGGCAATTCCGATGCCGACGGAGTCTGGGCGGCATTCGGCTACTTTCAATCCGCAGCCGGCGATCACGACCTCGAAAAGCGATACAGCGCGAGCTCGAACGAACTCCTGCCTCCGCTCAGTTCCCTGTCGGAGACAACGTACGAAGCGATCATCGCTTACGCACGCGCAGCCGAAGGAACGTCGGCAGGCGATCCGGAAACAGTACTTCGGCAGCTTGTCACGACGTCGAAAAGCTCTACGAACACCGGTGTTCCACTGCATCGACCGATTTTGCTCGCTGAATCACGCCGTGGGCGCCTGCACCCCCGCTCTCTCTGAGCGCGCGTAACCCGAACTTAACGAGTCAATATGTCGATACCTATTGACGCAATTATGGGTCCGGCCCTAGTCTGAAAGACAAGTGAAGCCGATCACATCAGGAGCACACTTCTCATGGCGACAATCCGACCTGACGACAATGCAATAGACACCGCCGCAAAGCATTACGGCATCACTCTCGACCAATCAGCCCGGCTCGAGTGGCCGGCACTGATCGACGGAGCACTGGGCTCCTACGACGTCGTCGACCAGTTGTACGCCGACGAGGCAACCCCGCCGACCACGTCACGCGAGCACAAGGTGCCAACTGCGAGCGAAAATCCTTTGAGCGCTTGGTATGTGACCACAAGCATCCCGCCGACGTCGGACGGCGTCCTGACCGGCCGAAGCGTGGCGATCAAGGACAACGTGACCGTGGCCGGAGTTCCGATGATGAACGGGTCTCGGACAGTAGAAGGGTTCACCCCGTCTCGCGATGCAACTGTCGTCAGTCGGCTACTGGCGGCCGGGGCGACCGTCGCAGGCAAAGCCGTGTGTGAGGACCTGTGTTTCTCCGGCTCGAGCTTCACGCCGGCAAGCGGGCCGGTTCACAACCCATGGGACTCGCAGCGCGAAGCAGGGGGATCATCCGGTGGCAGTGCGGCTCTCGTCGCAAACGGTGACGTCGATTTTGCCATCGGTGGGGATCAGGGCGGATCGATCCGGATCCCGGCGGCATTCTGCGGCGTCGTCGGACACAAGCCGACGTTCGGGCTCGTCCCGTATACCGGGGCATTTCCCATCGAGCGAACAATCGACCACCTCGGCCCCATCACACGCACGGTCCACGATGCCGCACTGATGCTTTCGGTCATCGCCGGCCGCGACGGCAACGACCCACGTCAGCCGGACAGTGTCGAAGCAGGTGACTATTTGTCCACCCTCGACTCCGACGTGGACGGCCTGCGAATCGGAATCGTTCGAGAAGGTTTCGGGCACGCGGTCTCACAACCCGAGGTCGACGACGCAGTCCGCGCAGCGGCACACAGTTTGAGCGAAATCGGCTGCACGGTAGAGGAAGTAAGCATCCCGTGGCACCTGCATGCTTTCCATATCTGGAACGTGATCGCCACGGATGGTGGTGCCTACCAGATGTTGGACGGCAACGGATACGGCATGAACGCCGAAGGTTTGTACGATCCGGAACTGATGGCACACTTTGCTTCTCGACGCATTCAGCACGCCGATGCTCTGTCCGAAACCGTCAAACTAGTGGCGCTGACCGGCCACCACGGCATCACCACCCTCGGCGGCGCGAGCTACGGCAAAGCTCGCAACCTGGTACCGCTCGCCCGCGCCGCCTACGACACTGCCTTGAGACAGTTCGACGTCCTGGTGATGCCCACACTGCCCTACGTCGCATCCGAATTGCCGGCGAAGGACGTGGACCGCGCCACCTTCATCACGAAGGCCCTCGGGATGATCGCCAACACTGCACCATTCGACGTGACCGGACATCCGTCCCTGTCCGTTCCGGCCGGCCTGGTGAACGGACTTCCGGTCGGAATGATGATCACCGGCAAAACCTTCGACGATGCGACGGTCCTCCGGGTCGGGCGCGCATTCGAAAGGCTCCGCGGCGTGTTTCCGACACCTGCCGACCGCTCCTCCGATTCTGCACCACAACTCAGCCTCGCCTAGTTCTGTATCCGCACTTGCACAACAAATTCCACCGATTCACACATGATCAGCCCGCATAGAAAAGGTGAACCAGATGTCAGTAACGATCGACCACACAACGGAGAACGCCGCACCGGCCCAGGCGCCGGTCTCCGACCGGGCGTGGGCACTGTTCCGCGCACTCGACGGTAAGGGATTGGTACCCGACGGTTACGTCGAAGGATGGAAGAAGACCTTCGAGGAGGACTTCAGTCCAAGGCGCGGAGCGGAATTGGTCGCGCGGGCGTGGACCGACCCCGAGTTCCGGCAGTTGCTTCTCACCGACGGTACCGCCGCGGTTGCCCAGTACGGATATCTGGGCCCCCAGGGCGAATACATCGTGGCAGTCGAAGACACCCCGACCCTCAAGAACGTGATCGTGTGCTCGCTGTGTTCATGCACCGCGTGGCCCATTCTCGGCCTGCCCCCTACCTGGTACAAGAGTTTCGAATACCGTGCGCGAGTGGTGCGTGAGCCACGGAAGGTTCTCTCCGAGATGGGAACCGAGATAGCGTCGGACGTCGAGATCCGCGTCTACGACACCACCGCCGAAACTCGCTACATGGTTCTTCCGCAACGTCCCGCAGGCACCGAAGGCTGGAGCCAGGAACAGCTTCAAGAGGTCGTCACCAAGGACTGCCTGATCGGCGTCGCAGTCCCGCAGGTCCCCACCGTCTGATCACCCCGACAAGAAAGAAGCACACCATGGATGGAGTACACGATCTTGCCGGAGTTCAAGGCTTCGGCAAAGTCCCGCATACCGTCAACGCCGACATCGGCCCCACCTTCCACGCCGAGTGGGAACACCTGCCGTACAGCCTGATGTTCGCCGGTGTCGCCGAACTCGGAGCATTCAGCGTCGACGAAGTTCGATACGTCGTCGAGCGGATGGAGCCCCGCCACTACATGATGACCCCGTACTACGAGAGATACGTCATCGGCGTCGCAGCACTGATGGTCGAAAAGGGAATCCTGACGCAGGAAGAGCTCGAAAGCCTTGCGGGAGGCCCCTTCCCACTCTCACGCCCCAGCGAATCCGAAGGGCGACCGGCTCGCGCCGACACAACAACCTTCGAGGTCGGTCAGCGAGTACGCGTGCGAGACGAATACGTTCCCGGGCATATTCGAATGCCTGCGTACTGCCGAGGACGCGTGGGGACCATCGCTCACCGGACCACCGAGAAGTGGCCGTTCCCCGACGCAATCGGTCACGGCCGCAACGACGCCGGTGAAGAACCCACGTACCACGTGACGTTCGCTGCGGAGGAACTGTTCGGCAGCGACACAGATGGCGGGAGCGTCGTGGTCGACCTCTTCGAGGGTTACCTCGAGCCGGCGGCCTGATCTTCCAGCATTCCGGGCGGCGGTCATGCGATCACAGCGTTTTGCGTGACCGCCGCCTGATCACAGCGATTCTCTCATTCGGAAGGACACTCGAAATCATGGTCGACACACGACTTCCGGTCACGGTGCTGTCAGGTTTCCTGGGCGCCGGGAAGACGACACTACTCAACGAGATCCTGCGCAATCGGGAGGGTCGTCGGGTCGCGGTGATCGTCAACGACATGAGCGAAATCAACATCGACAGTGCAGAAGTCGAGCGTGAGATCTCGCTCAGTCGCTCCGAGGAGAAACTGGTCGAGATGACCAACGGCTGCATCTGCTGCACTCTGCGAGAAGATCTTCTCTCCGAGATCAGCGCCTTGGCCGCTGACGGCCGATTCGACTACCTACTCATCGAATCTTCGGGCATCTCCGAACCGCTGCCCGTCGCAGAAACGTTCACATTCATCGATACCGACGGCCACGCCCTCGCCGACGTCGCCCGACTCGACACCATGGTCACCGTCGTCGACGGCCACAGTTTTCTGCGCGACTACACGGCTGGGGGCCGCGTCGAAGCCGATGCCCCGGAAGACGAACGAGACATCGCGGATCTGCTTGTCGATCAGATCGAATTCGCCGATGTGATCCTGGTGAGCAAGGCCGATCTGGTCTCACGGGAGCATCTGATCGAGCTGACCGCGGTCCTACGATCTTTGAATGCAACTGCCTCGATAGTGCCGATGACGCTCGGACGCATCCCACTCGACACGATTCTCGATACCGGTTTGTTCTCGCTCGAGAAAGCGGCGCAGGCCCCCGGATGGCTACAAGAACTCCAGGGTGAACACATCCCCGAAACCGAAGAGTACGGAATCAGTTCGGTGGTGTACCGCGAGCGCGCACCCTTCCACCCCCAACGGCTGCATGATTTCCTCAGCAGCGAGTGGACCAACGGAAAGTTACTTCGGGCCAAGGGCTACTACTGGAATGCCGGCCGGTTCACCGAGATCGGGAGTATTTCTCAGGCCGGTCATCTCATTCGCCAGGGATACGTCGGCCGTTGGTGGAAGTTTCTACCCCGCGACGAGTGGCCGGCCGACGATTACCGTCGTGACGGAATCCTCGACAAGTGGGAAGAACCCGTCGGAGACTGCCGACAAGAACTCGTCTTCATCGGCCAAGCCGTCGACCCGTCTCGACTGCACCGAGAACTCGACGCGTGTCTACTCACCACAGCCGAGATCGAACTCGGGCCAGACGTGTGGACCACCTGGAGCGACCCCTTGGGCGTCGGCTATACCGACCAGACCGTCTGATCTCGATCACTTCGGAATGAGTTTCCCCGACCTGGCGATACTTAAAATCACGCTGATTTGAAGGCAAGCCCGCAGCGCAACCGCCGCTTGTCCGAAAACTGTCAACAGTTCTACACGGAGAAATGGCTACCCTTAGGTTTACGCTGCTGGCATGTTTTCTTCCGTCGCAGCGAAGATCCGCCTGGTGGTGGCACTGCTCCTCACTGCCCTCCTGGCGCTGACTCTGTCATCGTGCTCGAGTGGCTCGGATTCGTCGGCAGCCCCCACAGACCTGTGTGCACCTCCAGGAGTGGGAGCCGCAACCGCGGCGCCCACCAACCTGGATGCGGCAGCGGGTGCGGGCGCCGAAGACCGCTACACCACGGCCACCGTCACACCGGTCAATCAGATCGACACCTCGAAGCTGAATCTGATCAAACCCGGGGTCATCACGGTCGGCACGCTCGGTGACGCGCCCCCGAGCATCTGCGTCAACTCCGAGAACCAGTACACCGGTTACGACAACGAACTCCTCAAGGCCGTCGCGGACAAGCTGGGCTTGAAGGTCGAGTTCGTCGGCACCGAGTTCGCCGGTCTACTCGCTCAGGTTGCCGGTCGACGCTTCGACGTCGGCTCGTCGTCCATCACCACCACAGACGACCGTCGCAACACCGTCGGCTTCACCAACGGTTACGACTTCGGTTACTTCTCCCTCGTGGTCCCCAACGGCAGCGCGATCACCGGCTTCGGCGACCTGGACGCATCCAAGCGCATCGGCGTCGTGCAGGGAACCGTTCAGGACGACTACGTCGTGAACACGCTCAAGCTCGATCCCGTGAAGTTCCCCGACTACGCCACGGCGTACGCGAACCTCAAGTCCGGACAGATCGACGCCTGGGTAGCTCCGTCTCAGCAGGCCGAAGGCGCGATCGCTCCCGGTGATCCGACCTCGATCATCCAGAACACCTTCTCGGTCAACAACTTCGTCGGCTGGGCGGTGAACAAGGAGAACCAGCCGCTGATCGACGCCCTCAACTCCGGCCTCGACGCAGTCATCGACGACGGAACCTGGTCTCAGCTGTACGCCGACTGGGTACCGCGCCAACTCCCCGAAGGCTGGAAGCCCGGATCCAAGGCCGCGGCCACTCCGGAACTGCCCGACTTCGCAGCCATTGCCGCGGAAAACGCCGCCAACGGCGACGGTGGCGATACCGCGTCGTACCAACCTAAGTCGACGCTCGAACAGCTCAAGGACACGTTCTTCGACTGGGATCTGTACAAGAAGGCCTTCCCCGATCTCCTCAAGACCGGTCTTCCCAACACCCTGATCCTCGCGCTCGCGTCGGGCATCATCGGCACGATCCTCGGCATGCTGCTCGCTGTCGCCGGTATCTCGCGCACTCGTTGGCTACGCTGGCCGGCCCGCGTCTACACCGACATCTTCCGTGGCCTGCCCGCAGTCGTCATCATCTTGATCATCGGGCTCGGCGTCGGACCGATCGTCAAGGGAATCACCGGCAGCAATCCGTACTGGCTCGGTGTCGCAGCGCTGTCACTGCTCGCGTCGGCATACATCGGTGAGATCTTCAGATCCGGTATCCAGAGTGTCGAGTCCGGGCAGCTCGAAGCCTCCCGTGCCCTCGGCTTCAGCTACCGAAAGTCCATGTCGCTGGTCGTCATCCCACAGGGTGTACGACGCGTTCTGCCGGCGTTGATGAACCAGTTCATCTCGCTGATCAAGGACTCGTCGCTGATCTACTTCCTCGGTCTGCTCGTCACCCAGCGGGAACTCTTTGCCGTCGGACGCGATCTCAACGCCCAGACCGGCAGCCTGTCCCCGCTCGTCGCGGCAGGCTTGTTCTACCTTGCTCTGACCATCCCGCTGACGCACCTCGTCAACTACATCGACAACCGACTCCGGACTGGACGCGCCGACACCTCAGGCACGTTGGATCCGCTCGAGCAGGCCATCGTCGTGGAAAGGGGCTGAGGACATGACCACCAGCTCTGAACTGAAGTCCGTATCGCTCACCGGCAAGGACCTGCATCTGTCCTTCGGTACCAACAAGGTGCTTCGCGGCGTCAACCTGCACGTCGACGCCGGAAACACCGTCACCGTCATCGGGCCCTCCGGTTCGGGCAAGTCGACGCTCCTGCGCGTGCTGAACCGTCTGCACGAGCCTGAGCAGGGTGACGTACTGCTCGACGGGAAGTCCGTCTTGAAGGACAACCCCGACGAGCTTCGCCAGCGAATCGGCATGGTGTTCCAGCACTTCAACCTGTTCCCGCACAAGACCGTCGCCGAGAACATCGCACTGGGGCCGAACAAGCTCAAGGGGTTGTCCAAGGAACAGGCTCGGGCGCTCGCACTCGAGCAGCTGGATCTGGTGGGGCTCAAGGAGAAGGCCGACTCGCGGCCCGGCAACCTTTCGGGAGGTCAGCAGCAGCGCGTCGCCATTGCCCGCGCCCTGGCGATGAAGCCCGAGGTCATGTTCTTCGACGAGGCGACGTCAGCTCTTGACCCCGAACTGGTCAAGGGTGTTCTGGCATTGATGGCCGATCTCGCGAAGTCCGGCATGACCATGGTCGTCGTGACGCACGAAATGGGCTTCGCGCGTTCCGTTTCCGACAAGGTGCTCTTCATGGATCGTGGCGCCGTTGTCGAAACCGGTACTCCGGAACAGCTTTTCGACGATCCCGAAACAGATCGACTGCAGGCGTTTCTCTCACAGGTTCTCTGACTCAGGGGCGCTTGCAGGAGATCGACGGGCGTTGATCCTCGACGCCTGAAGCATCAGATGGTCACGTTCGGCGAGGTTGGATGCCTTGTGCGCTGCATCGGCATACAGCCTCGCCGCCGTGTCCAGGTCTCCGTCGCGTTCACGCAGATAGGCCTCGACTGCGGCATGGCGTGGAAGTGAATCATCTAGCGCTGCAAGAGCTGCCAATCCAGCGCGTGGTCCGTCTGCCTCGCCGACGGCCACCGCTCGGTTGAGCCGGACAATCGGGCTGTCGGTCAAGGCTGCGAGTTCGTCGTACCACTCCACGATCTGCACCCAGTCGGTCTCGTCTGCTGTGAAAGCGTCGGCATGGAGTGCGGCAATGGCGGCCTGGGCCTGGAACTCACCGAGCCGGTCGCGGGCGAGAGCTGACTGGAGGATTGCGACTCCTTCGGCAATCGAATCGGTGTCCCACCGGCTGCGATCCTGCTCGGCTAGCGGAACCAGACTGCCGTCCGCGGCAGTTCGCGCGGCTCGACGAGCGTGATGGAGCAGCATCAGTGCGAGCAACCCTGCGACTTCGGGGTGATCGATCGCGTCCGCCAACTGCCGGGTGAGCCGGATGGCCTCGGCAGCCAGGTCGACGTCGCCGGAGTACCCCTCGTTGAAGACCAGATAGAGGACACGCAGGACGGTGGCGACATCGCCGGGTTGCTCGAACCGGACGCCGGAGACCGTGCGCTTGGCCCGGCTGATGCGCTGAGCCATCGTCGCCTCGGGCACCAGGTAGGCCTGCGCAATCTGGCGGGTGGTCAGCCCGCCGACAGCGCGCAGCGTGAGTGCGACGGCGGACGACGGCGTCAACGACGGGTGCGCGCACAGAAAGTAGAGCTGGAGTGTGTCGTCCACTGCCGGCGCGGGCCCGTTCACTTGCGGCTCGCCTGGCTGCTCGTCGACAAGAAACTCCCGCTTGCGACGAGCCGCATCCGACCGGATCCCGTCGAGGAACCGCCGCCAGGCCACCGTGACCAGCCAGCTCTTCGGGTCCCGCGGCGGGTTCTCCGGCCAGACCCTGACCGCGTCGAGCAGAGCGTCCTGCACGGCATCCTCGGCCGACGCGAAATCTGCTCCGCGGCGAACGAGGATGCCGAGCACGCTCGGAGTCAGACTCCGAAGCAAGGCGTCGTCCATGACAGCTGTCAGTCCGTGATGGTCGGCGGCTCGGTCAGGAACGGGCGCAGTTCGAGCCATTCGTGAATCGGCTTCCCGCCGGCGCCGGGTGCGGCCGAAAGCTCACCGGCCAATTGGACGGCTCGGTCGTAGTTGTCGACGTCGATCACCATCCAGCCGGCAATGAGGTCCTTGGTCTCCGCGAACGGACCGTCGGTGACCGGGGGACGACCCTCGCCGTCGTACCGGACAAAGGTGCCCTCAGGAGCGAGAGCCTGACCGTCGACGAACTCGCCCGCCTTCTCGAGCCGATCCGCGAAGTCCTGCATGTACTTCACGTGGGCCGTGATCTCTTCCGGTGTCCACTGGTCCATCGGCACGTCGTTGACTGCAGCCGGAGCGCCGCGGTAGTGCTTGAGCAGCAAGTACTTGGCCATCGTGAATCTCCTCTGTGTCGGTGCCACCCATTCTGGTCGCACGTCACTACAGGGACGAAGCAAGTTGGGGATTCTCGACATCGCGGGGCTATTCTCGACATCGCGGGGCTTCGGGGCCCTAGATCCACCCCTGCCGGCGGGCGATCACTGCAGCTTCGTGCCGATTGGCAGCACCGAGTTTGGTGACAGCTGACGACAGATAATTCCGCGTGGTTCCTGCCGAGAGATGCGCGCGGGAAGCGATCTGCTCGATGGATGCTCCGTCGGCCGCGTACTCGAGGACGTCCGCTTCACGCGGCGTAAGCGGTGAGTCGCCTGCGCCGATTGCCTCGGCAGCCAACGACGGATCGACGTACCGCCCGCCCGCATGGACGCTGCGGACCACCTCGGCGAGCGTCGCCGCAGGCGTCGTCTTCGGCAGAAATCCTCGGACGCCTGCTGACAGTGCCTTCTTCAGATACCCGGGACGCCCGTGGCTCGTCACGATGATCGAGACGCACCCCGAGACCGTCTGCGCAATCTGTTGCGCCGTCTCGATGCCGTCGATACCTGCCATTTGAAGGTCCAGCACGGCTACGTCAGGTTGATGCTTCGCAGCAGCGATCACGGCGTCCTCGCCGGATTCGGCTTCCGCCACGACAACGATGTCGTCTTCGAGCGACAACATCATGGCCAGAGCCGAGCGGATCAGGTTCTCGTCGTCGGCCAGCAGTACCTTGATCGGCTCGGTCACCGAGACTCCTTCGTTCGGGACGGAAAGTGGGCGGTGAGGGTGAAGCGATCTTCGTCCTGGACGGTTTCAACAGTTCCTCCGACGGCGCCGACGCGCTCGCGCAATCCGTTCAGGCCGGTTCCGTTGTTCGGCTCTGCGATACGTGCGCCGTCGTTGGCAATCACGACGCCGTCCGCGAACACCTCGATGCTGCAATTCTCGGCACTGGAGTGCCGGAGAATGTTGGTCACTCCTTCACGAACGACCCAGGCAGCGGCTTCGGCCAGTTCCACCGGCAGTTGATCTGCCGATCCACGTATCGCGGTGGAGATTCCGGCGGCCTCGAGCAGCGACTGCGCACCGGCCAATTCGGACGCCAAGGCGATGGACCGGTATCCCCGAACCAACTCGCGCGCTTCGTCGAGTGAATCTTGCGCAAGTTCGCGTACTTCGTCCATCTGCGCGGCGGCACGATCGTCGCCGCGTCGTGAAAGCGTGGCTGCAAGTTCACTTTTCACCGCAATTGCAGACAGTGCCCGCCCGACGACGTCATGCAGATCACGCGAAAATCGCAACCGCTCCTCGGCGACGGACAGAGCAGCGGCGGCTCCGCGTGCCTCGTCCAATTCGGTAACCATCCGCAGCAGCCAGACCGACATGTAGACGGTCAGCCCCATGAAGCCGGCAACGATTCCGACGGACACGCCGCTTTCCGGACCCGCAAGCAGTCCCAAGACAACCCCGGCGACCACCGAGCCCACGATCAGCCAGCGCAACGACGTCAACCCGGCAAGGGGAACCACAAGGATTGCCGCCAGCCAGAAGTACGGGCCGTTCTCGCCATTGCTTCCCAAGGCAATTCCCGCCGAACAGAACGCCGACAACGTCATCACGGCAAGGGGAATCTGGACGGGCTTGACCACGATCCCGCCCAGATCAGGCATCCGAGACACGGCGATGACGCACGCAACGGCACTGATTCCGAGGAACACACCCGACAGATACCGATCCGCAACGACCTCGGTGACCGCACCGAAGCCACCGAAAACCACTGCGACCATGATGAACGATTGCCGCGTGTAGAGGCGAACCTTGTCGACGTTCGACGCGGTTCGCCACGTCCGTCTCGGATTCCAGCGTCCGAAGTTCTGCGCGATCATGCCCACTACCTTCTCAGAGTTCTACGAACGCGGTTCCCAGCGGAAGTGGACGTTCGCGATCAGAACCGAACCGACGATCCACGCCAGCATGACCAACAGCGGTTGCGCAGCCGAACCGAAGGTGTCGACAAATCCCGCTGCCGCACCGGGCGCATCGCCCAGATCAGCCAGTTCGCCAGTGGTCCGCCCCAGCCATCCGAGATTGAGAAGGTCGACTACCGCGGCCAGCGGAGTGAAATCGAGAATGCGAGCAACGTTGTCCGGCACGACATTCCTGATCGAAGACATACCTGCCGTCGCCAGAATCAGAATCGGCATGCAGGTGATCTGCGCCGCCTCTGCATTTCGCGTGACAGCCGAAGTGATCAACGCCAGCGCCGTGAAGAGCGCGGCGCCGCCGATCACCGCGACCAGCACCAGGACCGGATTGACCGGAGCACTACCGCCCAGAACCATCACGGCGATTCCTATCACCACCGTCAACAGGCCGGTGAGAACCCACGACGGTACTGCCGGGCCCGCGAGGATCTCGGCGTCGCTGCATTCCCCGGTCCGTAGTCGCTTGAGAACCAACTCGTCACGACGCGTCGCGTACACCGACAGGAGGTTGTAGAAGACCACGAACACGAGCAGGAAGAGTGCAAACACCTCGAGGCCTGCCGACACCGACTTGTCGGACAACCCGCCATCGCGTGAGAGGTACAGCATCCCCACGGGAAAGATCAACGGGAGGACGATTGCGTTGAAGAGCAACAGTCGATTTCGTCCCAGGAGCGTGAACTCCGAACGAGACAGGGTAGCTATGCGGTTCATGCCGACGCTCCTTCGAGAGTTGCGTGATGATCGAATTGGTCTGCAATGGAGAGGAATACGGTCTCCAGGGATGCCGCGCGGGCATCCAGCCCGGTCAGCAGGATGTTGTTGTGCTGTGCCCACAGCAGCAGTTCCGTCAGAGTCTCCTGCACTGTGCGAGTGGTGATCAGCACCAGATCATTTTCGACGCGCACCTCGGCGCCGGCCAGCGCTGGGAGCGGAAGACCTGGGCGGTGCAGTTTGATCTGAGCGGGATGATCCGCGACGACGTCCGCCACGGTTCCGCTGCGCACCACCGATCCTCGGTGCATGATCGCCAACTGGTCACACAGGGACTCGGCTTCGTCCAGGTAGTGCGTCGTCAACATGATGGTGACGCCCGAGGCTTTCAAGTCAGCGATCAATTGCCAGGTGTTACGACGACTTTCGGGGTCCAGTCCGGTAGTCGGTTCGTCGAGAAAGAGGACGAGGGGACGGCCGATGATCGCGCACGCCAGGTCCAGACGGCGGGCTTCACCTCCCGAGAGGAACTTCACGCGGGTATCGCCACGGTCACGCATGTCCACGCGCTCGAGGACCTCGTCGACGGGAAGTGGATTCGAGCAGGTTCCTGCCCACATCGCCAAACTCTCGCGGGCAGTGAGATCTTGGGGAAGACCGCCCTTCTGAAGCATGATGCCCAGTGACGGGCGAATCTGCTTGCGGTTGCGCACCGGATCCATCCCCAGAACGCGCACGGTACCCGCACTGGCCCGCGAAAGACCCTGAATCACTTCGAGAGTGGATGTCTTGCCGGCACCGTTAGTTCCGAGGAGGCCGAACAACTCGCCTTCCTGGACACTCAGATCAAGATTGCGGACAGCATCGAACGCATCCTTGCCCGAGCCGTAGCGCCGCGACATTCCGACAACGTCGATCACGGGATCGCCCTTCATCGCTGCGCCTCCTCTCGGTTCCAGCCGCGCAGCCCGATCACGAATCGGATACCCGCATAGACAGCGAGAGCGGCAACAAGAATCCAGAACACGGGATTGGAGCCGATGATCGCGAACAGCACTCCGATGATCGCGATATTCACGACGGTCACGACAAGTTCGCGACCCATCGTGGGTGCGGGTCCGATGTCCATCAGGTCCGTCAGGAGGCTTCCCTCATGTGGTTCTCTCATGCATTCAAGCTTCGCGGGAAGTCGGAGCCGAAAACAGTGCACAGCGTCATCACCTGCGGTGACACCGTCATGGATCGGCGATGACAAATGTCATGCGACGTCCCCGCGGGGACGCGTCGTAAACCGCGGGTAAGGGTCACCTCGTTGTTTTGCCGTTCATTTTTACGTTCCTTTACCCTTGCTTAGAGCTTCTACGGTTCCCGAAGTCCGTACATCGAATCTCGGGAGTTCACGGTGGCTATCAAGCCTTTGGCCTTGTTCGTCAAACACGACGGCGTGTCTGCACGCGCGTCGATCACCTGCCAGTACAAGTGCGGAAACGCGTGCTCTCACGAGGTCCCCAACACCTCGGGCGGCGAGTACTTCCGCGACATCGCACGCACGGCACTGACTCGTCGCGGCATGCTCCGGGGCAGCGGCATGGCGGTCCTCGCGGTGGGGGCCGGCAGTGCCCTCGTCGCCTGTTCGGACGAATCTGCAAGCGCCGAACCGGGAACCGGTTCGGCGAGTGGCAGCAGCAGCGGATCGACACCGGCGGGAACGAACTTCAGCGCTGTCGCTCCCAACAAAGAAGACAAGGTCACCGTCCCTGACGGATACGATCAGGCCGTCGTGATTCGCTGGGGTGACGCCGTTCTCGCCGGTGCCCCGGCTTTCGACTTCGACAAGCAGACTGCGGCAGCGCAGGAACTGCAGTTCGGATTCAACAACGACTTCGCCGGATTGCTTCCGGTCGACGGACAGCCCAACACCTACCTACTCGTGGTCAACCACGAATACTCCACCGAGCCCGCGATGTTCCGCGGCTACGATGCGGAGAACCCGACTGAGGAGCAGTTCAAGATCGGCTTGGCCAGCCACGGACTGTCGGTCGTCCAGGTCAAGGGAGAATCCGACAACGGCAAGCTGGTGCCGGAGATCGGATCGAACAACCGCCGCATCACCGGAACCACGGAATTTGTCGTGACCGGCCCCGCTGCCGGTAGCGACTTCCTCAAGACGAGCGCCGATCCCACCGGAACCAAAGTGCTCGGCACCCTCAACAACTGCGCGGGCGGCGTCACACCTTGGGGCACAGTGCTTTCCGGCGAAGAGAACTTCAACCAGTACTTCGCGAATGCCGAGGGAGTCACCGATCCCACAGTCGCCGCGCGGCTGAAGCGCTACGGTCTTGCCGGCGCCGCTTCCGAGCGCAAATGGGAACGCTTCGACAAGCGGTTCGATCTGGTCGCAGAACCCAACGAGGTCAACCGATTCGGATACGTCGTCGAGATTGATCCCTGGGATCCGTCGTCCACTCCGATCAAGCACACAGCGCTCGGACGTTTCAAGCACGAAGCCGCCACCATTTACATCACGTCGGACGGCACCGTCGTTGCTTACAGCGGCGACGACGAGCGCTTCGACTACATGTACAAGTTCGTCTCCAGCCGAAAGATGCAGGACGGCAAGAGTCAAGCAGCCATGCGTCACAACATGACTCTGCTCGACGCCGGAACGCTGTACGTCGCAAAGCTCAGCGGAAACTCTGCCGGCGAGATCGACGGCAGCGGCAAGCTCCCCGCCGACGGCAAGTTCGACGGAAGCGGTGAGTGGGTGGCCATCCTGCGCACCGGCGAAGACGGCAAGGGCGAATCGCTGGTCGACGGCATGAGCGCCGAAGAGGTAGCCGTCTTCACCCGCCAGGCCGGTGACAAGGTCGGGGCAACAAAGATGGATCGCCCCGAGGACTTCGAGGCAAACCCGAAGAGCGGCAAGGTTTACGTCGCACTGACCAACAACACCAAGCGCGGCGTCGACGGCGGCGCAGCGGCCGACGAGGCGAACCCGCGCAACAACAACAAGAACGGCCAGGTCCTCGAAATCACCGACGACCACGCCGGCACCACCTTCGGCTGGAACCTCCTACTCGTCTGCGGAGATCCAGCCACAGCCGATACCTACTTCGGTGGATTCGACAAGAGCAAGGTCAGCCCGATCTCGTGCCCGGACAACCTTGCCTTCGACCCGCACGGAAACCTGTGGATCTCCACCGACGGCAACGCACTCAAGTCCAACGACGGACTGTTCAGTGTTGTTCTCGAAGGCGAAAATCGTGGTGAGACAAAGCAGTTCCTCACCGTCCCCGTCGGCGCCGAAACCTGCGGACCGATTGTGGACGAGAAGCGCGTCATCGTCTGCGTCCAGCACCCCGGCGAGACCGACGACGCCAGCATCGAAAGCCCCGCATCCCATTGGCCCGACGGTGGTTCCTCCCAGCCTCGCCCGTCGGTAGTTGCAGCCTGGAAGAAGGACGGATCTCGGCTCGGCTCGTAATACGCACGAAAACGACGTGGGGCCGTTAGCATTATTTGGGATGTGGCCCACCGCGGTTTACACAGATTGTCAATGGGATAACTTTTGACCAAACACGCGACGCGTAAGCGGCAGGGGGAAAAAAACCCGTACCAGCGCCCGC
>NZ_JBHTSW010000043.1:0-51564 GCF_042794945.1 Rhodococcus sp. NPDC056506 | reverse complement strand
GCATCGACCCCGACCAGAAACCCCGCCGCTCCACCACACGACTCTGAACCCGGAGGTCACCGAGCAAACGCCTCGGTGACCCATTCCGGCGTGCTTCGATAGCCGAAAAGGCGGCGCGGCATTCGCTATTGCTAGCGTTGAGGATGTGTTTGCACAGGGACCCAACGCGCTGACGGTAAACGGCCAACCGACGCTTCAACACATAGATTTCACTGTTTTGGATTCTTTTCGATTTCCCGACCGGCAGGGCTTCCCCGATTCCTATCGCGCATTCATCCGCCACGCAGGGTGGGCGCGGACCTTCGGACTCTGGCTCATCTATCCGCCCGTCCTTCCCGGATTTGCCGACGGCTGGCAAGGGCGCGCCCGCAACCTCACCGCTCATCTTCATTCCGTCTACCGAGAAGGACGGGATGACGAGTTCGATTGGATGATCGAACCCGACGGCAATTGGTCACTCCCTGACTCGTTGCAGGTTTTCGGATGGAGCGAAAACGGCGATGCACTGCTGTGGGACACAGCATCCCGCGGCGCTGACGGAGAGTTTCCGGTTTGGGAATCGCGCTCGTTCAACTCCCTCCACCGTCTCGGCGGGAGCTTCCACGAAGCCTTACCCTCCATTCGCACCCGGACTCTGGGTCTGTTCGAACCTCGCACCTTCGACATCGAGCCACTCCAGCCCACCTCGCTCTGATCTACGCGTCCGGTCATTGATCGACGGTGAAGTCCCGGGAGATGCTCAGAGGTGCACCGCGCTCAGTTTCGACGTCGACAGTGACGGTGTAGGTGCCAGGATCGTAGATAAGGGTGTTGGTACCGAAGGCTCCGCCCCCTTGGCAGATGTTGAATCCGGTGTCGTCGTAACGAGCGATTTCTGTTCCCTCACTGTTGGTAATTCGCGCGTGACCTCTGCAGTATCCGAGGTCACTGCCTTCTGGTCGGTTCAGCTTCCAGTGGTAATTGACGTCCACGTAGAAACGACCGTTGTTCTTGTGAACGTCCGAGATCTCGTAATGATCTGGCCCACGGGTGAATCCGAATCCGTTTGGGGTGATCTTCGTGATCAGTTCGAGAGTGGCGCCAGTATTGTTCGGCGACGGCGCAGTCGAGGTCGCGCGGACAGGTCCCCTACTTTCCAGGGTGTATTCGAGGTGATTGTCACCATTGAATTCGCCGGCGATTCCCGTGATATTGGCCATCAACTGACTCGGGAGCGCGGTGAACAGGGACGTGACGACACTCATCTTGTGCAGAATCCGACCTTGACTGTCGCCTACTGCGCCTGTCGCCCCGGCAAGTCCACATTGAGCGAGATCGCCGAGCGCCTTGGTGAATTCGCCGACGTTGGCCTTACTCGGGTCAGTCAAACTCTCGTATACCGTCACCAAACAGTCGTAGGCAGATTTGGTCGTCTGAAATGCATCGACCAGTTCGTCTCCTTGGATCCCGTACATGTCGAGACCGGTAAGAATCGTCTCCAATTGTAGTGCGGCGGCATCGACATCGAGGCGGACGACCCCTGTGGTCGTGCCGGCAGGTAACACTAGTGTGCCATTGCCTTTCGGGGTCAACAGTCCCGAATTCCCGCCACTTAAACTGGATCGAAGCAATACCGCAAGTTGATCAGTCCCTTGCAACGGTCCTTGATTCACGAATTGGCCGGGCGGTTGGGATTTGACTTCGTAATATTGTGCGGAATTCGTGGCAAGATCGACGGCGATCCCTTCCTCGGCAGCGCGGAGGCAAGCAGCAACTACCCCCGATTTAGAGGCAGTGAGCGTGTATTGCCTGCCTGTAAGGTCGAGTTCGCTTTTCTCAGAGCATAATTCATCGGATCCTCCTTCGCTCGCCGCCCATACCTTGGTGAAAGAGTCGGTGAGCACTTGCCCGACGTCGGTAAGAAGGACTTGGAAACTGCTGAGGTGAGTGGTTGTAGTCGTCACGGATTTCGACACCGCGTTCCATTCGGCAGGAAGCAGGTCACTACTGACAGGATCATCGGAGTTGACCGCGACGATCGGTCGAACGGAATCGCTGATCTGTCGGACAATCTCGGGTTGTCCAGACAAGTCGAAGGTCAACGTGATCGGCTTCTCGGGCTGTAGTCCATCTCCGAGAGTGAGCTGCGCCAGGGTTGTCGAGACCAACTCTGCCGGAAAGACTTTACGGTTCGTCCCGACGCCACTCGAGAGCGTGAGCGTGGTCCCGATATCCGCCACTCCCGCGGGCGCTGTTGCAGTGACACCGAGCTGACCGATCTTCCCACTGACCGATACACCGTCCTCGCCAACTTCAGCCTCGACGGGTCCATCACTTACCGAGGCCTCGACAGTTGTAGTCACGGGCGCCGCTGTTGTCACGGGAGTGTCGGACGAACTACACGAGAGCAGAGGGAAGCACAGCATCGCCAACACGAAGACCATGACTGACCGAACCGAAGGGATTTTCACCGGCAGAACCTCCTGAATTTTCGCTCCTGAGCAGGGACAGGCCACCGACAGGGCGAACTCAGAGAGTTTTAACACGACTTGGGACTAGGTATCTGTAGTCCATCCAACGGACACCGACACAACAAAGAGCCTCTTCGATTTCTGGTAGCGATGATCACATAATTCTGTTAGCGTTGTTTACATGAGCTCGAAAGCAAAGATTCTGGCCGCAGCGACCGAGCTGCTCAACACCTCCCCCAACGGCGACATATCCACCCGCGCCGTGTGCGAGATGGCCGGCGTCGGCGCCCCCGCGCTCTACCGCCAGTTCGGCGACAAGGACGGACTGCTCGCAGCCGTCGTCGAGGCAGGTTTCTTCGAATATCTCGAAGGCAAACGCGCTGCGACACCTTCCGATGACCCCGTTGCCGATCTACGGGCCGGCTGGGATGCACATACAGCCTTCGCGCTCGCGCATCCCGCTCACTACCGGCTGATGCACTCACCCTCCGCCCAGAGCGCAGACACTGCCTTGCAGGCTCAGGCGCTACTTCGATCGGTTCTCGAACGATGCGCTGCCGCAGGCGTTCTGACCGTATCGGTCGACGTGGCTACGCAGATGGTGATGTCCGCCAATGCGGGCGTCGCGCTGATGCTCGTCGTAAGGCCGGAACAGTACCCTGATCCGACGCTGTCACAGCGAGTTCGCGACGGAATCTTCGCGTCCATCATCGATGAATCCGGCGCCCACACGGACGCCTCACTCAACAGAGTTGCATCCACTCTCGACGCCCAACTGGCCGCCACAGATTCAACTTCCCTCTCCACCAACGAAGTCGGTCTGATGCGAGAGTGGCTCCGCAAGCTGTCCGATGCACCCGAAACTACTTCAGGAGTTACATCATGAGTGACACCACTACCCGCGTCGCCATCGTCACCGGAGCTTCCGGCGGCATCGGACGAGCGACTGCAGAGAAGCTCGCCGTCGACGGAATGGCTGTCGCCGTGCACTATTCAGGAAACCGTCAACGCGCCCAGGAAACAGTCGACACCATCGTCGCAGCGGGCGGTCGCGCCATCGCGGTGCATGCCGACGTCGCCGACGAAGGTGAAGTCGCCACACTGTTCGATACGGTAGAGAAGGAGTTCGGAGGCATCGACGTCGTCGTTCACGCAGCCGGAATCATGATCCTCTCCACCGTTGCCGAACTGAACTTCGACGATTTCGATCGGATGCATCGGACCAACGTCCGAGGAACCTTCGTGGTCGACCAGCAGGCAGCCAGACGTGTCCGGCGCGGCGGTGCGATCATCAATTTCTCTACTTCGGTGAAAAAGCTGGCATTCCCGACCTATGCCGCGTACGCCGCCACCAAAGGTGCTGTCGACGCGATCACCCTCGTTCTCGCGAAAGAGCTACGCGGACGTGACATCACGGTCAACGCGGTAGCCCCTGGTCCCACAGCCACCGATCTGTTCTTGGACGGGAAAGACGAAGCTACAGTGGAGAATCTGTCCAAGCTGGCCCCCCTGGAGCGGCTCGGCACCCCGGTGGATATCGCGGAGGCTGTCGCGTTCCTCTCCGGCCCAGCTCGTTGGGTCAACGGCCAGGTCATCTACGTCAACGGCGGCGTGATCTAGCGACACTGCCCCCTAAGGACCACACCTTGCCAATTCCGACAAAACAGTCAAACCAGTCGACTTTGGTTGTAATGTGCAAACAATGGAAAACCAGGATCGAGGGTCCGCCCGGACGTCACGGCGACAATTCATCAGCGTTGCAGGGCTTGCGGCAACCGCCGTCATAACCTTCGCAACCTCGTCGACCGCCGGCGCCGCCGGCCCCACCGCGCCCAATCCAGGTTCACGGGTCGGCGATCCTGCAGAAGCCCAAGCGGTACAGCGCGTCGCAGAGACACTGTTGAACAGTGGAGTTCCCGGTCTTGCCTTCGCCATCGTCAAACCGGATGAGAAGAACCGCAAGGCTGGTGTCACGACGACGTACCACTACGGATATGCCGACGTCGAAAACGGCGTGAGAGTCACTCCGCGAACGCAATTCGAGATCGCCTCGGAGACCAAGACCTTCACCGCTGCACTACTTGCGAAACTGATCGCTCGGGGAGAAGTCGGATTGGACGACCTGGCGAGCAAGTATTCGGATGGCAACCCGCTGCCGAAAGGCAGCGGTGGTGAGGAGATCACGCTTCGCCAACTGGTCACCCACCGCTCCGGTCTCAGCGACGACCCACCCAATCTTTCGGCAGGGTGTGCCGATCCCACACAATCGTGCACGGACGAGAAGGCGAAGTACACCAGAAATATGCTCTGGGACGGACTCCAAGACGCCGGCGCCTTGGAGTTCTCCCCCGGTAGCCACTGGATATACTCGGACTTCGGGTTCGGACTGCTCGGCACACTCATGGCAGACAAAATCATTCCGGGACAGGAGAAGCCGCCTTTCGCGGCGGCAGTCGCCCGCGAAATCACCGACCCGCTCGGGATGATGGGTACCGTGATCGAGTCCAAGGCAACCGACCTGGCCGTTCCGTACTACCTCGACGGCACAAGAGCGCCTCTGTGGAACAACACGGGTGCGATCGCAGGCGGGGGTGGCCTGGTCAGCACCGCTGAGGACATGTCGATTTGGGCCGCAACAACTCTCGGCTATGGCAACAACCCACTCAAACCGTTACTGACCTCCATGCTCGATCAGATCGCCACCCAGGCTCCGGAGAATCCGGCCTTCGGAATGGGAATGGCGTGGCAGCTCCAACCCCCGACGCCGAACTTCCCACAACGGTTCGCCAAGAAGAACGGTGGCAGCACGGGTTCCAACTGCATCACCCTGTTGGTCCCCGACAGTGGCTGGTCGATCACGATTCTGGCGAACGGTGGAAACGCGGCGATGATCGACCCTGCAGCAGAGAACCTGATGCATGATCTGGTTCCGAGACGACCGCTATTCGGTAGCTCGACCGGAAGTTCGTCGGGCAGCGACGTCGGCTTCCAGACCGGGTCATTCGGATAGACCCACTTACCTACGGGCGCTACATCTTCGTCGAGCGCGCCATCACGAAGCAGTAGAGCCCGTAGGTGATGATGCCCAATCCGGCAAGGATCAGCAGGGCGACTCCGTACGGTTGCGCACCCAGCGTCTTGAACGCTCCGTCGAGGCCGGAGGCCTTTCCTGGTTCGGAGTTGTTGACCGCGAGCAGAACCAGAATGCCGACCGCGGCGATGGCCAAGCCCTTGGCGACGTACCCGACGGTTCCGAGTCGGCGCACGAAGGCGCTGGGTGTGCCTTTCAGATCATCCAGGAAGTTCTGACTCGCGCCCTTGTACACGTGGTAAAGACCAACAGCGATGATGACGATCCCGCCGAGCACCAATGCGATAGTTCCAAGCGTGTTCTCCATCAGACGTGCCGTGATTCCCGCACTCTGACCACTGCTCGACTTACCGCTACCGCGCGCGAATCCGAATGCAGTGAACGCAAAACCGAAATAGACGAGCGAGATGCCCAAAGCTTTGGCGCGATCGAAGAACTCCTTCTTCTTGTCGTCCGAGGACGGCGACGACGAGCTTCCCAGCGCCGCCTCGGCCAATCTCCACAACGCCATGGCAAGGAAGGCGACGACGCCGAACCACAGGGCGAAGACGCCCCCTGGCTTTCCTGCCAACTCGGCCATCGCACCCGATTGGTCCGCAGACCCGGATCCACCGAGAGCAACGCGGATCGCGATATATCCGATCAGCAGGTGAACGACACCGCTGACGATGAATCCGGCACGGGCAAAGCGCTCGAAGACGTTGTTCTGTGCGACGTCAGCGGCCGTCGACGCGACGCTTTTCTGGTTCTGCGGTGACGATTCTTTGTTCATCATGATCGACGAACCATATACGGACCGACGCTTCCCTCGAACGCGTGCATGAAAGGTTTCGAGGTCAAGGGTTGCGAGGGTTCTGATCCGGCGCCGATCGCGGTTCTTCGGGGTTGGGGACCTTCGGGTTGGGAACCTTCGGGTCGATCGTGTCTGCGTGATCTCTTTGCTGGTTCAGTTCCTCGCGAGAACTCGTCGCCTCTTTCCGGTGCTGCGCTGCATGGTGTTGCAGCGCAGACGCTTCCGCCGCTTTGGCGTCCGCCTCCGCTTTCACCATGCGCGCCTTGGCTGCCGTCTCTTCTGCCCGCGCCTCGCGCTCGCCGACTTGCAGCGACTTGTCTGCGACGTCTTCGCGGATCTGTTCTGCCTCGATGTGTCGACGCTCGTCACGTCTGTTTCGCGCCACCCACAGGAGTGCGGCCACGATCGCTATCACCACGACCACGGCAACAATTATCCAGATAATGCTGCTGGTACTCATACTGCGAGAGGTACCCACCTGCGACTTTCTCACACGCAGGCAAACAAATACGCCGAATTACAGGTCGGTCGGATGTGTGTTGGCTCCGCATAAAACCACGCACAGTTCACCGCCGGACGGCTGCGTGACCGTTCCGTTCAGAACCGGAACCAATGCTGCTGCGGTTCCCAACTCCACCAGAATCCGGAACTCTCGCCACAGGAATGCCCGAGCCTGCCGGATCGAATCATCGTCGACCACAACACTGTCTACCGAACTCTCATGCAGTGTCTCCCAGGCGATGGCGCCAATGCGTGTGGCCCCCAATGAATCCCCCGCGATGCTGTTCACTTCGATGTCGACCGGGCGACCCGCATCGAGCGAGGTATGCAAGGTGGCGGCTCCGGTCGGCTCGACGGCTACTACTTGATCTTCGGGACGTGCCGCCGCGGCGATTCCAGAGACCAAACCACCACCGCCGACTGCAATGCAATACGTGATCGGTCCGGACGCCTCGTCTTCGATCTCGAGAGCGATGGTGCCGGCCCCACTGACGATGTCGGGCAGGTCGTAGGCGTGCAGTTCGAGCGCGCCGCTCGCGCGTGCGATCTCCGCCGCAGCGGCAGCAGCGAGTGCGTAGCGATCGCCTACCTTGTGAACGGTGGCGCCCAACTCCCCGAGCGCCTTCACCTTTGCGTCGGGCGCGGTCTCCGGCACCACCACTGTGCATGTGAGTCCTCGTCGCCGCGCCGCCCACGCGGCTCCGATCGCAGCATTGCCACCGGACGCGATCACCACGCCGGCATCGGGCATGGTGCCGTTGGCTACAGCTCGTTCCACTGCATTGAGACTGCCGCGCACTTTGAAGGAACCGCCGTGCTGGAGGTACTCGAGCTTGAACAGAACCGGTACCTCGCCGTGTGGCGTCGGCAGTGCAGTTCGAAAGATCGGGGTACGCCGCGCCAACCCTGCGATACGAGTCCGTGCGGCTTCGACGTCCGAGCGCTCGATTGCCAGCGGACCTGCGTTGTTGTCGGCGGTGAGAGTCATGCACCAACCCTACGGTTCGCAACGTCGACACGAAGCAGTCGGTCCACCGTGATCAAGATGTCTGTTTTTCACCAAATACTGCCCGCATCTGACCGAGACATCGGCCTTCCAGGTGAATAAATTTACTACTACAAGCACAACGACGACATCAAGGAAAGGCACACGCCATGTCGAAGATCGCAGTATTCGGTGGAAACGGTTTTGCAGGAAGTGCAATCGCGAAGGAAGCCACTTCACGCGGCCACGAGGTGACCGTCGTCGCCCGCAGTGCGCAGTCCGGAACCGAGGCGAATGTCGTACAGGGTTCCGTTCACGACAACACGATCGTGGAGCAGGTCACGGCGGACAACGACGTCGTTGTCGTAGCCATCCCCGCCCGCGAGATCGACGGCAAGCGCCTGCTCGACGCCGTCACTCCCCTCGCAGATGCCGCCGCACGCAACGATGCTCGCATTGCCGTAGTCGGTGGCGCCGGCAGCTTGTTGGTCGCCGAGGGCGGGCCACGCGTCGTCGACACCCCCGACTTCCCGGATGCATACAAGGGTGAGGCGCTCGCTCACGCCGAGGTCCTCGATGCGCTCCGCGCGACTGACAGCAATGTCGACTGGTTCTATGTGAGCCCGGCCGCAGCATTCGGCGCCCACGCCGGCGTCGCTCCGAAGGGATCCTTCCAGGTGGGTGGCGACGTTCTCCTGACGGACGCCGAAGGCAATTCCGCTATCGCGGGCGAAGATTACGCACACGCTTTTGTCGACGAGATCGAGACTCCGGCTCACCGTCGCCAGCGTTTCACCGTCGCACACTGAGCATGGGCAACCTCCGCAGGCGCGCAGCCTGGATGACTGTCCCCGCTGCCGCCGCCCTCCTGCTCACCGCTTGCTCCAACGACACGGAATCCGCAACCCCCAGCAGTTCTATGACGTCCGCAAATGTTGTTGCCGGACAAGGCGATCAACTCGAATCCAACAAGACCATCGTCACGGATTTCTACGAACTGGCGTTCAACGGCCGTCAGGTTCAGCAGGCCGCCGACCGGTACATCGGCGACGTCTACATCCAGCACAACCCCACCGCCGCCGATGGGGCAGCCGGATTTGTCAGCGGCATAGGCGGTTACGTCGAGGCCACACCCGGGTTGCATGCCGAGATCACTCGCGTTTTCGCCGAGGGTGATCTTGTTGCCCTCCAGTCGCACACCACTTCTGCGCCCGGCGACCGCGGCCAGGCCGTGTTCGACATCTTCCGCGTCGACAACGGCAAGATCGTCGAACACTGGGATGCCATTCAAGACGTGCCGGAAACGTCCGCGAATCCGAACACGATGTTCGACGGGCCAACCTCTTCGCCGTCCAAGACGTCAGAAGTATTGGAACGCAATACTGCCAACGCCCTGACCTTCCTACAGCTCGCCTTCAACGAGGGCAAAGCCGCCGAGGCTGCCGACCAGCTGGTCGGCCCGAGCTACACGCAGCACAACCCCGCGTTCGCAGACGGTAAGGATGCGTTTGTCACGGCACTGGCCGGGGTCGAACCTGTTACCGGAGACAAGGCCACCAAGTTTCCGCGAACGGTAGCCGAGGGAGACTTCGTCTTCGTCCAGACCTTCGCTTCGTCCGGTGAAGGAACGGCTGGCAGCGGCTCGATGGATATCTTCCGCTTCGACGAGAACGGCAAGATCGTCGAGCATTGGGACGCCGTCCAGGACTACCCGTCGACGACTGCAAGCGGCAACACCGTGTGGGACGACGGTCGCTGAGGCCTCGCAACACAAGCCAATGGAGCATAGGCACGATGGCGGGAGCTGATTCCCGCCATCGTGCCGTCTGCGCAGCCACATTCGACGGTACCGTTCACCCATGCCCCTGCGACGTTCGATCGCAATCGCGCTCCTGCTGTGCGTTTCCAGCGGATGCGCACATGCCCGCGAGCCGGCGATCGCACGACCTCATGCCGAAATAGGCGAATCCGCAGTCTGCAATCTCCCTGACGAAGGTCGGTTTCTGGGTATCGAACCGCCGCCTGCGATCGCACAAGCGCATTGGTTTCGCAGCGGAACGGTGCCACCGGATTTCGAGCCCGCAGCGGCAGTCACCTGCGACGAATCGTTCGGCCCCTCGATCACCGCGAATCTCACGACCAACTTCTACGAGCACCGGTGGGAGGGAGATTTCACCGCTGCCGTCGCGAAGCTCAATGCACCGTCAGAGGGTCGACGTCGGGATCAGGGCAGTTGCCCGGTAGCGAGCACGGCACCGCTCGCGGATTTGTGGTTGATCGACGCACGGGGACGTATCGTCCGCCCGTCGTATCCGGTCGACGAATGTGGCTTCCAACAGCTGGGAGGACTGGTCGAGGTCGAGAAGCTCGACGAAGTCAGGCGGACCGAGCACATCGTTTCGCTTACCTCAGATGTGGTCCTCCAACGGATCGGGTGCGGCACGATTCGGTTGACGCCCACGATCGGTGAACAACATCTGGTCGCCGAGCGCTACTGGGTGAGCGACGGCATCTGTCGGTACACCGCAGCCGCAGGCGGCGAAGTCGTCTTCGCGGGCGCGACACAACTGAGTGAGAGCTTCGGCGAATCGTTCGAGCACCTACGCCGGGCGGACGCATGCTCGGAAGTCGCTCGAACCACTGTCGGCACCACCCTGACGCGTGCAGAGCCGGGCTATACCGAACCGATTCCGGTACTCATCGAAGTAGACGGTTGCCAACGAATCTTGGTCCAGGGACACGTGCTATTGCAGGCGTCGCCCCAGATCATTGCGCGCGTGGCCTAGCCGACTGCAATTGCGAATCAGCCGACGTTGATCCGTTCTGTATCGCCGTCGTAGTAGTCCAACAATCTCTGATCCATCACCCGGCGCCACAGCGGCGGTATCCACGCGATCACGATCATCACCGCATAACCGGCCGGAAGTTGCGGGGCTTCGGCTGCGCTGCGCAAGCTTTGGTACCGCAGCTTCGGGTTGGCGTGGTGGTCGCTGTGTCGCTGCAACTGATAGAGGAACAGATTGCTCACCACGTGATCGCTGTTCCAACTGTCAGCCGGGCTGCAGCGCACATACGAGCCGTCGGCACGCTTGCCACGCAGCAGACCGTAATGCTCGAGGTAGTTCGCGGCTTCGAGGAAGGTGAATCCGGCGAATGCCTGCAGCAGCAGCCAGGGTGCTACCTCCCAACCGAAGATGCCGATCAGCGTCGCGAAGAGGACAACACTCATCGCCCAGGCGTTGAGGACGTTGTTTTCGAAACTCCAGGTTCGCTTGCCTTTCCGCTGGAGTCGAGCGCTCTCGATACGCCAGGCAGAACGCAGGCCGCCGACCACACTTCGTGGCAAGAACCTCCAAAAGCTCTCACCGAACCGCGAGCTGGCCGGGTCCTGCGGAGTAGCTACACGCACATGGTGGCCGAAGTTGTGTTCGACGTAGAAGTGCCCGTACAGGGACTGTGCAAGCGCCACTTTCGCGAGCCACTGCTCGACCTTCTCGCTCTTGTGGCCAAGTTCGTGTGCTGCGTTGATACCCACGCCGGCGACGACGCCCACCGTGAACGACATCGCGATCTTCTCCGCGATTCCCATCGGAGCGTTGATCCAGCACCAGCAGGCAAAGACCAGACCGGCATATTGCAAGGGGAGGAACGCGTAAGTGCACCAGCGGTAGTAGCGGTCCTTCTGCAGTCCGGGGATCGCATCGTCCGGCGGACTCTCGCCGTCTTCACCGGCCAGCATGTCGATGATCGGGATGACAATGACCAGCAACCACGCGCCGGTCGCCCAGAACAATCCGAGACGCAGGTTGTCGACGAGAAACCAGGAGATGAACGGGCTGAGCGGGATGAGCAATCCGAGCGGCCACAGGTACCTCTTGCGATCGCGCCAGCGCGGCTTTTCGGCGGACGACGAGACTGTGTTCTGGACAGCGTTCGGTTCGGTGCGCCGTGCGTCAGAAGTCGCTGTCATTCGCCGATCTCGCCTTTCGTCCCCTCGAACGGTTCGCCCCACGCACCGTTCACGCTCAGCAAACCAGAACTAATGTCCGGACGGGTATGGTCCCGAAATCCAGAGCGCCCTGCACGAAACATGGCGAGAGCACGCGCATTCAATGAAAACTCCCCGCACATCACTGTTCACCCCGACAGTGGATACGGACAAAATACCCCATCGATCTGCGGGGATGGCGACCACCTCCGCACGTCGCCGAGGATCGGAGATCCCTGCCAAGGCAAGGTCGAACCGCGTCGCCCTCGTAGAAGTAACGGTAACCAGCAGTGACAGAAATCATAAGCAGAGGACAGGATTTCCGCTCGTAGTGGCGACCAAAAAGACTGCGCGCCCTCAACTGGTCAGTTGCGGGCGCGCAGTCAAAAGGTGAGCAAGCGTCAGAGCCTTGCGAACACCTTCGTTGTCACTTCGTTCAGCCAACCGTTCGCGGTCACGAAATCGGTGACGCTCGACTGCAATCCGAAAACATGCCCGGCCTGCGCCGCCGGCAGCCTTGTGAAGAGGTTGTCGTCGAGGACCGCCTGAACCGCCGCACTGGTCGATCCGTCCGCATTCAGCGGATACAGCACGACCGTCACGCCATTCATGATGTCGGCCAACTGCTCCATCGGATAGGACTCGTATCCGGCGTCGGTGTAATTGGTCGGTACACCAGGCCCGTACGCCAACCCGAGTTCGTTGACGACCAAATTGCCGATCGCACCGGTGGGTTGCTGGACCGAGAATGTGCCGGGTGCGTCTCCGAGAGAGATGTGAATCCACTTGTTGTTCGCGATCACGTCGGCGTACTCGCCACGGACACGTTCGAGATTCTCTTCGTAGGCAGTCCGCGTCGACTCGAGCACGTCGGTCTTACCAATTGCCTCAGCGAGCTCGGCGGTGATCGTTTTCCAGTCGCCTCGGCTCTCTCCCTTGACGATGACGGTGGGTGCAATGCCGGACAGACGGTCGAACGCCGCTTGGTCCACCTCGTCGGCGTCGCCGACAATGACGTCGGGATCTGCCGCAGCGATCGCTTCGAAGTTCATTTCCCCGAAAGGCCCGATGGTCGGGAGCCCGTCGACGAAGGCCTGTTGCTCCGGCGTGAATTCACTGATCCACTTGCCGTAGTCCTGCACAGCAGCTGGTTTCACTCCGAGGGACATGAGCTGCCAGGGAGTGTCGTACGACGCGGCGACGACGCGCTCGGGTGAAACCGGAACCTCGATGTCCCCGTACGCCGACGCGACGGTCCGGACGTCCGTCTGCTCGGAATCGGCCGACGACGAGGAACAGCCGGTCATCACCGTCGCACCAACGACGGCCGCTGCCGCCGCTGCGATGACTCTGGAACCGACAGAAAATGATCGAATTGCGCGCACGCAGAACTCCTACAGGGTGATTGTTTAGCCAACCCTAAGTTGATTCTGCGGCGCTACACAAGTCCGATCGAGGCCCCTTGAGTCGCTGTTCGGACTAGTCCTGTAGCCAATCGGTCATTGGCGCGCACGGATGATCGATCAGGCTTGCAAACTCGCCCGGAGTCACGCCCATCGTTCGACGGAATGCCGCGCCGAACGCGCTTTCGGAACGAAAACCTGTCTTCCGCGCCACAAACGAGATGCTTCGACCGAGCGCCAGAAGTTGCATCGCGTGATGAGCCCGCAGCCGCATACGCCATTCCGAGAAGGTCAATCCGGTCTCGGCCGGAAACCTTCGGGTGAGAGTCCTCGTACTGACCTTCGCGTCGGTGGCCCACTCCTCGACCGATCGGGTGTCGGCCGGGCTGGCAACCAACTGATCTGCGATCTTCCGAAGCCACGGCGTCGTCGGCAGCGGTACATCGAAAATCAGTCGCGGAACGGGTTCGACGAGGTCGACGGCAAACGCCTCGGCTCGCCGACGCTCCGCATCCGTCAAGTCGTCTCGGGTGAGGTGATCGAGTACCTGTTCGAGCAGCGGCGGGGTGGACAAGGCCACCACACGATCCAACCCCGTCACGTCGGATGCCACCAACCACGTGCACGACAATTCGGTACCGCTGCGCGCTGTCACCTCGTGGGGAACAAAAGACGGGATCCACAGACTGACCCCGCTGGGCACCGTGTACACAGTCTCCGGAGTACGGACCTCGAGAACACCGTCGATCGCCCACAGCAATTCGTGATCGCTGTGGCGGTGCATCTCCCAGGTGTAGTCGGAGTCGACGGCCAGCCGATTGGTCGCCAACCGCAGGTACCCGTCGGCACTGACGCGCAGCGGTCGAACGACGCGTTGCCACTCGGACAGTTCGTCGAGCGGACTGCTGAGCGGGTAGTCGATCTGCTCGCTCACCGCAGCGTTGACAGTTCGGGATGTCCGAACAGGCCAGGTAACCCACCGGTGTGCAGGAAGACCGTTTTCGATCCCGTCGTGATGGCTTTGTCCTCCGCGAGTTGGATCAATCCCGCAAAGGCTCGGCCGGTGTACGTCGGGTCGAGGAAGATGCCCTCCGTACGCGCCAAGTATCGGATCGCGCTGGCTGACGCTTCCGTGAGCGTGGAATAGCCTTGGCCAACTTGGTTTCGCAGGATCTGAAGTTCCTCGGCGCGCACGGTCGGACCAGGCATCTCGTCCAATAACCCAGCGACAGTCGACACCGGGTCGGCAACGGCCCCGACATCGACGCCGACAACTCTGTCGACGCCGAGATGCGCGACAAGGCCGGCCATCGTTCCGCCCGATCCGAGTGCAACGACGACGCGATCGACGCCGAAGAGTTGCTGCTCGATCTCGCGTGCGCAGTCCACGTATCCCTGCGCGGCCACCGCGCTGGTACCGCCGAAGGGAATGACAAAAGGAACACCGCCCGAGTCAGCGACAGCCTCCGCCGCGGCGTCGACCGCGGATGCCGTGTCCCCACCTGCCCAGACGATCTCAGCGCCTGCGAGTGCATCCAGAATGAGATTGCCCTGCACGGATTCCGGCTCGGCACCACCGAGTACCAGGACACAACGCAATCCCAACCGAGCTGCTGCCGAAGCAGTCAACCGAGCGTGATTGCTTTGCGGTGCACCGGTAGTGATCAGTGTCGTCGCGCCGACGGCCAAAGCCTGAGCGCAGGTGTACTGCAATTTTCTGATCTTGTTGCCGCCGCCGCCCAGGCCGGTGACGTCGTCACGTTTGATCCACAGATCTTCCGGCCCCAATCCGAGTGCCTGCGCGCAACGCGCCAAAGGTTCGACGGGCGTCGGCCAACTGCCCAAGCTGATCGGTTGTACGGCGGAACTGAACATTTGACGAGTCTAGTTCGACGGTCCATCTACAGTCTGGTCTCGCTTACAGTCTGGATATGGGAACTTTCACGACGACCACACACGACGTGCCGCTGACCGTCAGCCGACCGGATTCGCCAGGTGAGCCGAAGCATGCGGTGGTGGTTCTCCAAGAGGCGTGGGGCGTGAACAAGCACATCGAGAGCATCCTCGAGCGTCTCGCCGATGCCGGCTACCTTGCCGTGGCTCCGCACCTCTACCACCGCGGCGCGCAGACGTCCTTCACCGACTTTCCGTCCGCCAAGGACGCGCTCATGGCACTCGACAGCACAACCATCGGCCACGACGTACGTGCCGCTGTCGACTACAGCCGATCCGAGGGAGCAGACAAGGTCGGCTCCCTCGGATTCTGCATGGGCGGCACCGCGTCACTGTGGTGCGCCGCGGTGCCCCTCGTCGATTCTGCCGTTACCTACTACGGTGGCGGCGTTGCAGAAGCCCGATGGAATGGGATTGCGGCAGGCACCGAACTCGCTACGCAACTGCAGGTCCCATGGCTCGGCCACTACGGCGACCTGGATCCGAGCATCCCACCCGAGAGCGTCGAGCAATTGCGCGCAACTGCCTCCGACCTCGCCCAGGTGTACCGCTATGCCGATGCCGGCCACGCGTTCAACAACGACACTTCGGCCAGCCACTATGCCCCAGATTCTGCTGCCCTCGCGTGGACCCGCACTATGGAGTTCTTCGCCGAAACCCTGTGATTCCAAGATGAGTCAGGGAACTCGCTTGACGACGGTCCCCGTGACCTCGTCCTGAATCTGGTCGGCATCTATTGCTCGACTCTGCGCCCGACGCGATCGAGTGAAGTAGTAGATGCCGATCACGGCCAGGACAAACGGAACTCCGAACACCAGCGTCATCTTGAAATCGTCGACCCACAACGTGGTGATCAGAATCGCGACCATGAGGGCACCGCCGAGGATTGTCCCCACAGGAAAGAACGGGATCGTAAAGGAGAGCTTTGTTCCGTCCTCTTTCATCCGCTTGCGAAAGAACCAGTGCGTCACGAAGATCAGTAGCCACGTCGCCATAGCCCCGAACATCGACAACGAAATCATCAAGGTGAATGCCTGCTCGGGAAAGAGCACGTAGACAATTGTCGCGACGGCGATACCCGACGTCGACAGCAACAAGGCGTTGACCGGTGAGCCGTTGGCTCGGACTTTGCCGAGAATTGCCGGTGCGTCACCGGCGCGTGAGAGCGAGAACATCATGCGCGAAGACACGTACAACTGACTATTCATCGCGGACAGTGCGGCAATGATCACCACGAAGTTCAGCACGCTGTCTGCGCCCGGAATCTTCACGACCTGCATCACCGTGACGAAAGGGCTTCCGCCGCTCAAGATCTTGTCCATCGGAGCGATTGCCAGTATCAAGGCAAGCGTTGCAATGTAAAAGACGAACAGCCGAACGATCGTCACACGGAATGCTTTCTTCACCGCCACTGCCGGGTTTTCCGCCTCACCAGCTGCAATGGCGATCATCTCGATGCTCAAGTAGCTGAAGATCGATACGATCACGGCAAACCACATGCCGGACAAACCATTCGGGAAGAATCCGCCACCCGACGTGTAATTGTGGAATCCATAGTCAGGATTTCCACTACCGAACACGACATACGCTGCCATCACGATGAACGCAACGATCGCGAAGACCTTGATCGTCGAGAACCAGTACTCCATCGTTCCGAAAGCCTTGACGTTGAACATGTTCACCCCGATCAGCACTCCGGAGAACAACACGATCCACAGCCACGACGGTACGTCGGCGAACCAGAACTGCATGTATTCACCGATTGCGGTGACCTCGGTACCGACAGCGAGGACGATGCACGACCAGTAGAGATAGCGAACGAGGAAGCCGATCAACGGTCCGACGTAGAACTCGGCGTACGCACCGAACGAACCCGATGTCGCATGTGCGACGGTCATTTCGGCGAGGGCACCCATCAGCAGCAGGGCGATCAACCCACCGATCGCGTAACTGATGATGACGCTCGGGCCGGCAAATCCGATGGCGAACTTACTGCCGAGGAAGAGTCCGGTGCCGATTGCACCGCCGAGCGCGATCATGCTCATCTGCTTGGGGCCGAGTTCGCGTTTGAGACCTGATTCTCGCTGCTGAATGTTTTTGAAATCACTCATGAAAGCTCCTTGCGAAAGGCGGTACCTCCCGGTCCGCGGAAACTTGGAAGAATCAGGTGACTGCGTCGCGCTCGCGGAATTCGGGGCGATCCCAGGACTTGTTCTCGAGGATGTCTCGCAACACGTCGACGGCGTTCCACACGTCGGCGTAGCCGAGATAGAGCGGAGTGATACCGAACCTCAACACTCCTGGTTCGCGGTAGTCGCCGATGACGCCCCGCGCGATGAGAGCCTTCATTATCGAATAACCCTCGGGATGAACAAAACTCACGTGCGATCCACGACGCTCATGTTCGCGTGGCGTGATCAACTCCAACCCGTAGGCAGCGCAACGCTCCTCGACGAGGTCGATGAAGAGATCGGCCAGCGCGAGCGACTTGCTCCGGATGTCGGCCATGTCAGCTTTGAGCGCGACGTCGAGACCACATTCGACAAGCGACAACGACGTGATGGGTTGAGTACCACTCAGAAAGCGCCGTATTCCTGCGCCGGGTTCGTAGGCCGACTCCATCGCAAACGGTCGCGCGTGCCCCCACCACCCGGACAGTGGCTGGATTCCGGTGTTCTGATGACGACGGTTGACCCAGATGAATGCAGGCGAACCTGGACCACCGTTGAGATACTTGTACGTGCACCCGACTGCGAAGTCGGCGTCGGCGCCGCCCAGGTCGACAGCGACGGCGCCAGCCGAGTGTGCGAGATCCCAGATCATGAGCGCGCCACGCTCCTGCACTGCTGCAGTGACTTCCGTCATCGCATACAGGTTTCCGGTGCGGTAGTTGACGTGCGACAACATCACTACGGCGGTGTCCGGTCCTACTGCTTCGGTGAGATCGCCCGGTTGGTCGATCAGGCGTAGTTCGTATCCCTGATCGAGCAGCGAGATGATGCCCTCCGCAATGTAGAGGTCGGTGGGGAAATTGTCTCGCTCGGAGACGATTACCTTCCGGCTGGGATCCTGCGCAGCCGCGATGGACAGTGCGGAGGCCAATGCCTTGAACAGGTTGATCGACGTCGAATCCGTTACTACCACTTCGCCTTCACCTGCTCCCAGCAACGGGGCAAGTTTGTCACCGAGGCGGATCGGGAGGTCGAACCATCCAGCCTCGTTCCAACTGCGAACCAAGCCGTTGCCCCACTCGCCGCCGATCACTCTCGCGGCGTATTCCTGTGCAGCAATGGGACGCGCGCCGAGCGAGTTTCCGTCGAAGTAGAGGACGCCCTCTGGAATCGCGAACTCGCGGCGGAACTCCCTCAAGGGATCCACTGCGTCGGCCTTGACGCAGTCTTCCAACGAAAGGGTGGTTGTCGATGTCATGACGATTCTTCTCCTGCATGTGTCGGCGTTGAAAGTGATGAAGGCAGAGTCCGGAGCACTGCGCGTACCGGGCTGGCATCGAGGTCGAGGAACTTCAGCGGCAGGGCGATCAACTCGTAGTAGCCTTCGTCGACGTCGTCGAGGCAAAGTCCTTCGAGGATCGCGACGCCACGATCGCTTGCCGCGTGGTGCCCGTCCATGGTCTTGCTGTCCATCGGATCGAACGAGGCGCCGTCGATTCCGATCAGAACGCCACCGCGGTCGGCGAACCAGTGCGTCAGCTCCGGAGAAACACCGGCGAAGTCGTTGTCCCACTCGCGCGGGTACTTCGGGTACGTCCTCAGAATCAGCCGTTGCGGCAGATGGCCGCCGAGTCGCTCCACCGTCTCTTCGACGGGCCTGATGCGGGCGGCACCGTCGACCCCCGTCATGTCGACCACCAGTGCTTCGCCGAGATAGGGCTCGAGGGGGACAGAACCGATGGTCGCGCCGTCGATGCGAGTGTGCGCCGGGGCATCGGCGTGAGCACCGATATGCGGAGTGGTGGTGATTCGGTTGATGGTGACGGCGTCACTGCCGCCGAGGTCTGACGTGACAGCGCGGGTGAAGGCGGTATCGCCTGGCCACACGGGCGTCGATTCGGAGATCGGCGGGCTGATGTCGATCACCCGTGCCACCCAGTCGCCCGCGTGTCCGTCGCCCGTGTGTCGGCCGATCCTCGGAAGCATCCAGACCCCTTCGTCGCAACAGTCGACTGTGTCGATCTCGACCGTTTGATAATTCGATGTGTTTGGCAAAAGCTAGAATCATCGACGGGCGCGGTCAATAGTTGCTGAATATTTTCGCGACGACAGGGAGAAATCGGATGATAAATGCGATCGAACGGGCAGCTGCCGCGGCGCGGCCGAATCATGTTCGGCTCGACGACGTCGATACAGCGATTCTCCGCGAACTCGTCCGGGATGCACGCATCCCCAACAATGCACTCGCCGAGAAGGTCGGGATCGCACCGTCGACCGCCCTGGCGCGGATGCGCGCTCTACGCGAATCGGGCGTCATCAAGGGGTTTCACGCAGACATAGACCTCGAGCTACTCGGCCTCGAGATCTCGGCGATGGTGTCGATTCTGATTCACTCCCACGCCAGGAGTCGGATGACGGAAATTGCCGAGCACCTGAGCGGACTGGATTCCGTTCAGCGAGTGTTCCTGATGAGTGGGGACCGTGATCTTCTGGTGCACGTGTCGTGCGAATCCCCTACTCGGCTTCGCGATTTCGTCAGCGCGCACCTCAACGATCCGGCCATCGCCAACACACAGACCAACCTGATCTTCAGCGAACTACAACAGGGCGATTGAACAACAGGGGCGATTGAACGACAGCAAGATTGAAACAAGGGTGGCCGACGAACACCCGTCTAACGATTCTCGAACGCTCTACGCGCGAAGCTCGCCCAGATGTAGAGATACGAGCTCGGCGAGATGCACGGCAACCTGATCCAACGGACGCACCGATCGCGACGAGATGGCGAGGACCGCGGCGCCCTCTATCGCGCACACCGTCGTCGCGGCAAGTGATCGGGCCACGGACTCACCTACCCCCGCGCGCTCGAGCTGCGCGGCAAGCAGGTTCATCCAATCGGCGAATACTTCCGCGGCAACTGCCGGCGCCAAGGGAGCCTCGGTGCCACCCAGTGCCGCAGCGACGATCGGGCATCCGGCGGTGAAATCACTGGCTTCCAGTGTGTCCTTCCACATCTGAACGAAGGCGACAAGACTCTCGACAGGACCGTCCGTCGCGGTGAATTCCGCGATGATCGAACTCATCAGCTGCCCGGCCACCCGCGTGGACTCCTCGACGAGCTGTGCCTTCCCCCTCGGGAAGTTCTGATAAACCGAGCGCCGAGCGGTATCGCTCCGAGCCAGCAAGTCGGTGATTCCCGTACCGGCAACGCCGCGTTCCCGCACGAGGGCGATCGTGCCTGCGATGAGCCGTTCTCGCGGACTCGGTGTTTCTCGCGGACTCGGTGTCATGAGTATCCATCCTCGGGTTCAGCGACCGACCCTTGCGGTAGCACGATCAGTCTACTATCTTATCCAGAATACGTTACTGCCATTCACATATACATGGCCGAGGCGCTCGGGTACACCCCGCCGTCACATCCACAAAGGACTTCACATGACAGCCTTGAACCAACCTTTTCCTCGCGTGGCGACACGGTTCGTCGAAGCCTCGGACGGGGTACGACTGGCAGTGTTCGAGCGGGGGAACCCGAGTGGGCCGACAGTTCTGTGCGTGCACGGATTTCCCGATGACCACGAGGTCTGGGACGGAGTGACCAGCGAACTCGCGTCGACGATGCGTGTGGTGACTTTCGACGTGCGAGGTTCGGGAGCGTCCGGGCACCCGAACCGGATCAGGGACTATCGACTCGACCAGTTGGCAGACGACATCGGTCGGGTACTCGACGAGGTCTCACCCGGGCGTCCGGTGCATCTGGTCGGGCACGATTGGGGTTCTGTGCAGGCCTGGCATGCCGCCACCGCTTCAGCACAGAGGCACCACTTCGCGTCGCTGACCTCGATCTCCGGACCTTGCCTCGATCACGTTCCCTATTGGATACGGTCACGCCTCGCAGCGGGACCCGCCGGCTGGAAAGACATTCTGGGACAGTGGAAGTCGCCACTGTACATGGGTTTCTTCCAGCTCCCGTGGATTGCACCGCTGGCGTGCCGGCTAGGCCTGGTCGACAGAACAATCACTCTGGCCTCGCTTTTCGAAACTTCGAGCTCCGAGTCGGCAGCGCGTTCCGCCCCGGTCTCGGCGCACCGCGCTCGGGAGAATCGCAGCGCCCTCCGGATCTACACCGCAAACTTGCTTCCGCGCCTGCTTCGCCCGCAACAGCGCACCACTGATCTGCCCGTACAGGTTCTTGCTCCCCGTCGGGACATCTTCATCACTCCCGCAAGCCAAGTCGACATCGGTCGCTGGGCAGCCGATTCACGGGTTCACTCCGTCGACGGCGGTCACTGGATACCTCTGTTCAACCCGACAGTCGTTGCCGATCTCGTGCGGTCCTTCGCCCGGGAGCACGCAGAAGAAACCACCGAATCGAACGGAGAACCACGATGAGCGCACCCACCGACGTCGACAAAGACGCAGACAAGGTCGCCCTCGCAGCCCGAAACGTGTCCTGGGACTGGACCGGGCTGCCGATGCACTACTTCGACGCCAATCCGTTCGCTACGCACCTGGCAAACGGGATGAACATGCTCCTGCCCGAGGGCGAAGTGTTCTTCGTCGACGTCTTCCAACAAGCACTGCCCCTGATCAAGGACGACGCCGTTCGCGCGGACGTGATCGGGTTCATCGGCCAGGAAGCGACACATTCCTCGGCACACCAATCGCTGCTCGAGTATCTCAATGGCGAGGGACTCGAGACCGAACCATTCGTCGAGCAGATCCGGTGGATGTTCCGCCGCCTTCTCGGCGACCGTGATCTCACCGGACGCAAAGCCCAGTCTTGGCTCCTCGAACGTGTCGCTCTCGTCGCCGCCCTCGAACACTTCACTTCCTACCTCGGGGATTGGGGGCTCAACGCCCGAGGCTGGGACAAAACCCTCGACCCGAAAGTCCTCGATCTGTTCCGCTGGCACCTGGCCGAGGAAGTCGAACACCGCCATGTGGCGTTCGACCTCTTCACCCACCTCGACGGCGGCTACCTGCGAAGAGTACGTACTTGGATAATCGCTGCACCGATGCTCGTCATTCTCTGGGTGCGGGGCATTCGCTACATGATGTCAGTGGATCCTGCGCTCGGCGGAAACACCCGGCGGATCAAGCTCCGCGATGTTCGCCTGGCGATGAAGAAGGGCCTGATGCCAAGTCCGTGGAGCCTGACACGGATGTTCTTCGAGTACTTCCGCCCCGGTTACCACCCGTCGCGGTACGGCTCGACCAGCCAAGCAGTTGCCTACCTCGCCTCGTCACCGGCAGCTCGCGCCGCCGCCTGAGTAACGCACACCGCCCGATCTGGAGTACGCGAATGACCCGATTCAGTCCCCCACCCGTACCTGCGTCCCTGCGCCGACCACACAAACCTGACCGACTGATGTCCGGCCTGCAGTCCCTGATCCGCGGATACTCCGCCGTGACCAGCCGGGTGCGCATCATCGAACCCACCCCAGTCGACCGGACACTGAGCCTCGTCGTGACAGAGACGAACCTCGAGGCCGACGGAGTGCGGAGCCTGCGTCTGGAATCCGCAGGCGGGACCATCCTCCCGCGGTGGTACCCGGGCGCACACATCGATCTGACGCTCCCTTCGGGAACGATCAGGCAGTACTCGCTCTGCGGCGATCACACCGATACGCGTAGTTACCGGATCGCGGTCCGCCGGATCCCTGACGGAGGAGGAGGATCGACCGAGATTCACGATCGAGTGACTACGGGTACCGCACTCACCGGAGGCGGCCCTCGAAACGCGTTTCCCTTCGCGTACCCGCACCTGGCACGAGCAGACATCTCCCGCGTCACCTTCATCGCCGCAGGCATCGGTATCACCGCGATTCTGCCCATGGTGCGTGCCGCGGCGTCGTCGTACGTCGATTGGCATCTGACCTACCTCGGCCGGGACACCCTGTCCATGCCGTTTCTGGGCGAGATCAGCGAATTGGACTCCAACCGGGTCCGGATCCTCACCGGCCCGCGCCGCCCGGCCGCAGAACTGCTTACACACGCCGGCCCAGCTACGTCCGTCTATTTCTGTGGCCCGCCGGCCCTCCTGACCGACATTCGAGCCGAATTCGACCGAACAGGCTCCGCCGGTCTGCATTTCGAGAGATTCATCCCCGAACCTGTTGTCGGGGGAAAGCCCTTCGAGATCCGATTTGCGCACAGCACGGATTCGATCGACGTCGCCGCGGACCAGTCAGCGCTCGCTGCAATAAGAACCGCAAGGGCCGATGTGAGGTACTCGTGTCAGCAGGGATTCTGCGGCACGTGCCGAGTACGGGTCATCAGCGGAGAGGTCGACCGCCGAGGACGATCAGCGTTCCTCGACGAACCAGACACCATGCTTGTCTGCACCGATCGAGCCAACTCCGCCCAACTCACCATCGAACTGTAACCGCGAGTGATCAATCCAAGCCCAGCGTGAGAGGCTGACCAACCATGTCGACGTCCGATTCCGTCACACCACTTTGCCCGCCGGAATTAGCCTCCGGCGCCAAGAGATTCGCAGTTCGCCCCGGCTTCACCGGCCTGCATTGGACAAACGTGGCCAAACAATTGTCGCCCGGCGGCCGGGAAATCCTTCGCAGAGACTTCGTTCCGGTTGCGGTCGAAACATTCACCGGAACAGCCCCGGAGTTCTGGAGCGACTGGCTCTCCGATGCCAAACTTGATGACCTCAAGGGTCTGGTCGTCGTGCTCGATGCGAGTGGTACTCCCGCAGCCTGGGTCGCAAGCAATCAACGAGAATTCGGCGGACGGTCATGCTTCTATGCCAACTCGGCGGGAGTGCACCCGAACTACCAAGGGTCAGGTCTCTCGAGCGCAATTTGGCGAGAACTGTTGCGTAGCGCAATCGTTGAATCGGCGCCGCGCAGACTGTATGCGGTCATGCGTACAGCCAACCCCATCGTCTACGGCGCGTGGTCGGCAGGCGCAGGTGGACTCGACAAGGCATATCCGTCACCGATCTCCACCGAAATTCCCGATCGTGTCCAGCGAATCGCGAAGGACGCAGCAGCGTACCTCGGTCAGCTCGACCGACTCGACCCGAACACTTTGATCATCGAAAATGCCTACGAACACACCGAGAACGGGCTTTGGACCGAACGGCCCACGTCAGATCAAGACTCCGTCGACAGCTGGATGCAGGCCACCCTCGGCCCGAAAGACGCGATCATGCTCGTCGTGGCATTCGACCCGATCCCCTTGCTGTTCGACGAGATCGTGCGAACCGTGCGCATACGCTCGGGAATCGGAACAGCCGGGTCGTCGAGGAGCTCCCGCAAGGCGTGAGGAGATCGTCCGCAATCAGCGGAGATCATTAACTAAGGTCGAAGTATGTTGCCGCTGGGGTTGTCCATGCTCTGGGAAACGGTGGAGCCGGAAGTTGCGCTGGAAGAGCGATTCGGATTCAACGGCTTTGGCGCAGCCACCCGTTGGGTCTCGGCGGTACTCGAGCAGACTTGGGGATTGACGGCCCTCGAGTGCTCGCGAATGGCGATCAGTGACCAGAACGCGATTGTGTGGGTTGCGAGCGACCGAGGTGGGCTGGTGGTGAAGTGGTCGCGAGCCACAGAGCGCTTCGCGAACCTGGAGGCATCGACGCGCCTGCTGAGCGCACTCGCTGAGGTGGGTATACCCGTTCCGTCGCCGATCACGTCCCTGAACGGATTGGACAGGGAAACACTGCTGGTTCGGGAAACACTGCTGGTCCGGGAAACACTGGAAGGCCCTTCATGCGCAGTGTCATTCGCCGTACTGCCGGAGTTGGCGGGAGATTGGTTGGACGTGCAGGACCACTCGGCGGTCCGGTCGGCCGGAGCCTGTCTGGCAGAGATACACCGAGCGCTCGGTGCCACCCACGTCGACGGATCGGTGTTCTCGTTGCGCACTACCGGGTTGAAGGAGCGCATCGGTGGCTGGCTGGAGAGTTTCAACCGCGGGTTTGTGCCTGAGGCAACACGTAGGCTCACGAACCTCCTGGAGCGGGCGTCCGAACTCGATGACCGAACTCAACTGGTACACAACGACTTCCGCGCAGCCAACATCTTGACTCGAAACTCTCAGACCACCGGAGTACTCGACTTCGACGACGTGGTGATCGACCACCGGGTGAGCGACCTGGCCAAGGCAAGCGTCTATCTGGGCACTCTGTTCACCGATTGGCGACCGACACCGATCGCGGTACGGCAGAGCCTGCGCGCCGGCTACGAATCTGTACGTCCCCTCAGCCGATCCGAGACAGAATGGTTCGAGATCCTCGAACTGTGGCACGGCCTGATGGCAATCCCGGGTGAGAACGACACCGCCGGTTGGGCCTCCGCGTTGTAACGAAAGTGGGGACACCGATACGGCGTCCCCACTTCGCTTCTGATCACATCAGGATCCGGCGCGGATCCATTCTTCGAGATGCGGCGCCTCGGTACCGATCGTCGTGCCGTCGCCGTGACCGGTGTGAACCTTGGTCTCGGCGGGGAGCGCGAACAGCTTGTCGCGAATGGACCCGATGATGGTCGGGAAGTCTGAGTACGACCGCCCCGTTGCGCCGGGTCCACCGGAGAACAAGGTGTCGCCGCTGAACAGTTCCCCCGCCTCGGGCAGGTAGAGGCAGGTCGACCCCGGGGAATGGCCCGGTGTGTGGATGGCCAGAATGTCCGTGCCCGCCACAGCAATACGCTGATCATCTTCCAAGCTCAGATGCTTCACCCCGGGGTGAGTCATCTCCCAGAGCACGTCGTCGGCCGGGTTCAGGTAGATCGGAGCGTCGAGCTTCTCGGCCAGTTCCGGCGCAACCGTGACGTGATCGTTGTGACCGTGGGTGCAGACGATTCCGATCACCTTGCGTCCACCGACAGCGTCGATGATCGGCTGCGCGGTGTGGGCTGCGTCGACAATTACCACTTCGTTGTCGTCACCGATCAGCCAGATGTTGTTGTCGACGTCCCACGTTCCGCCGTCGAGGCTGAACGTGCCCGAAGTGACTACACGATCCACACGCAATGTCACAGGACCACCACCGAACGAAGGACCTCGCCGCGGTGCATCGTCTCGAAGGCCTTCTCGACCTCGTCGAGCTTGATTCGCTCACTGACGAACTTCTCGAGCGGCAGACGCCCCTGCTGGTACAGGTCGACCAGAACGGGGAAGTCACGCTCGGGCAGGCAATCGCCGTACCACGACGACTTGAGGGCTCCGCCGCGCGAGAAGAAGTCCACCAGAGGCATTTCCAGCTTCATGTCCGGCGTCGGAACTCCCACCAGCACTACGGTTCCCGCGAGGTCGCGGGCGTAGAACGCCTGCTTCCAGGTCTCGGGACGGCCGACTGCGTCGACAACCACGTCGGCACCGAAACCTCCGGTCAGCTCCTGGACTGCCTCGACGACGTCGTCGACCTCGGTGGCATTGATCGTGTGCGTGGCACCAAGTTCTGTGGCCCACTCCAGCTTTCGGGGATCGCGGTCGATCGCGATGATGGTGTTGGCACCGGCCAGGCGTGAACCCATGATCGCTGCGTCGCCGACGCCGCCGCAACCGATCACGGCAACCGAATCACCGCGTCCGACGTTGCCGGTGTTCATCGCGGCGCCCATGCCGGCCATGACGCCGCAACCGAGCAGTCCGACGACAGCCGGATCGGCCGAGGCGTCGACCTTGGTGCACTGGCCTTCGTGAACCAGCGTCTTGTCTGCGAATGCGCCGATGCCGAGTGCCGGCGTCAGTTCCGTGCCGTCTTCGAGCGTCATCTTCTGCTCGGCGTTGAACGTGTCGAAGCAGTACTGCGGGCGGCCACGCTTACACGCGCGACACTGCCCGCATACGGCACGCCAGTTGAGGACGACGAAGTCGCCCACCTCGACATGAGTGACACCGGGTCCGACACTCTCGACGATGCCCGACGCCTCGTGCCCGAGCAGGAACGGGTACTCGTCGTTGATTCCGCCGTCGCGGTAGGTCAGGTCGGTGTGGCACACACCGCACGCTGCAATGGCGATCACTACCTCGTTGGCGCCGGGATCGGGAATCGTGATGGGGACGATTTCGACGGGGGCACCCTTGGATCGGGCGATGACGCCGCGTACCTGCTGTGGCATGGCTTTGCTCCTGGCTTCGTGCGATTGAGGACGTGTCGTCACATGGCGCCGTGTTTTCACATTGCGATATGTGCACTCGTTGAAAGGTTAGCCCGAAGCAGGTGCCCGCAACCCTGGTCGAACTGACTGACCGACCTGGCCGAAAGGACTAGGGCGCGGGCTTCACGCCGGCCTCGGCGCCCGCGGCGGCCGCCGCACCCCGACTCTCGACGCCCAATTTCCGCAGGACCCCGGCAACATGAAACTTGACTGTGCTCTCACTGACGCCGAGTCGCTCCGAGATTGCCTTGTTGCGCCGTCCGGCCACCAGATGCTCGAGTACCTCGAACTCCCGCGGTGCCAGTTCTGTGAGGACGTCGCGATTCGGTAGGGCGACGGGGGCGTCGAGCGGGATGGTTGCGCTGATCCGATTCCCCCACCCAGGCGTCGACTCGGATTCGACGGTTCCACCCAAAGTCTCTACCCGAGAACGTAATTGACGTTCCACATCGATCACGTCGGCTTCGCCGCCGCCGTCGTCGCGAATGTCGATCGAGAGTGAGGCCGCGTCGAGCGTCCAGGCCACCCGGATACGCGAGAGCGTCTGCTGATCCGACAAAGCCAAGACCGCGCCGCGAACCACTGCTCGGGCGCCGTGCGCAACTTCGCCGGGCAGACCGCGACCGTCGACGGGTGGCTCCACCAACTCCAACGCGATTTCCCGATGCTTGAGCAGCGAACGCAATTCCCCACGCATCCGTGCAAAAGCCGTGGTGGTCGACTCTTCGGCCAACTCGCGGTGCACGTCGACGGCTGAACGCAGGCCGATCAGAGCCGAGGCCGCAGTCTCCCTGGCCGAGGTTCGCGCTCGTGTGTCGTCGAGATCAGCCGAGCGCAGCGTCGCCAGCATCGTCTCGAGGGTGGCCGCATGCACCTCGGTCATCTCTGCGACGGTGCGTGCCCGCTCGGACGACGCTGCCCGCGACTCGGCGAGATATGCCGGGCTCGCGTTCCGCACCTGGAGCTGAATTCCGGTTGCAGTCACCGCGAACAGTGCCTGGATCAAATCGAGGGATGCCGCCTTCACCGGTCCGGAGTGTGGCGTCAGTACGAGGAGGGTGTCTGTTCGATCGAGCATCGCGAGCACTTCACGATCCCGGCCGGCGATAGCGCACTTTCCCCGAAAGATCTGTCCGACAGTGAGATCTGTACGGATACGGTCGAGTTCGGCGATGGTCACACGATCGACGACAGTTGGATCCCCGGCAACCTTGCGCGGCCTACCGGTGCACTCACGGGTGAAGATCACCAGGGAGGTGTGCGGCGCCTTATCCGCGATCAGCGTCGAAAATCGTCGGCCGATTTCGGGTAGCGGTCCGACCAACACGTCTCGAAGGGCGGTGATCAGTAGCGCATTGTCGGTGGTGCTCACCGTTCAACGATAACCATCCGGTTCACTGGTTCAGCGTGGTCTTCATGAGCATCACGTTGTAGTCGGACCAGGTGGTGGCGAGAAAGTAGAGGTCCTGCCCCTGCGACCAGGGGTGCATGTACGCGCCGTATAGTCCCGGAACCGCGTCGGTGCCGATCACGACGTCCGGTGCGCTCCACGGTCCGGTCAGGTCCGACGCAGTCCGCAGCACCAGTGCGCCCCACTCGTTGGAGTACATCGCGACGAACTTGCCGAGATAGTTGTTGTACTGGACCGACAGTTCGCTGACATCCCCGTCGAGAACTACCGCCGCGGCAGCGGGATTGTTGGGGACCCACGCCTTTCCGTCCCAGTATTCGTACGCCGCGACGTCCGCGATGGAGGCTTCCTTCACCCGCGAGAGTCGTCCCTCGCCGAAACGTCCGGCTGGGGTACCGAAGTTGTAGACGTAACCACCGTCTTTGACAAAGGAGCCCATCTGGAAGTTGTCGTTACCCGTCAACGGCAGATTCGGCCGGGACGAGGCCGGTTCGATCTGCCAGGTCTCACCGTTGTCGTGCGAGGACGCGATCTGCGAGAAGTTGGTGACCCACTCGCCCGACCCTCCCCACGAACGAATCGACATGTAGTTGACGTACTGAACGCCGCCAACCGAGATACCCGTCGTCGGAATGCTGCTGGTTTCGACGCCGGTGACTTTCAGACTTCCGATGATCTCCCGCGAATGATTCGGCCGGTCGGTCGGTGAGGAATCGATGTTCATGCCGTCGGACAGATTTCCGTCCGAGCTACGGAACAGGACGTTACTGCGCCAGTCGCCGACCACCCCGGAGCACAGAGGATCGGATCCGATGCCGACGGTGTCACCGAAAGCTGTCAGGACCTGACCTGCACCGTTGTCCCACATGATGCCGAGATCCGTACCGAGGACGTTGAACCGCTCGACGGTTTGGTTGGGGCTGAGCGCTCCCGTGATGTACTCGACCGCCGAGGTGCGCCCCTGCAGTTCCGGAAGTTTCCCGTCCGTTCCATTGAGCCAGGGAATCGGATTGGTCGGCCCGCCTGTTTGATCCAAGCTGCCGGTGACGTTGCAATCCCACGGGGATGCATGCGCTTGGGTTGCCCCCAAGACCGCGGTCGACGCGAGTACACACGTCACTGCTGCTGTCGATATCTTCCGCATCCGGCGCATCGCTCCCCTTTCGCGGGGGGAGATCCGGACTCTACGAGGTGTGTTGCTCGACCGGATCGGTTCATCCACCCACGAGAACACAAGGTAACAGGTAAATCGGTCAATCTAGACAAAACGGGCCTATTTGGTGGAGATGGATTTCAACCATTTCTCCATCACGGCTGCGGCAATCTCGAGCCCCTGCGACTCGGCAGCACCCAACTGCTCCATAAAGATGCGCGGACCGTCCGCTCCCAACGAAGCATGCAGCGAATCGCCGTACTCGGCCAGTTCCATCCATTCGCGCGCCACCGCGGAGGACGCTTCGAGGTGAAACTGAACGGCGTAACTCTGCTTGTATCGGAAGAGTTGATTCGGATACTTGGCTGAACCAGCGAGCCGTACCGCACCGTCCGGAATGTCGAAGGTATCCGAATGCCATTGCATCGCAGGGAATGTGGAAGGCAGGCCTCCCCACACCGGATCTTCGTGCCCCTCGGCAGTCAAGGTGATGTCCTCAACTCCGACTTCGGGTACCGCTCCCGTGTAGACGCGAGCACCCAGCGCCGCGGCGAGCAACTGCGAACCCAAACACACTCCCCACACCGGGACGTCGTTCTCGACCAGATCGCGAATGTATTCGATCTCGGATGCCAACCACTCGACCTCGGCCTGATCGCCGACGCCCATCGGCCCACCCATCACGATCACGGCGTCGAACCGTCGATGCGCCGGAAGCGGGTCGGTGCCCAGAAGCACGGTCTCCACGTCTCCGTAGCTCTCCAGGACAGGCGAATACGCCGCTGGGGGTTCGCACTGCGCGTGTCGTAGTTCCAGAAAATGCATGTAGGCAATTCCTCTCGAATCCGGTGCCGAAAGCCTATGGTTCTATTCGACATAAGGCACATCGGCGGCGTGTGATGTGCTCTGCGCTCGAATCTCCCCCTTTCCTCAACCATTTACCGACAAGGAACGTCTGTGCGCGCACCACACCTCTTTTCGACATCGATTCGCCCGTCCCCAGTTGCCGTTCGCATCGCACTCAGCGCATTCGCCTTGGCGTCACTTGCCGCATGCTCGGGAACAAGCACCGACAGCAAGGCTGAATCAACATCCATCGCGACCACCACCGCGACCTCGACAACTCAACCCACGACGACTCAGGCACCATCGACCACCTCGGCGGCCGTTACGACGAATTCTCCACTGGTCACGACCCCAGTCGCCGCGGAAGTGACGCCCGCTGCAGCTCCCGCGATCATGCCCAACGTCGTGTGCATGAATCTTCAAGATGCGCAGGACACCATTCAGTCGGCCGGAGTCTTCTTCTCGAGAAGCGCTGACGCAACTGGCGCGGGTCGACGCCAGCTGGTCGATTCCAACTGGATTGTCGTCGATCAGACCCCCTCTGCCGGAAGTCCTTTCGGGGAAATCGAAGCCGTGCTCTCGGCCGTGAAAATCGGCGAACCGAACCCCTGCTGATCGACTGAGTTCTCGAACTTCGCAATTCCGGGAACACTGCGCCCTACTTGACAACTACCTCCAACCTCCTTCACTGTAGTCAACATTACTAGTATCCAATATATTGGATGCGAAAGGTTGGTTTGCAACATGAAGGTGCAACGAAGACGGCAGAGCGCCCACTCTCCGGCGGCCATGAGCGAACCCGTCATCGGCATCCTCGGAGGCATGGGGCCCGCCGCTACTGCCGACTTCTACTCCAAACTCGTTGCCTTGACGCCAGGTTCGACGGATCAGGAGCACCCCAAAGTTGTCATCTGGGCCGATCCCACCGTTCCCGACCGGACATTGGCACTCACCGAGAACGGCCCGGACCCCACCCCCTGGCTGATCCGCGGTGCACACGTCCTCCGAGAGTCGGGCGCAACGACGCTCGCCATCCCGTGCAATACCGCCCACGCCTTCCTGCCCGGCATCTCGTCCCAACTGGGACTTCCCGTGGTCCACATGATCGACGAAGTTGCGCGGCACATCCGGACACTCTCACCGGCCGTGACGTCCGTCGGACTCTTGGCCACCACAGGAACGGTCCGCACCGGGTTGTATCAACAGTGGCTGTCCGAATACTCGATCGACGTCCTGCTACCCGAACCAGCGATCCAGGATGAATTGGTCATGCCGGCGATCCGAGCCATCAAGAGCGGCAACGTCGGACTCGAGACCACCGACAAACTCGTCAGGGCCGCCGATCTTCTCGCCGAATCGGGCGCGCAGGTAGTCGTGGCCGGATGTACCGAGATTCCACTCGGACTCCCTGCCGGTGCCACAACCTGTCAGATCATCGATCCGGCAACAATTCTCGCCCGCGCTCTGCTCCTGCGCGTTGCGGAGGCTCGGAAAGACGCATCAACGGCGCACTCGGGCTGACCAGCGGCGGGCGGCCTGCAGAGTACGATATCCAGTATGTTGCGTGACGGTAAACCGGTTGAGCGAACACGAATGAGCGACATCGCTCTCGAACGCATTCGCGAAGCGATCGTCACCGGTGAACTGGCCCCGGGATCGAAGATCAAGGACAGCGAGCTCGCCGAGTATCTGGGCCTGAGCAGAACTCCGGTCCGCGAAGCACTGGCAAGGCTTGTCGACACCGGACTCGTGGAAGCGAAACCCGGTGCGTATACACGCATCACAAGCCTCGACCGCGGCGACGTCGAAGCAACACTCGCAGTCATCGAAGCTCTCGACCAACTGGCCGTCGTCACCGCAGTACCGAACCTCACCGACGAGATGATCGGGGCAATGCGTTCCGCCAACAAGGACTTCGCTGCCGCCGTCAAGCGAAACGACATAGGCCGAGCCCTGACCGCTGACGATCGCCTACACAGCGTCATCATCGATGCTGCGGCAAATCCGCTGTTGAAGAAGCTGATCCACCAAGTTCACCCACAAATTCACCGCATCTACTACCGCAAGTTCTCGAGCCTTCTCGGCAGCCAGGACTCCGTCGACCATCACAACAAGCTGATCGACCTGTGCGCAGACCACGACGCCGAGGCGGCAGCGACACTGTCGGCCGAACATCGACGCCACCTCGGCGGACTGATCGGTGAACTCTTCGACGCCGACGAGTTCACTCTCGCGGACTGACCGACGCTCCAAAGTAAGTTCGGCGCTTGCCTATATTGGCCATTACCGATATAAATGACTGATGCATGCGTTCGACGTTCTCGGAGACCCCGTTCGGCGGCGAATCCTGGAACTCCTGTCCAACGGAGAACGCTCGGCGGGTCAGATCGCAGAAGCCGTGGCAGCGGAGTTCGGGATCTCCCAACCGACCGCGTCCGGACACTTGCGAGTGCTCCGTGAAAACGGCTTCGCCACCGTACGCAGCGAAGGCACCAGGCGTCTCTATGCCGTCGAGCCCGCGCCACTGCAAGAAGTGGACCACTGGCTCGACGGATTCCGGCAGTACTGGAGCGGACCTCTCGACGCATTGGCCACAGAACTCGCACGCGGGAAACGACGCGGTTCCGGACGGAGCAAATCTTCACAATCGAATTCTTCCGAAGAAGGGGACTCATAATGACCGAGATCGCGAGCCAGGACACCAGCCTCACCGCGGTAGAGCGGAGCATGGGCAACCGCGAGATAGCCGAAGGTTCGGCTCGAACAGCCGTACTCAAGCGCCGATACAACGCGTCGGTCGACGACGTCTGGGACGCCATCACAACCCCTGACCGCATCAACCGCTTCTTCCTCCCGGTGAGCGGAGACTTCCAGGTGGGCGGCTCTTACGCTTTCGAAGGCCAGGCGAGTGGCCAGATCCTGGCCTGCGACGCTCCGCACCTACTGCGACTGCAATGGACTCCGCCCGGCGATCGCGGATACAGCGATCAGGTCGAGATCCGATTGACGGCAGACGGACCCGACGCCACCTGGCTCGAGTTGGAGCACGCCTCCGTCGCCGATGTGTTCCGCAACGACCCGGACACCGGCTGCTACGGCGTCGGAACCGGATGGGAAGGCCCGCTTCACTACCTGGGCGAATACCTGCGCGGCACTCTTCCTGATGCGCCGAGCACCGAGTGGTACACCTTCGACGAAGCAGAGGAGCTTCGTCTGGCCAACTTCCGCGGGTGGGAGTGGGCAAAGATCGAGGAAGAGCACGGCGGCCGGTAACGCCCAATTCTTCGAAAACGGTCACAGGATGGCCGTTTGCTTTGTATCGTGACCGAGCTGGACGTATGTCCAGCAGTTTTGGTGGCTTTCTTTCGTGCCACAACTGCTTCGGTCCACGAGAAGAGAGCTCCACATGGTGCCACAACCCGTAGTCGACAACCCGACCACGACGCGACGCACACACATCATCCGGACAGTTCTCGCTGTCCTCGTGATCGCACCACTGTCGATTGCGGCGTTCTACATGTGGGCACTGTGGGATCCGGGCGACACGGTCAACCGCTTGCCCGTCGCCATCGTCAACGCGGATGCGGGCACAGAACTCGACGGCACCAGTCTCCAAGCCGGAGACGAGGTTGTTGCCGCGCTCGTCAAGAGCGGTGACGTTGCTTGGAAGGTCGTCTCCGAGCAGGAAGCCGCCGACGGCGTCAACGACGGCACCTACTACTTCTCCGTGGTCATTCCGAAGACTTTCAGCGCGGATGTGGCCAGTGCCGCATCGGGTTCGGGCCGCAAGGCCGAGCTCGACGTCTTGTACAACGACTACAACAGTCTGGTCGCCGGCCCGGTCGGTGAAAGCATCATCGCTCAGGTGCGCTCGGCGGTCTCCGAGTCGATCGGTGAGCAGTCCATCGACCAGGTGCTGGTCGGGTTGGGTGAACTCGGAACAGGATTCGGCGAAGCCGCCGCAGGCGCGCAACAGCTTTCCGACGGGTCCTCCGAAGCGCTTGCCGGAACCAACGAGCTGTACGCCGGAAGCAAGGAACTCGCCACCGGTATGGGTGAAGCAAATCAGGGCGGCAAGGAGTTGGCCGCCGGAGCCGGCGAGCTGGCTGCTGGAGCGAACGAAGCTGCTGCAGGCTCGGGCGAGCTGAGCGCCGGCCTGAACCAGTTGGTCGGGGGAACAGACGAACTCGGCGCAGGAGCTCGTCAGATCAGCGAAGTGGTCGACATGGTCACCACCCCGGTACTCGATCTTGCCGGGTCCTCCGACGCCGTCGTCGGTCAGATCGACGCCCTCACGTCGATGCTTCGGAACTCGACCGATCCGGTCTCCGCCGGACTCGTCGAAGCGCTCGGCGGACTGCGAGCCTCCCTGACCGCGCAACCGTCGGACGACGACGTGATCGGCCAGCTCGGTCAGCTTCGCGACGGTGCGCGGGAAATCTCGCGGCAACTCACTGATCCGAGCAGTGACTACCGCGGTGGCCTGCTCGCAGCGGCGGCAGGCGCAGGTGAACTCAACACCGGCCTGGGCCAACTGTCCGACGGCGCAGGCCAACTCGCTACCGGCGCGCAGGAACTCTCCACAGGCCTCGGCCAGCTGGACACCGGAAGTATTGCGCTCCGCGACGGTCTCGGTCAGCTCGCGGCCGGCGTCGGCGAGCTCGACGCGGGTAGCGCGGAACTGGCCACCGGTTTGTCCGACGGTGCCGCCCAGGTACCGCAATTCACGGACGACGAGCGCGCCACCACGGCCAATCTGCTCTCTTCTCCCGTTGCCGTCGACGCGCGAAACAACTATCCCGCAGCCGGATTCGGACCGGGAGCGGTCCCAGCCGTGATTTCGGTGGCATTGTTCCTGTGCGGAATTCTCACCTGGTTCGTCGTCCGCCCCCGACGCGGACGTTCGCTGAACTCGCATACGAGCGTGGTGCGTGAGGGGCTGCGCCGCTACCGCATTCCCGCCCTCGTCACCTTGGTCGCGGCACTCGTGTTGTCGGTGGTGTCATTGACCGTGGCAAACGTCGAACCACCGAGTGTCCTGGCGATGATCGCAGTGATGATCCTGGTGGGCGCCGCCGCAGTCAGCTCCGGCAGGCTCTTCACCGTTGTGTTCGGAGCCGTCAACGGAACCTTCATCGCACTGGGCGCCCTGATGATTCAGATCTTCGCCTTCGGCGCGGTATACCCCATCGAACAGATGCCGACGGTCCTGCAGTGGCTGCACGCTCTGATGCCACTGACGTGGGCGCGCAACGCCATGCGCATGGTCCTTGTCGGATACTACGGCCCGAAATTCTGGCTGGCAGTACTCGCTCTGGCCGCCTTGGTGATCGGAGCCGTGCTGTTCACCATCTGGTGGCGCCGCCGACAAGAACCGCCCACCGACGCCGACGCCGACGACGACGCGCCAATCACCGAGGAGATCGTGTACCTCCAGCCGACGAAATCGTGAGACGGCGCAAATGTGAGTCGGCGCAAACGCTAGATCAGCGTACTAGCGTCGTACGCATCAACATGACGTTGTAGTCGGCCCACGTGGTGGCAAGGAAGTACAGATCCGAGCCGCTGGACCACGGGTGGATGTATGCGGCGTAGATACCGGGAACCTCGACCAGATTGACCAATGTTTCCGGTGCCGTCCACGGACCGACCGGACTGGGAGCGGTTCGCATCACGATCGAACTGAACGCGTCGGCGTACATCGCGACGAACTTGCCGAGAAACTCGTTGTACTGAACGGAGACCTCACCGATGCGGCCGTCCATGACGGGTACGGCCGCAGCGGGATCGGCGCGGACCCAGCCGCTTCCGTTCCAGTACTCGTAGGCGGAAAGATCGAGTATCGCCCCCTCGGAGACGCGAGAAAGCCGAACCTCACCGGATCGTCCCGCGGGCGTTCCGTAGTTGTAGACGAACCCGCCGTCCTTCACCATCGAGCTCATCTGAAAGTTCTCACTACCGGCAACAGGACCGACACCGGCGGGAAGAACACCACCGATGTTGGGGCGCAGCGTTTCCGGACGCGTGGTCCAGGTTTCGCCGTTGTCGGACGACGTGGCCATCTGTGAGTAATTGGTGCTCCACTGCCCGGCTTCGCCCCAGTTTCGCACCGACATGTAGCTCAGATACTGCACACCGTTCACGGCGATGCCGCTGGTGGGGATACTGGAAGCCTCGACGCCCGGAATCTTCAGACCGGAGATTATCTCGCGAGCCTGACCGGTGCCGTCCATCGGCGCACTGTCGATGCGCATCCCGTCAGCCAGTACCCGGTCCGAACTGCGGAAAAGCACATTGCTTCGCCACTCGCCCACCAAACCGTCACAGGCGGGGTTGCGGCTGAGCCCGGTGGTGTCACCGAAAGCGGTCAGAATCTGACCGGCACCGTTGTCCCACATGATGCCGAGGTCGGTGCCCAGGACATTGAAGCGATCGACCGTCTTGTTGGGACTGTATGTCCCGGTGACCTTTTCGATCGCTGCAGTACGCCCGGACAGGCCGGGCAACCCTCCGGTGTTCCCGTTGAGCCACGGCGCCGCATTGGCCGGCCCTCCGGTACTACCGACACCACTCACGCCGACGCATCCCGGCACCGCAGCGGCCGGCGATGCCACCGCCGTGACGGCAGCAACTGCAAGCGCAGCGACCACCCCGAACACCCCCGACGATCTCGCCGCGCGAAACATGACTCCCCCAAGGCCGGGATTGTTGGTGTTGTCGTCGTCGTTCCCCCCGAACCTCGGACAATCTAGCAACTGCAGTCACAGATAAACCAATCGGACAAAACGCGAAAAGGCCTGAAAGTCATAGCAGTTCAGACTTTCAGGCCTTTTCGGACAGCGGAGATCAGTCAGTGGGTCAGCGCGTTCCGCTCGCGCCGCCGTCGAGTGGGATCACCGTCCCGGTCACATAAGCCCCGGCACGCGAAGACAGGAAGATAGCAAGACCTGCGGCATCCTGAGGAGTTCCGACCCGGCCCAACGGGACCGAGTCCGCCACAGCCTTTGCGCTCTTCTCGTCTTCGAGAAGGAAGGCCATCATCTTCGACGGGAACGGACCCGGCGCAATCGCGTTGACCGTGATCTGCTCCCCCGCAAGCGTTGCCGCCAACTTGCGCGTCAACATGTGCACCGCAGCCTTGCTGGCTCCGTACGAGAAGTTCTCCGAACCCGAAACCACGAGCCCGTCGATCGATCCGATATTGATCACACGCGCGGGATCTTCCGCAGTGGCCGCAGAACGCAACTGTGGCAACAGCTTCTGAGTCAAGAGGAAGATCGCCTTGACGTTGATGTCGAAGATCTTGTCGAAGCCGGCAGCCGGAAAATCGTCGACGGGAGCGCCCCACGTGGCACCGGCGTTGTTGACCAGTACGTCGAGCGTCGGCGAAATCTCCGCGACCTTCGCAGCGAGGCTCTCGATCCCCTCGTCGGTGGACAGATCGGCCGGGTGCGAGATGCAGGTGCCGAACTCGGAAAGCTCCCGCGCGGCGTCGTCACATGCTTGCGCCTTACGGGACGAAATGACTACCGTCGCTCCGCCTTCGACAAATCCGCGAGCGATCATGTATCCGATACCGCGTGATCCACCGGTGACCACGACAGTCTTCCCACTGACGTCGAACAGTCCTTCGATCAAGCTCATGCGACCTCGAAAAGCCCGGCAGCACCCATGCCGCCGCCGATGCACATGGTCACGACCACGAGCTTGGCTCCGCGCCGTTTGCCTTCCAGGAGTGCGTGGCCGACGAGACGAGCACCTGTCATTCCGTACGGATGGCCCACGGAGATACCGCCGCCGTCGACGTTGTACTTCTCGGGATCGATGCCGAGCTTGTCGCGGCAGTACAGAGCTTGAGAAGCAAACGCCTCGTTCAGTTCCCAGAGATCGATGTCGTCGACCTTCAGCCCGTGGAGGTCGAGCAGACGCGGAATCGCGAATACCGGGCCAATTCCCATCTCGTCCGGAGCGCAACCCGCGACAGCCATGCCGCGGTAGATGCCGAGAGGAGCCAGGCCGCGATGTTCTGCCTCACCGGCCTCCATCAGCACCGATGCGGACGCGCCATCTGACAGCTGAGACGAGTTGCCCGCAGTGATGGAGGAATGAGCACTGACGGTCCCGTCGGCCAGCACCGGGCGCAGGCTCGCGAGGCCCTCCAACGTGGTGGACGCGCGGTTACCTTCGTCGCGAGTCAGCGTGACCGACTCGGTGCCGATCTCACCGGTTTCCTTGTTCTGCACCTGCTTGATCGAGGTCAGTGGCACGATCTCGAGATCGAAGCGGCCGGCTTCCTGAGCTGCTGCGGTCCGCTGCTGCGAGACGAGCGCGAACTCGTCCTGCTGCTCGCGGGTGACGCCGTAGCGTTCAGCGACGATCTCGGCAGTGTGCAGCATCGGCATGTAGATCGACGGCTTGTTTTCCTTCAGCCACGGATCGGCCGCGCGGAAGTTGTTCATGTGATCGTTCTGGACCAACGAGATCGATTCGACGCCCCCGCCGACCGCGATCTGCATTCCGTCGTCCACGATCTGCTTGGCTGCGGTTGCGATCGCCATGAGCCCGGATGAGCACTGACGGTCGATCGTCATTCCGGAAACAGAGTCCGGAAGCCCGGCCCGCAGTACAGCTTGCCGCGCGACGTTGCCGCCGGAGGATCCCTGCTGCAACGCGGCGCCGAGGATGACGTCCTCGACCTCGCCACCCTCGAGGCCAGCGCGCTGCACTGCATTCGAAATGGCATGTGCAGCAAGCGCTTGAGCCTGAGTGTTGTTGAACGCGCCGCGGTAAGCCTTACCGATCGGGGTACGGGCGGTGGAAACGATGACAGCTTGCCTCATCGGGGAAACCTTTCGTCGAACACGAAGTGCTGTGCGCCTTTATTAACCGCGGGAGGTTAATAAAGGCGCACAGCAAAGAGTCAGGGCTGGAACACGACGCGACCAACAGTGGTGCCGTCGCCGAGGCGACCGATACCGTCGGCAACGTCCGTCAACGACAACCGCTCGCTGATCAGTGGTTTGACCAAGCCGGCGTCGGCGAGCCTGGTGAGCTCGACGTGGCAATCGTCGATGGCCTGCTGGTTGTAGGCCTTGTACAGCCCCCAGTGCAGACCGATGATCGAATAGTTCTTGATGAGAGCATGATTGAGTGCCGGCTGCGGGATCGTGCCACCGGCGAAGCCGATGATGACGATCCGTCCCTCGAAGGCGATGCACTTGGTGGACTTCGCGTAGGCATCGCCGCCGACCGGATCGAAGACCACGTCGGCGCCCTTTCCGCCGGTGAACTCCTTGACCGCTGCCACGAAGTCCTCGCTGTGACGGTCGACGACGAGGTCAGCACCTAGCTTGCGTGCGTACTCCGCCTTGTCCGGGCCGCCGACAACACCGATCACCTTGGCGCCTGCCGCCTTGCCGAGTTGCACTGCGGCACTACCCACACCACCCGCTGCGGCGTGCACCAACAAGGTTTCGCCCTCGAGCAGTTGAGTACGGCGATGCAGAGCGAACCACGCTGTCTGATAGCCGATACTCAGCGCGGAGGCTTCCGCGTCGTCGAGAGCCGACGGCGCCGGGAACGTGTTGTTCTGATCCAGTACCGAGTACTCGGCGAATCCGCCGGACGGCAGACTCGGGTTACCGATCACACGGTCACCCACTGCGAACTTGGTCACCGATTCACCGACCGAGACCACTTCACCGCACAGTTCGACGCCGGGGGTGAAGGGCAGCGGCGGCTTGATCTGGTACTCACCCCGGCACATGAGGACGTCGGGGAAGTTGGCCGGAGCCGCCAGCACCTTGACCAACATCTCCGTCGCATTCGGAGTGGGATCCGCGGTCTCCTCCAACGCGAGCACATCGCGGGGTTGACCGAGTTCGTTGACGCGCCAAGCCTTCACAGCAATTCTCCAGACAGATAGTGGGTGAGTTTCAGGACGAGATCGGGAGGTCGACCAACTCGGCGAGACGCGCCCGATGCTGATACGCGGTTCCCAGCGACAACTGATCGCTCTTCGCCCGTTTGAGGTACAGGTGCGCCGGATACTCCCACGTCATCCCGATTCCACCGTGGAGTTGGACGCATTCCTCGGCAGCATGAACCGCGACGCCGCTGCAGAATGCCTGGGCCACCGTCGCTGCGATCGCCGCATCTTCGTCGCCGCGTGCATAGGTGTCCGCCGCATATCGTGCTGCCGCTCCCGAAGAGCTGACTTCGAGCCAGAGATCGGCGAGGCGGTGCTTGATCGCCTGGTACGAACCGATCGCCCGGCCGAACTGCTTGCGCTCCTTCACATACGCGAGCGTTGTTTCGAGGCACCACTGAGCCACGGCGAACTGTTCGGACGCCAGAAGTGCGCTTCCGCAGAGCAATGCTTCCTCAATCGCCTGAGCCGCATTGCCGCTGTCGGCCCGCACCGACGGCGCCCCCGCGAACTCGACGTCCGCCAATCGGCGCGTCATGTCCAGGGACAGAACCGGCGTGACGGTGGCGTCGGCGATCCGAACGGTGTGCAGTTCCACACCGCTGTCACCGGCAACCGGAACCACAAGAACATCGGACTCGGCGACGCCGGCGACCGTCGTGACGCTGCCGACGAGTCCATCCGCCGTTGCCTTGACAGTGGGGGTGAAAGTTCCTGGTGCAGTGGACAATGGGACGACCAGAGCAGCTGTCGAATCCCCCGCGGCCAATTGACCGAGCACCTCGGTCTCGCCGGCTTTCAACAACGCCGTCGTCGCCAGCACAGCGCTGGTGAAGAACGGAACGGGGGCGACCGCACGCCCGATCTCCTCCATCACGACTGCCGCCTCACGCGTGGACGCACCTGCCCCGCCCAACTCCTCGGGTACCAGCAGTCCCGCCAAACCGAGTTCGGACGCCAGTGACTTCCACAGTCCGGTGAAGTCGGCGGACACGTCGTCGTAGGCCGTGACCACGGTGTCGGCGCCAGCCCGCTCGCTCAGCAGTCGTCTGACGCTGGCACGCAGATCTTGTTCGGTCTCGGAGTACAGCAGATCGGCGCTCATCGGGGTAGGTCCTTCCAGGCGATGTCCTTGTCGACGCGATGCTCGGGCGGCAACCCGAGTACGCGTTCTGCGATGACGTTGCGCAGGATCTCCGACGTTCCGCCCTCGATCGAATTGCCCTTGGCTCGTAGGTATCGGTATCCGGGTTCACGCCCGGTGAAGTCGACGGAATCCGGTCGACGCAGCGTCCAGTCGTCGTAACGCAGACCGGCTTCGCCGTGCAACTCGAGGTCGAAACCCGAAATCTGCTGGGCCAAACCGGCAAACGCGAGCTTCATTCCCGAGCCTTCGGGGCCGGGCTGTCCGGCAGCGAGCTGCTGGCGAAGTCGCTCACCGGTCAGGCGCGCGACCTCCGATTCGGTCCAGAGCCGCATCAACTCGTCGTGCATCGCCGGGTTACGCAGTTCGGGCTCGCCGCGCCAGGCCTGCGCGACCTTTCCGATCATGCCGCCCTCACGCGGTGCGCCCGAACCGATGGCAACACGCTCGTTGTTCAGGGTGGTGGTCGCAACCTTCCACCCCTGACCTTCGGCTCCGAGGCGATTGGCGTCCGGAATCCTGACGTCCGTGAGGAATACCTCGTTGAATTCGGCCTCGCCGGTGATCTGGCGCAGCGGACGGACGTCGACGCCCGGGTCGGTCATGTCGCAGATGAAGTAGCTCAGACCCGCATGCTTGGAGCGCGACGGATCAGTCCTGGCCACCAGAATCGCCAGCTGCGCGTTCTGCGCACCCGACGTCCATACCTTCTGTCCGTTGACTATCCAGTCGTCGCCGTCGCGGACAGCGCGGGTAGCGACGGCCGCAAGGTCCGAACCTGCGCCGGGTTCACTGAACAGCTGGCAGTAGACCGTCTCCGCAGTCCACAACGGGCGCAGGAACTTCTGTTTCTGCTCCTCGGTACCGAAGGCAGCGATGGTCGGTGCCGCCATGCCCAGGCCGATCCCGTTCTTGCCGGTGGCCGGGCCGGGTGCACCGGCGGCCTCCAGCTGGGCGTTCACCTGACGCTGAAAGCTCTGCGGTACACCGAGTCCCCCATGACCTTCGGGGAAGTGAACCCACGCCAGCCCGGCGTCGAATCGTGCGCCGAGAAAATCCGATACCGACACACTGCTCGGATCGTTCTCCGCGAGAAGCGCGTTCACCTTGTCGGTGAGGTCACGCGATACTGCCTCTTCGTCGAAAGCCATGCCCATTCCTTCGGTTCGAGCGGTGAGCGGACGGTCAGTCCTTGGGTCCACCGGCAACGTAGACGACCTGACCGGAAACAAAGCCTGCCCCTTCGCTGACGAAGAACGACGCGGTGTGCGCGATGTCCTCGGGCTGTCCGACGCGGTTGACCGGAATCTGCGAAGCGGCAGCGGTCTTGAAGTCCTCGAAGCCGACTCCCATGCGTTCGGCCGTTGCGGCGGTCATCTCGGTTTCGATGAATCCGGGGGCAATGGCGTTCGCGGTGACGCCGAACTTGCCCAGTTCGAAGGCCAATGTCTTGGTGAAGCCCTGCATTCCGGCCTTCGCAGCGGAGTAGTTGACCTGTCCACGATTACCGAGAGCCGACGTGCTCGAGAGGTTCACGATGCGGCCGAACTTCGCTTCCACCATGTACTTCTGCACCGCACGCGACATGAGGAACGCTCCGCGCAGGTGGACGTTCATCACCGAATCCCACTCGGCAACGCTCATCTTGAACAGAAGGTTGTCGCGAGTGATGCCGGCGTTGTTGATCAGTACGGTGGGTGCACCCAGTTCTGCTGCAACACGATCCACCGCTGCGGCGACCGAAGCCTCGTCGGAGACGTCAGCGCCGACGGCCAGCGCCTGGCCGCCTGCAGCCTTGATTGCGTCGACGGTTCCGGCACACGCCTCTTCGTCGAGGTCGAGCACGGCGACGGCAAAGCCGTCTTCCGACAGTCGCTTCGCCACTGCCGCGCCGATTCCGCGTGCTGCACCCGTGACAATTGCGGTTCTACGTTCCTGGCTCACTGGCCCTCCATACTTTCGTGATTCGACGGACACCGGACGATCTCGTCAGATCCCGGCCTGATCTGCAATTTCCCTGGCTTTGGCGACCAAGGCGTCAATACGTTCCACGGTGGGAGTTCCGCTCTCGGCGGCATTCTGCGGTTCGTCGCGGGCACGACGCATCACGCCTTCGGCGATCACCGCAATCTTCCACAGTCCCAGGGTGTGCCAGAACTTCAGCGCAGCTGGATCCCGTCCGGTGGCCTCGAGATAGATCCGGGAGATCTCCTCTCGCGAGGGGAATCCGGGGAGTGCCGACGCCGGGAAGTCGCCGCCCGTGTTCTCCCCCGCTGCCGGCCAGTACGCCAACAAGCTTCCGACATCCGCCAATGGATCACCGAGAGTGCAGAGTTCCCAGTCGAGAGCCGCGACAACTTCGCCGTTCTGAGCGGAGGTGATCACATTGCGCAAGTGAAAGTCGCCGTGCACCAACGTGGTTTCGGTATGAGCCGGCTGAGCTGAAATCAAACGTCGCGTGAGATCGTCCAGATCGGGGCATTCCCGCGTCTTCGACTGTTCCCACTGCCCACCCCAACGCTTCAGCTGCCGTGCAGCGTAGGGCTTGTGGCTTGCCAAGTCGTCGAGGCCCGCCTGCTTCAGATCCACGGCGTGAATCTTCGCCAACGTCTGAGCCAGCGAGATGCCGATTGCCCGACGACGATCTTCCGACAACGCCTCCGCGAGAGGCATCCGGTCGACCACTTCGCCGTCCACGAATTCCATGAGTAGCAGGGGAACTTCGGTGACTGCCGGATCCTCGGTCAACCCGAATACTCGCGGTGAAGGTACGTCGGTGGATTCGAGAGCGCTCAGGATTCGAGCTTCGCGCGCCACGTCGTGTGCCGAGGCCAGAAGGTGGCCGAGCGGTGGGCGTCGTAGAACCCAGCGATTGCCGTCCTGATCGCGAACCAGGTACGTGAGGTTGGACTGCCCCAAGCCGATTCGATCGAAGGACAGCGGCCCGCTGAAGTCGATCCCCAGGCCTGCGATCCACCCCGTGACCGCTTCGGTGTCGAGTCCCACTACTCCGACGCTAGCCACCTACCGACGCTCCTTGCCGGAACGGGAGTGCGTCACCCAACAACTGTCCACCGTCGATGGTCATGATCTCGCCGGTGATCCACTGGGCTGCATCCGAAACCAGGAAGGCAATGGCAGCGGCCACGTCCTCGGGTTCACCGATGCGCCCGAGAGCAGTCGACGCGGACACCGCTTCTTCGTGTTCTTTCCACAGAGCTTCGGCGAGTTTGGTTCTCACCACTCCCGGCGCAACGGCGTTGACACGAATCTTCGGCGACAACTCGAGTGCCAACTGCTTGGTGATGTGGATCAGAGCAGCCTTCGACGCGTTGTACGTACCGATTCCCGCCTCGAACGCCATGCCGCCGATCGAGGCGGTGTTGACCACGGAACCACCGTGCTCGCCCATCCAGGCCCGCGCTGCCAGGCCGGTCCACAGGACTGGAGCCCACACGTTGACGTCGAAGGTCTTGGCGAAGCGCGAGTGATCCTGGTTGATGATCGGCCCGAACGACGGGTTGGTGCCCGCGTTGTTCACCAAGATGTCGAGGCTGCCGAAACGCTCGATCGTCTGCTCGACGCACTTGCGGGCAGCATCCTCGTCCGTCGCGTGAGCGCCGACGCCGATCGCGTTGCCGTTCACCTGTGCGGCAGCCGCATCTGCGGATTCCTGTGAGCGCGAAGTCAGTACGACGTTTCCGCCCGCCGCCGCAATCGCCTGCGCGGTCGCGAGGCCGATGCCCCGCGATGCGCCTGTGACGATTGCCGTCTTACCGGTGAGATCCAGTCCTGCCATGTCAGTTCGCCTTGACTTCGCGGTACTTGCGCAGTTCCTGCTTGGCGATGGCGCGCTTGTGCACCTCGTCCGGGCCGTCAGCCAGGCGAAGGGTGCGCATGTGGGCGTAAGCCATCGCGAGCGGGAAGTCGTCCGTGACACCGCCGCCGCCGTGAACCTGGATTGCGCGGTCGATGATCTTGAGCGCGATGTTCGGCGCCGCGACCTTGATGGCCGCAATCTCGGTGCGCGCTTCCTTGTTGCCCACCGTGTCCATCATGTGAGCGGCCTTGAGCGTGAGGAGTCGAACCATCTCGATGTCGATACGAGCCTCGGCGATCCAGTCCTGGATATTCGCGTTGTCACTGACGGGCTTTCCGAAGGTGATGCGGGTCGATGCGCGCTTGCACATCAGTTCCAGTGCGCGCTCGGCCATTCCGATTGCACGCATGCAGTGGTGGATGCGGCCGGGGCCGAGGCGGGCCTGGCTGATCGCGAATCCTTCACCCTCACCGGCGAGAATGTCCTTGGCCGGGACGCGCACGTCCTCGAAAGTGATCTCGCCGTGTCCTTCGCGGTCCTGGTAGCCGAAAACCGGCAGGTTGCGCAGGATCGTGACGCCGGGAGCATCGATCGGCACGACCATCATCGACTGCTGACGGTGGGTGGCGGCATTGAAGTCGGTCTTGCCCATGACGATCAGAACCTTGCAGTTCTGATGCAAGGCGTTGGAAGCGAACCACTTACGGCCGTTCAGTACGTACTCGTCGCCGTCGCGGTCCATGCGGAGCTGGATGTTGGTGGCGTCGGAGCTGGCAACCTCGGGCTCGGTCATCGCGAAAGCGGAGCGGATTTCGCCTTCGAGAAGCGGCTTGAGGTACTTCTCCTTGTGCTCGTCGGTGCCGAAGAGCGTGAGCACCTCCATGTTTCCCGTGTCCGGAGCGGCGCAGTTGGTGGCTTCGGAGGCCAGGTGGCTGCGGCCCATGATCTCTGCGAGCGGTGCGTATTCCAGGTTCGTCAGGCCGGGGCCCCATTCGGGATGGGGATGGAAGAGGTTCCACAGCCCGCGGGCCTTGGCTTCCTTCTTCAAGTCGTCGATGATCGGCGGCTGAAAGTGCGGGTTACCGGACTCACGCATCTGCTCTTCGTAGACCGCTTCGGCCGGGTAAACGTGCTTGTCCATGAAATCGAGCAGTTCGGCCTGGTACTTCTTGGTGCGATCCGAGAACTCAAACACTGACATGTGAACTCCTGACAGAGAGGGAAGGAAAATTGGGGGCTCGATGTTCGAGATGGCTGTTGACGCCCTCGACGACGTCCGGGCCGTGAAATGCGTTGAGCATCAGTGATTCCGCACGCCTGGCGGAATCGGTGAAGGTCGAGTGCGCGTCGACACTCATCTGAGACTTGATGACGGAGAGTGACGTCGGTGAGCAGTTGGCCGCGATATCCTCGGCGTAGGAAACCGCTGCGTCCAGGACGTCACCACTGGCGACGAGGTGGTCGATCAATCCGATGCGGTACGCCTCGTGAGCATCCACCATCCGGCTGGAGAGCAGAAGATCGACAGCGCGGCTGTGACCGACCAAGCGGGGCAACATCCACGAGATGCCATACTCCGCAATCAGTCCCCGGCGCGCGAATGCGGTGGTGAATCGTGTTGCACTCGAGCCGAAACGAACGTCGCAGTACAGGGCTTCAACCATACCGAGGCCGGCAGCCACGCCGTTGACGGCAGCGATCAGCGGCTTACGGATGGTGGTCGGAAAATCGCGGTCTCGCGGTCGGACCAGATCACTTTCGGAGACTTCGCCGACGTTCTTCAGATTGCCGAGGTCGGCCCCCGAGCAGAATCCGCGGCCGGAGCCGGTGACGACAATTGCTCGGACACCGGGATCTTCGTCTGCTGCGGCCAACAGTCCGTAGTACTGGTCTTCGAGTTCGTTGGTCCACGCGTTGAGGACACGGGGCCGATTGAATGTCAGGATCAGCACCGCTCCTCTCTGCTCGGAGAGGACAAGTTCCTCGGTCATCGCGTTCCCGCGAGCAGCGAAGCCTGGTACCGGCGCATCCCGCGCAGCCAACGGTCGTAGTCGGCGCCCTTCTGCCGGTACATGTCCAGCACGTTCTTGTGCGGAAGGATGAGGAATTCCTCGGCATCTACTGCAGCCAGGACGATTTCGGCGCACTCAGCAGGCTCGAGAACATTGCCTGCCGCCAGCACAGCTCCGGTTGCAGCCTTTCCGACCGGATCTCCGGAGTTCTCGCCCTCGTAGAGAAGCTTGGTATTGACGCCCATCGGACACAGGCAACTGACACGAACGCCCTGATCTCCGTAGGTGATCGAGAGCCACTCGGCAAAGGCGACCGCAGCATGCTTGGTCACCGAGTACGCGGCGGATCCGACCTGACTGAGCAAGCCGGCTGCAGAGGCCGTGCTGATGAAGTAGCCCTCTCCGCGCTCGGTCCACCCTGGGACAAGGAGCCTGGCAGCGCGAATGTGGGCGCGGACGTTGACGTCGATCGTCGTGTCCCAGACGTCCTCGCTGATGTCGAGACCCATGCCTCCGGTGACGCCGGCATTGGCAAAGTAGAGGTCGACCGGGCCGAATTCCTTTTCCGCCTGCGCGATCAGGCCCGCAATGACCGTCTCGTCGGAGACGTCGCCACCAGCAGACACGGCTGCTCCGGGATGCTCCGCGTTGATCGCCTCTGCTACTGCCGAAGCAGCTGCCGCGTCGAGGTCAGCCACTACGACGCGAGCACCCTCGGCAGCCAGTCGCTCGGCCAGTGCACCGCCGATTCCCCCGCCGCCACCGGTGACAATTGCTACCTTCTGGGCAACCTTCATGAGCGATTCCTCTCGCTTGCGTCATACCTACGCGCTGACAGTGATCCACGTCTCCCCTCATGTATAGTTGAATCCGGCGTCAGTTTCAACCGTCGAATCGCGACGGCTACCCGAACGGCCCGTTCCGTCCTCCTGAACTGCGAGTAAAGGGATCAACGATGACTGAAAATCAATTGCCCGTCCGCCCGTCCACCTTCGCCGAGCTCGAGAAGCTCATCGGCCAGGAGCTGGGCCCGACGGAGTGGTACGACATCACCCAGGAGCGCATCAACGCGTTCGCCGAAGCCACGAACGATCATCAGTGGATCCACGTCGACCCGGAACGCGCCGCATCGAGCCCGCTCGGCAGCACCATCGCGCACGGACTCTTCAGTCTCTCGCTCGGCCCACAGTTCTCCTACCAACTCATCCACTTCGACGGCTTCGCCCACAGCCTCAATTACGGCTACGACAAGGTGCGCTTCCCCGCCCCGGTCCCGGTGGGATCGCGGATCCGCATGCGCGCAACCGTCGTGTCCGCGGAGCAGTTGCCCGGCGGAATCCAGGTGAAGATGAGCCAGGTGGTCGAGCGCGAAGGTTCCGACAAGCCCGTCGTCGTCGCAGAATCCGTCGCCCGCGTCGTCGAAAAGAGCTGAACCGAAAGAGCTGAACCGAGACCCGGTACGCCCCGGCCGCTCGAACATCGATGCGGCCGGGACGACCTGTCATGTCAGGATCGGCCAGGGAACTTGAGTGCGTTCGCCCACAGGTCGGTCACCGTGGCGACAATCTGATCGAACTCCGGCGAACGCCCGTCCACCTCACCCTCACGGAGAGTGAACAGACTGTAGGCGAGCCGACTCACCATGCCGGACAGAGCAATTGACGACGTCATCGGATCCAGCGTCGTGTCCGCGATGCCGCGGGACTGCAGATCGGCGATTCCGCGGGCGTTACGGCGAATGAACGCATTGGCGCGCTCGCTGCGGAACTTCCGGAACTCCGGGTCGATGTGGGCAACCTGCTCCATGAGACCCATCAATTTTGCATTGCGTTGATACGCGGCCAGATACGCCCGATTGCTCGCCTCGAGCACGGCGTAGGGATCGTCTGCGCCGGCAACTCGCCCCATGCCCGGGTGCATCATGTCGTCTCGCGCGACCTCGAGGACGGCGGCGAACACCTCTTCCTTGTTCGCGAAGTACGTGTAAAACGATCCCGTCGCACAACCGGCTTCTTTGGCGATATCGATGAGGCGGGCGTCGAGATAGCCACTGCGCTCGAAAACCGTACGGGCAGCGGCCACTAATGCTGCGCGTGTGCGAGTTCCCCGCTCGGTAGTGGGGCGATCTCGGAGCAGCGCGGGCGGAGCCACCGGTAAGGCGGCAATTCGCGATTCGTCGTCGAGCACAGTGCGCTCCTCATCTTTCCGAGTCATCGTTCGGGGCCGGCATCATTTCCGGGACAACCCCACATTTTCGGGACAATCCCACCAGACTCGATGTTGACGCCGGATTCAAGTGTACGCTCTGGTGAGACCCAGGACACACAATCGGTCGATTCCTCCCGAAAGGCAGAACCATGGTTAGCGTTCTCGACCCGGTGACCCGTCACGCGGAAGCCACTCCGGACAATATTGCGATTCGCGGCACGGACAATCACTGGACTTACCGACAGCTCCACGACGCGTCTGTGGCGTTCGCCGGCCGCATTCGCGACGAAGGGTTGAGCGTCGGCGACCGGGTTCTGCTTGCGGCGCCGTCGGTGCCGGAATTCATCGTGGCGTACATGGGGATTCAGGCCGCAGGTTGTGTCGTGGTACCGATCAACACGATGTCGGCGCAACCCGAAGTCGAGTACGTTCTGGACGACGCGGAGATTTCCCTGGCCATCGCCTGGCATCAGCTCGGCCCCGCAGTCCAGGACGCAGGAAGTGCGCGCGGCGTCCCGGTGTGGACGCTCACCGAAGAATCGGCGAAGGCCGACCATGCACCGGCAACCGTGGTCGACCGCGACGCAGCAGACACCACGGCCATTCTCTACACCTCCGGCACCACCGGACGCCCGAAGGGTGCTCAGCTGACGGTCGGGAATTTGTTGTCCGCCGGTGAGATCGGCGCCGAGAGCAGCCGCGGAAACCCCGCGGACCGCACCGGAACCGGACTGCCACTCTTCCACATCTTCGGCCAGGGTTCGGTCATGATGGCAACCTTCACCGGCGGCGGATCACTGTCCCTGCTCGCCCGGTTCGATCCCGCCGCCATGCTCGATCTGGTGCGTCGAGACAAGCTCACCATCATGGCCGGCGTCCCCACCATGTGGAATGCCATGCTGCACGCCGCCGCGGACGTGGACAGCTCCGACTTCGAACAACTGCGGATCGCGATCTCCGGCGGCGCATCACTTCCCGGTGAAGTGGCACGCGCCTTCGAAGCACGTTTCAACTGCACGATCCTCGAGGGCTACGGCCTGACCGAGACGAGCGCGTTCGGAACTTTCAACAGTATCGACCGCGTTGCAAAGATCGGTTACACCGGCCGCGCCGTTCCGCGCACCGAGGTCGAGGTCCGTGATCACGACGGAAATGTCTGCGAGGCAGGCACAGTGGGCGAGGTGTTCATCAAGGGACCGACGGTCATGAAGGGATACTGGAAGCGTCCCGACGACACTGCCGCCGTTCTGTCCGCCGACGGATGGTTCCGCACCGGAGACCTCGGTGAGACCGATACCGACGGTGACCTTCGCATCGTCGACCGCGTCAAGGACCTCATCATCCGTGGTGGATACAACGTCTATCCGGGCGAGGTCGAAGAGGTGCTCTACCAGCATCCCGACATCATCGAAGCCGCGGTGATCGGCATCCCTGACGACTACTACGGCGAGGAGGTTGCGGCAGTGGTGGCCGTGCGCCCAGGCTCCGACCTCGAAGCCGATTCCGTCACCTCGTGGGCTCGGGAACGTCTGTCCGCCTACAAGATTCCCAGGGTCGTCCAGTTCATCGACGCACTCCCCAAGGGT
>NZ_JBHTSW010000042.1:0-52414 GCF_042794945.1 Rhodococcus sp. NPDC056506 | reverse complement strand
ACCCCTCAAACGCTTTTTTTTTTTTTTCTGGGGGGTGTGTTTTTTTTTAAACTCCCCCGGTTTTTCTGGTCAACAAAAAACCCCCCCGGGTTAAACGGGCGGTGGTGATGGTGTACTACCACCCGGCCCGCTACCGAGAGAAGCTAGGATGGGGCAAGGGCCGGGCACCTGGGTCGCTGACTGCGGTGGGTCCCGAGGTGCCCCGTCCGGTCACGACCTGACGAGAATCTTGACCGCCGTGTCGTTGTGCTCGATCAGAGTGGTGAATCCTTCGGAGATCAACTCTTCGAGCTGAATGCGACCGGTGATGAATGGCGCCAGATCGACGACACCGTCCTGGACCATCTTGATGACCGCTTCATGGTCACGGACGTACGCGATGGTTCCGCGTAGATCGATTTCCTTGAGGACCAGCTTCTGCATGTCGATGGTCGCGGGCTTGCCCCAAATCGACACGTTGACAACAACTCCAGCAGGCCTGACCGTGTCGAGCATGGTGTCGAGTACTGCGTTGACGCCTGCGCACTCGAATCCGATGTCTGCGCCGATGCCTCCGCTGAGTTCGAGGACGCGCGCCTTGACGTCTTCGGTGGTGGGATCGATGACGTAGTCGGCGACTCCACTGGAGAGGGCCTTGGCTTTGCGGGCTTCGCTGAGTTCAGTGACGATCGTCGTGACACCCAGACCCTTGAGAACGGCCGCAACGAGGAGGCCGATCGGTCCGGCTCCGCCCACGATGGCGACGTTGCCGCTTTCGGCTCCACTGCGCACGACTGCGTGATGGGCGACGCTCAACGGTTCGATGAGAGCTGCCTCGTCGAGCGGGATGTTGCCGATCTTGTGGATCCAACGACGGTCGACGACGACCTTCTCGCTGAGTCCGCCACCTCCGCCAGCCAAGCCGATGAACCCCATCTTCGTACACAGGTGGTAGTTGCCCGCCTTGCACGGGGCGCACTCGTTGCAGACGAAGTAAGGCTCGACAACGACATTTTCACCGACCTCGACGTCCGTGACACCTTCGCCGACCTCTTCGACGGTGCCGGAGAACTCGTGGCCCATCGTGACCGGCGCATTCTCGTGTGAGAGTGGATGCGGGTGTCCGGGTGCGGAGATGAAGATCGGTCCTTCGAGGTACTCGTGGAGATCGGTGCCGCAGATTCCGCACCATGCGACCTTCAGCTTGACTGTTCCTGGCCGCAATTCGGGCTCAGGGATCTCTTCGATCCGGATGTCTTTCTGCCCGTGGAACCGTGCTGCCTTCATTGATCCGCACCTCACTTCGTTGTGAATCCCCTGGTAGACCGACGTTAGGCCGATTATCGGCGCGGGTGAAGGGTTGCAACGGAATGCAATGGGGTGGAACCGATCGGTGCTGGGGAGCGTCCATTACTGTGAGCGGGTCGCGAACGAGGGGGAGTGCTGTGGGAGTGAGGGTTGCAGTGGTCCTGGTCGCGGCCGCGCTGTTGGTTGGGGGTTGTTCCTCGACCGTCGAGGGGCATGCAGTACGAGCCGACGAGGCTGTTGGGCTATTTGACCCTTGTAGCGGTATTAGCGACAGTGCCTTGCGGTATGTCGGCGTTGATCCGGCGACTGAGGAACGCGGGATTCTTGGAGTTCAGATTCCACGATTTGAAATCTGCTCATGGGATGGGACGGGAATTTCGCTGAGCGTCTGGTCAACAGACCACACTCTCGACGAAGTCGAAGCGAACACCAACAATGCCGATGTAAGGGCTGCGAATGTTCATGGCGGCCCTGCTATCAAATTCGGGCAGCGTGACGATGCGACCGGACAGATTTGCTCAGTAGCTTGGACGACCAATCAGGGGGTACTGATCGTTCGGATCGCCCCAGATTTCGGTGAGACGGCGATCGACCCGTGTGGCCTCGCCTCGACGATTACCGACAAACTCTTCCCGGAGCTCCCCAGATGAATCGCTCGCTTGATGAAGGTGGTGCTACGCATGAGTTCAAATGAGGACTCCGGGGCCGAGGTTTCGTTCTCGCTGGATCCGGATACGGCGCGATTGCTAGTTACGGCATGCGGCGAATACCAAATGACGTTGGAGCATTTGTCTGTTGCTGCTGCGAAACTGAGTTGGGTTGGTGGTTTAGGGACGCTCGCATCAGGTCGAGCGCTTCAGACGAAGTTCGAGGAGAAGGCCGTCGGTGGCCACGATGCGCTCGTCGATGTGTTGGCGAGTCATATCGCGGTCGTGGAGGCAATGCAGGCTCAGTTTCAAGCCTGCATCGACAACGCATTGGATCAGGAGTCGTCGAACGTCTCGACTTTGAGGTCGATCGACCAACCGAACTGAGTCAGTGGATGTGTTGCTGCCAATCGGCTGGGACACGACCCTTAGGTCCCGGCGTCGGCTGATCTACGGGATGTGAAGTGGGCGCCGCCAATTCAGGTCCGTCGTACGCCTCGTTGGTTTCGAAGCTCCAGAACCAATCCTCGCCGGGTTCGTAGCTCTGCATGAACGGATGCTTTGTCGAGGCCGCATGCTTGCTCGCGTGCTGTGACGGTGAGGAGTCGCAACACCCCACGTGACCGCATTGCGCGCAACGACGCAGGTGCACCCACCAACCGCCGCTCGCATCGCATTCGACGCATCCCGCGCCACTGGGCGGCACGCTCGGATCGATCCCCGCTGGAAGTCCGTCGGTCATGGTTCACCCTCTCACTGCCTGAAGTCGGTCATTTCATCGTGCGCTTTGCCTGCCGGCCGTGCAAGGGCGACTAGTCGTCACGCGTATCCCGCGGTGGGCCCGCGATTGGCAGCAAAACTCTGAACCGGGTGTTACCAGGCTCTGACGTGACCCGCAGCTCACCACGATGCTTGCCGACCACAATTCGCCACGAAATATCAAGGCCGAGACCGGTTCCCTCGCCGACTGGCTTGGTAGTGAAGAACGGTTCGAAGATCCTGTCGATGACGTCATCGGGAATCCCGGCACCGGTGTCACAGATCTCGATGCACACGCGGTCGCCATCGCGGCTTGTCCGAACGGTGAGTGTTCCCGATCCGTCCATGGCAGACACCGCATTGTCGATGAGGTTGGTCCACACTTGGTTGAGTTCGGCGGCGTAGGCGTCGATCGGTGGCAGCGCGAGGTCGTATTCCTTGACGACTTCGATTCCGCTTCCGATCTTTTGCCCCAACATGATCAACGTGCTGTCGAGCAGTTCGTGGACATCGATGGTCTGGAACGGAGCGCGATCCATCTGTGAATACTGTTTCGCCGCACCGACGAGCGTCGAGATCCTCGTTGTGGAGTCGGCGATCTCGTTCATCAGGAGTTCGGATTCGATGGTGTAATTCAGCCAGCGAATTGCGCCTTCTAGCACCGACTCGTCTACGGCTGCAGCAACATTCTCGAGCCAAGCGGTGTCGAGACCAGCTTGCACGAAGGTCGGAGCCAGATCCCAACCTTCTCGAATCGAATGATCCTCGAACCATTCACCCAACGAATCCTCTCGATCCGAGGCTTCGAGGGGAGTGAGCGTCGGCGCCTTGGCGACAACCTCTGCAACTTCCTCTTGAAGTCGCATGAGAGTGACGAGGGCATCGCGGTCGTAGGTGCCCAATGCGACCATTCCCAGTTTGTGACGCATGCCTGCGACACGCTCGCGCAAAGAGGCTGTCGCTCGAACCGCCGCGGCTGCAGGGTTATTGAGCTCGTGAGTCAACCCGGCCGACAGTGATCCGAGTGCAAGGAGTCGCTCTCGCTGATCGATGATTTGCTGAGTGTTCTTCTTGCCGAAGAAAACACCTTCGAGTAGATGAACCGCCATCGGAAACCACTCGCGCATCGCGTTGCCGAATTTGTCGGCGTCCAGGACGAAAAACGTCGAAGGAGTCGTCACTCGCATCGACCCCGCGTAGACCTGCGGTACACGATCGCCGAGATACGCCGTCCAGCCTCCCGAGTAGACGCCGCGCTGGGTGGTCCTGTTGATCTCGATGTCTTCGCCGCCCGACAGCTTGGACAAGACCACTTCGCCCTCGATGAGGACGTAGAAGCAGGTGGCAGGCTCACCTTCGAGGTAGACCTGACCTCGATCGATCTCGGTGATATGGCCTGCCTGGCACAGTGATTCGAGCTGATCGTCGGTGAGCTTCTCGAACAGGAACAGGGTGCGAAGCAAGTCTGGGCTGCATTCAGGAATGGACATCGAATCTCCCTATTGTTGAGCGAGATAGCGGTGGACGAACATCACGGCCATCGCGCCCTCTCCGACGGCCGACGCGACGCGCTTGGCCGATTCGGCGTGTACGTCCCCGGCGACAAATACTCCGGGGACACTGGTTTCGAGATGATGTGGTGCGCGGTCGAGCGGCCACCCGTCCGGTGTGACGCCTTCGGACGGAAGGTCCGGGCCGGCAAGAACGAAGCCATTTCCGTCGCGGACCACCACGTCTCCGAGCCAGTCGGTCAGGGGAGCGGCACCGATGAAGATGAACAACCACTGAGCATCGACAGTGTCTTCTTCTCCGGTGGCTCTGTTACGCAGTGTGATTCGTTCGAGGTGATCGTCACCCTCAGCGCCGACTACCTCCGTACACGTGCGCACGGTGATCTTCGGATTCTTTTCGATCTGCTGAATCAGGTAGTACGACATCGAGGCTTCGAGCGAGTTGCCGCGAATGAGAATGGTGACTGACCTAGCTCCTCGGGAGAGGTAGACCGCAGCTTGGCCTGCCGAATTGGCGCCGCCGACTATGTACACATCCTGCTCGCTGCACCGAGCGGCTTCGGTGACAGCTGACCCGTAGTAGACCCCTCGGCCGGTGTATGTATCGAGCCCTGGTGCTGAAAGTTGGCGATAGGAAACACCGGTCGCCAGGATGACCGAATGGGCGTCGACCGACGAACCGTCGTCGAAACGCACTGTGCGGGCCGAGCCGTTGATTTCCAGACCGGTGACGTCGCGAGCAGTGATGACCTCGGCGCCGAACTTGGTTGCCTGGCGCCTGGCCCGATCGGCCAACTGTGCGCCGGAGACTCCGTCGGGGAAGCCGAGGTAGTTCTCGATTCGTGAACTCTGGCCGGCCTGACCGCCGGTCGCTCGCCGTTCGATGAGGACCGTCCGAAGTCCCTCCGAAGCGCCGTACAGGGCCGCTCCCAGACCGGCGGGGCCGCCGCCGATGACAACGAGATCGTAAAAGTCTTCGGAGAGAGTGGTGCTCAGCCCGAGTTTGTCGGCGAGTTCGGCGTCGGTGGGCTCGACGAGGACATCTCCGTTGGATGCGATGACGACGGGAAGGCGCAGTTCGTCGGTGCCGGCGGCCGAGAGAAGTCGTTGACCTTCAGGCTCGTCCGACATGTACCAGCGATAGGCAAGTTGGTTGCGTGCCAGGAACTCTCGAACATCGGATGATCGCTCGGACCAACGATGGCCGATCACCTTGGTTTCCTCGGAGGGGTGATGGCTCGAGCTAGCCCAGGCATCGAGCAGCGCGTCGATGACGGGGTACAGCTTCTCTTCCGGGGGATCCCACGGCTTGAGGAGGTAGTGGTCGAGGTCGACTACGTTGATGGCGTCGATCGCAGCATCAGTATCGGCGTACGCGGTCAGTAGAACGCGACGAGCTACGGGATACAGGTCCATTGCCTGTTCGAGGAACTCGATCCCACTCAAACCAGGCATGCGGTAATCAGCGACGATCACAGCGACTGCATCGCCGCGAAGTTTCATTTCGCGCAAGGTCTCGAGAGCCTGGTCGCCGGACTCCGCACGAATGATTCGGTACTTCTCGCCGTACCGCTTGCGGAGGTCTCGGACGACGGCACGCGAAACACCCGGATCGTCGTCGACGCTGAGGATCGCTGGTTTGGCCGGGGCTTTCGGTGCGCTCACTCGGTGCCTTCCCGAAGTCGTAGTCAACCTCTCCAGTATGCGACTGCTGAGCTGAGCGTCAATCGCTGGAGATGCGCTCTGAGTGAACCGCCGAACGTGACCTGGGAATTTCGAGATTGCGGGAACCGATCGAGCCTCCGGTGCATCCAATACAGTGGGTCCACATCAACAGGGGGTGCCATGCGGGGGTCGGTGGGGGTTGGGCGACTGCTCATGGCTGGGATGTTGGTGTGGGCTGCGGCAGGATGCAGCTCAGTCGTGGAGGGGGCGGCTGAGCCTGCATCCGGCCAAGAGGGTTTGTTCGATCCGTGCAAGGACATCCCGGACTCGGTTCTGGAAGAAGTGGGGCTTGATCCAGCGACTGAACGAGGCGGAATCGCAGGGGTAGAACAACCTGGGTGGAAGATCTGTAAATGGAGCGGGTCATGGTTCTACCTCACGGTCTATTCGACGACGTACACCATCGAGGATGTGCGTCGGAATTCTGACTATGGAGGCTTCGAAGATGTGACTGCTGGCACCCGCCGCGGAATCCAGTATCAACGCGTCGCCGACGAAGGTGGCGAAGGCTGTTACGTGACGTTCCCTGCGACACAGGGGTCGATTTGGATCAACGTCGAGAAGATTCTGTCCAAAGTTCAGAAAGATTCGAGTTGTGCCGTAGGTCTGCGTGCCTCGGTCGATCTCGATCCGGTGCTACCGAATTGAGGGTTTCATGAACTGGTCGGAATTGGGAAATGGCGTCACGGACCCAAGCCTTGTAGTTGATTACGACGTTGCCCTGGGTGTCGTGGCAGCGTGTGTTGCACTCATTGGCGAAATCGATCTTCTGACGGGTGAATTGGCCGGAATCGAAACAGTTGTAGGGATGGGGACCCTGCAATCCGGATTGGATTTGGCCGATAAATTCTCAAAGAAGGCCATAGGTGGGGAGGACTCGTTGGAGAAGGCGCTGAAGAGCCACGTCCAGGTTGTCACCGAGATGCGGGACTTTTTTCAGAAGTGTCTGGACAGTTACAGCGGTGTCGATACGTCCAACGCGGTCACACTCGCGGGCCAGGATCTTCCGGGTTCGTGAGTTCTCGGATGAAGGCCAACAGGGTGGCGGCCGTACTGTTCACGGCCGCACTGGCGGCGGGGTGCAGTGCATCGGTACGAGGGGCGCCGCAGCCTGCGTCGGGTCAAGAGGGTTTGTTCGATCCCTGCAAGGACATTCCGGACTCGGTTCTGGAAGAAGTTGGGCTTGATCCGGCTACCGAGGAAGCTGGTGCGGCGGGCGTGGAGCAGCCAGGATGGAAAATCTGTGGGTGGAGCGGGTCCTGGTATTTCTTGACCGTGTATTCATCGTCGTACACCGTCGACGATGTTCGACGGAATCCTGATTTCCGAGGGTTCGAGGAACTCAATGTCGGTGGGCGGCGTGGTATCGAGTATCAGCGCGTCGACGACGAGGACAACAATGGTTGCTACCTTGCTTTCTCGGTTGAACACGGCTCAATCTGGTTCAACGTAGAACGAAAGCTGTCTGAGGTTCGGCAAGAGTCCAGTTGTGTTTTTGTGCAGCGTCTGTCGGTCAATCTTGAACCGACGCTACCGAAATGAGGTCTCGGTGAGTTGGTCTGATCGAAGCAATGGGTCTGACGACTCGCGGCTGGAAGTTGAGCCAGACATCGCACGTGATGTGGTTGCGGCATGCAATGGACTTCTTGGCGAACTCGATCAGATGCGCAGAAATCTGTTCGTGATAGCGAATGTTTCTGGGATGGGAACGCTCCAATCTGGAATCAACCTGGCCGAGAAGTTCTCCAAGAAAGCTAAGGATGGTGAAGATTCGTTGGAGAAGTCGTTAAACAGCCACATCCAGGTAGTCACCGAGATGCGGGACTTCTTCCAGCAATGCGTCGACCGCTACGGCGAAGTCGACGACTCGAACGCCTCTGCGCTGGCTGGTGCTGAGACCCCTCGATAGACACAAAAAATCTCGCTGAGCCGATGGCATTCGACTCAGCGAGACTTGGGAAACGACTAGCTGGTGGGCAGGGCCTTCAACGACTTGACGGTGGCGTCGACCGCGCGAGCAGCCTCGGCGCCCTTCTTCACGAAATGCGTGCTGAAGTACTCGACGTGCTCGGCGTGCTCGTGGAAGTGATGCGGTGTCAGGACTACCGAGAAGACCGGAACGTCGGTGTCGAGCTGCACGCGCATCAGACCGTCGATGACAGCCGTCGCCACGAAGTCATGCCGGTAGATACCGCCGTCGACGACCAGACCTGCGGCGACGATCGCCTGGTAGCGGCCGGTCTTGGCCAACCGCCGAGCATGCAGCGGGATCTCGAAAGCCCCCGGTACCTCGAAGAAATCAACCGTGTCCTTTGGGTAGCCGAGCTCGACGATCGCGTCGGTGAATCCGTCGCGTGCACGGTCGACGATGTTGCGATGCCACGTCGCCTGAATGAACGCGATGCGCTGTCCCTGGATCTCACTCATAACCATGAAACTAGCGCACCGGGAAGCAACGCCGCGACCACCCGTCCTAGTCCTGCTGGCGGGGGAAGGCAGTCGAACGACCCCAGCCGGCGTCATTGGTGAGGTGCTCGAGGAGAGGCTGAATTCGATACGGAAGGGGATTGGTCAGAGCGATCGTCGTGGTGGAATGCGTGACGCCTGGAAGCGACACGATCTGCTCGGCCAACTTCTGCAATGCCGCGTGCGTCGACGTGGCAACCCGAACGAGCAGATCCTCGCGGCCGGTTGTGGCGTGAATTTCGATCACCTCGGGCAACTCGGTCAGACTGCGGGCCACTGCGCTGATCTTGCCCTGCTCGAGCTCCAGACCGACAAATGCCTGAATCGGGATACCGACCTCGGGGAGATTGAGATTCGGCCGAAACCCGGTGAGAAGTCCGTTGGATTCCATGCGCTTCATTCGCGACTGGACGGTGTTGCGGGCGACGCCCAACGAGTTGGCCAACTCGGCCACACTCATCCTCGAGTCCTTGCTGAGCAGTCCGAGCAACTGGACGTCGAGCTTGTCGATGCTGAGCACTTTGTGAACCTCTCCTCAGTGATATGAGTCACTGGATGATCGAATTGACTAGTTCAAGAGATTTGCATTGACCAAATCGTAACTCAGGCAGAGCATTGGTTCCACGAATTGCTCAGCGGGATTCTCTTTGGGTTATTTGTCCCTAATAGTACCCAATGGCCAATTCGTCCCAATATTTCGACTGCGCCCCGTTAATCCTTCGGAAAGGTCTATCCCACAATGACTCTCACCGCCGAGCCCGTGAACTCCGTTGTTTCCCATGACGACACTGCGGGCGTGTTCGATCGCGCCGACTACCTGCGCGATTACCCCCACGAGCAGGTGAGCTTCTTCCAGGATCCCGCGAGCGGCCTCAAGGCCATCGTCGCCATCCACTCCACGACGCTCGGCCCCGCGCTCGGCGGAACGCGCTTCTACCCGTACTCCGACGAATCCGCCGCAGTCACAGACGTTTTGCGCCTCTCGCGCGGCATGACCTACAAGGCTGCGGTTGCCGGCGTCGACCTCGGCGGCGGCAAGGCTGTCATCATCGGCGACCCCGCAACGGCCAAGACCGACGAATTGCTCGGCGCCTACGCAAAATTCGTCCAGACCCTCGGTGGCCGCTACATCACCGCTGGTGACGTCGGAACCAACTCCAACGATCTCGACATCATCGGTCGCAACACCGACTTCGTCGTCGGCCGCAATGCCACCGTCGGCGGTTCCGGCGACAGCGCGCCGATGACGGCCCTCGGCGTATTCCAGTCGATGCGCGCCGCAGCGCAGTCGCATTGGGGCACTCCGTCGCTCGCGGGCAAGACCGTTGGTGTCGAGGGCACAGGCAAGGTCGGCTACGAGCTGATCAAGCTCCTCCTCGCAGACGGCGCAACCGTTCTCGCGACCGACGTCAACGCCGCAGCGCTCGACCGTGTCAAGGCGGACTTCCCGCAGGTGAGCATCGTCGACAGCATCGTCGACGCCGATCTCGACGTTTACGCACCCTGCGCGATGGGCGCAACCCTCACAGACACGACCGCACGCTCGATCAAGGCCGAGGTTGTCTGCGGCGCTGCCAACAACCAGCTCACCGTCCCCGAGGTCGAGAACATCCTCCGTGACCGCGGCATCACCTGGACCCCTGACTACGTGGCGAACGGCGGCGGCCTCATCCAGGTCGCCGGCGAGCTGAAGGGCAACTCGGCCGAAGAGGTCAAGCTCAAGGTCGAGAAGATCTTCGACACGGTCACCGAGATCTTCGCGAAGTCGAAGAAGGACGGAATCCTCGCCGGCGAGGCTGCTGACGCGGTCGCCGAGGCTCGGATCGCCGAGGCAGCTCGCGTCGCCAAGGGCTGACATCCCTCTCACAGTCATGTAGCGCGGCCGGTCCCGACTAGTGTGGACACCAGACAAGCAGATTTTGCAGATCTGGACCACTTCAGCCGGTAGACCGGCCGCCATGCGTCGGACGCCGGAAGGGCTTACATGACTGAACAATTCGCTGTGTGGACCGAGAACGACGCCGAACAATCGGCCCGTTGGGGTTCGACGAGCAACGCCCCGGCGCCCAAGCGCATCGTCGTCGCCGACGACACGATGAAGGCCGACGACGCCTATCGCTTGGCGTGCGAAGGCACGGCGCTGCTGTGGCGCGGAGACTTTCAGAACGCTCGCCAACTGACGAAGGCCGTCGCGTCGCGCATCGACCGCAAGCCGCGCCGAGCCTCCGACGATCCGGCCAAAGCCTTCCATCTCCACCGGCAGACCCAAGGGCGTCGTGCGCAGATTCTCGGCATGCTGCTCATTCCCTTGGATGCAGATTTGTCGATTCCACTTCGGCGCTCCCCGGACGCGCAACTGGCGTTGACCGAAGCCTTCGGGATTACCGGTGAGCCGTCGGTTCGCTCGTTGCGTGACATCCTCGGCGCGATCGGCGCTCACGAGTGGCACCGCAAAGGTGTTTTCATCGAGGCTCTCGACGAGCGCATCCATCCCGCCTTCGGAGTGTTCTCACCCGTCCGCGGCGAGTATGTCGATCTGGTCGCGTCTGCACCACTGCCGTCGATGGAATCGGCTTTCGACATCGGCACCGGCACCGGCGTTCTTGCCGCCGTACTGGCGCAGCGCGGGGTCAAGACAGTGACAGCCACCGACCAGGACCCCCGGGCACTGCAATGCGCCCGTAGCAACCTCTCGCGGCTTGGCTACGGCGATCAGGTGAATGTGGTGGAAGCAGACCTCTTTCCCGAAGGCACCGCTCCGTTGGTGGTCTGCAATCCTCCCTGGATTCCGGCCAAGGCCACCTCGCCCATCGAATACGCCGTCTACGACCCCGCTGGAGCGATGCTGAAGGGCTTCCTGACTGGTGTCGCAGCGCATCTGGACGACGGGGGAGAAGCGTGGCTGATCCTCTCGGACATTGCCGAACATCTCGGTCTCCGAACGCGATCCGAACTGCACGACCTGATCGCGGCCGGTGGACTCACCGTTGTCGACCGCATGGACGTCAAGCCGACGCACGCAAAGGTCAGTGACCGAACCGATGCGCTTCACGCAGCCCGGGCAAGAGAGACGACCTCGCTCTGGCGGCTTCGCCGTCGCTGAATTCATTCTCAGTCAAAGGTATTTCCTTGCCATGAAATGGTAATGAACGAGTAACAAATCGGGTCTAGCTTTCTTCGCAGTCGCACATCGTCACGCACTCCGGAGGAAACTCGATGGAAAACACTCTTGCCCGCAACGCAGCCGAAGACCTGACGAAAGGACTTGGCCGACGCGGATTCATGAGGGCAGTCGCTGCCCTCGGCGCGGGCGTAGGAGTTGCCGGTGTGGCTTCGGGGTGCGCGCACTCGAACGCATCGCCGGCTGGATCATCCTCCTCTGCACTGCCATTCGCCGATGGTGTTCCGATACTGCAACCGGGCCGCGGAAATGTCAGCGGCGATCACTATCTGAGTTCGGATCCGTCGGACGTCATGTGGGGCTATGTGCCCAACATTCATACCCGCGAAGTGATGCGGATGAAGTCGGGCCAGACCGTCACCATCGACGCCCTCTCGCACGAGGGAATTCTCGAGGATCAAGGTCGCAATCCCCTCGAATACTTCGGCAGTAAAGGCGTTTCCGAGCAAGACGTGCTCGAGGACGCGATTGCCGTTGCGGCCGAATACAACCGAACCGAACGAAACTTCGACAAGGACGGCCCGCACGTCGTCACCGGACCCGTCTTCGTCGAGGGCGCACAGCCCGGGGACGTACTCAAGATCGAGACCCTCGAGGCCATTCCCCGCGTGCCGTACGGTGTTGTGTCGAGCAGACACGGCAAGGGCGCTCTCGCCGTCACGGCAGATGGAACCGCTCCGGCGGGAATCACTCTGGACGAAGTCATGCCGCCGGTCGCCACGGACGGGCGGGCGACAAAGGATCCGTTGAAGTACGGCGGTGTTTCCACTTTCACAGCGATCGAAGACGGCAAAGGCGTGATGCCCTTCGGAAAGTCGAAGGTGCGGTTTCCCTTGCGTCCGTTCATGGGAATGATGGGAGTTGCCTACTCCACGGACGCCGATCCGACATCCCCGTCGTCGAACTCCATTCCTCCGACGCTGGGCGGCGGGAACATCGACATCAGGCATCTCGGCGTCGGATCAACCTTTTACCTGCCGGTCTTTGCCGAAGGCGCCCTGTTCTACGTCGGTGACCCACACATGGCCATGGGCGATGGTGAGGCAGCGCTGACGGCGATGGAAGGTTCGCTGCGCGGCACGTTCCGACTGAGCGTGTGCAAGAAGGATTCCGGCGACGCCCCGTCGGTGGCATTCGGATACCCGTTCGCAGAGACCGAGGAGGCTTGGATTCCGATCGGCCTGTCCGACCCCAACGGTTCGGTCGACGGGCAGAACAGTGACCTCAACGGTGCCATGCGGCGCGCGGTGGTCAACGCGCTCGACTTCCTCGAGCATGATCGCGGAATGGATCGAGCGACGGCCTACGCCTATCTTTCTGCCGCAGCGGATTTCACGGTCTCACAGGTAGTCGATCGAACCGTGGGCGTCCACGGCCAGATCTTCAAATCCCACTTCGAATAGTGAGAAGGGCGATCCGTCGTCTCAGGACGGATCGTCGAAGAGGCTCTGCTGCAAGGGATCGGCGAACAGGCCCATCTGCTCAGGTTGCGGCTTCGCCGGTGTTTCGGTTCGAGAATTGGGCAGGACTACCAGTCGCAAAGCCCCGCGCAGGCGGTCGACCATGAGTTCCCACCCACCGACCTGATCCTCGTAGCCCGCAGCCTCTTCGGCGTCCCCGCGACTGTGGGCGTCGACGGCCTGACTACGCAGCTGAATCTGCCATTCGTTACTGATGTGGAGGAGCTGAAGAATCAGATCGCGATCGCGACCGCAGACATCCGCCACCGCATCGAGATCCTCGGCCACATCCAGATCGAGGTGCAGTAGGGTCTCGAGTTCGGGAGGCAGGTCCTCGGCCGTCAGATCGGGCTGTAGCGAGGAAGAATCACCGTTCTTGTTCGCGAAGAAGAGGTCTCCGCCGACACGTGCGGCGAATTCGTCGTCCACGGTGCGCAGGAAGGACGTCAAGGCCGCGCACGTATCCGTCAGTTGCTTCGGAACGAATGGTGAACCCGCTACCTCGAGGAACACCGACAAACGGTCGTCGATCAAGACGAACTTGATGCGTGACCATTTGCGGTTGAGATCGGCGATGACCTCGGCTGCGCGGGTGCGGTTGCTGATGTCCTGAACGAGCGGCGAGAACAACTGCACGTCCATGGACTCGGACAGCGGACCCACGAACATGACGGTCGAGCCGACACGAATTGGTATGTCCCCGTCGCTGTCCCGCTCGGGAAGAGTGCCGAGCATAGGAATCAATGCGAGAGTGACCAACTCCTTGAGATGGTCGATATCGGTGGGCATGTACGCCGCGGTGGGGTCGAGTGTCGGAAGTTCTGTCGACTCGACAACCGACGGATCGAAATCCGGAGTCTGCTCGTTGCCGGTGAGATCGCTGGCGAGGAAGGCCGGGTGCTGCACACCGAATACGTCACGGAAGGCGGCGACTGTCATCGCTGCGAGCTGATCGGCCCAGTTCTGTGCCTTGTCGACGCAGAAGGCGGGGGAGTTGTTCGGATCCTCGAGATTCTCGGACGGTGGGTTCCATCCCAGTGCGATCAACTTTTGTTCATCGGCGTCTTCGAGTCGATAGCGCGGATGAAGGAAGTCGTTGGAAGGAACCTCGCAGCGGACTGTGTTCTTGTCCCACACGAGGAACTGAACGCATGGCGCTGCGCCGTCAGCTGGATCGAAGTCGCCGGTGGACGATTCCACGGCAAGCACGTCGCCGTCGACCATGATGGAAATGTGATCGCCGAGGCGACGTTGAAATTCTGCCCATGCCCGGTCGACACTGACATCGAGATCGAAGCCCATTGCGCTCATCAGCCACCTCCTTCCGCAAAAGCTCAGACCTATACGGTAACGCGAGGCTCCGACAATGCTGCTGTCCTTTTCCGGTCGACCGGATTGCAGCGGGTCACAGGCCGTGCGGACGAGGAAGGTCGCCGCAGGTAGACCGCGTATTCGGGATCGGCGACTGAAGTGCTCCTGTAACCGCCGTCACGCCAGGTAATACGCGAGCGAATGAGCGAGAACTATCCGGCGAGAACGGGCGAGACTTCGACGACGGGCGGCGTGGACCCGGTCGTGACCACTGGGGTGGTGCTGGTCTTGGTAGTCGTGGCTGTCGCGGTCGGTGTTGTGGTCGCGGTGGCCGACGCGGAGGTCGTGGACGAGACCGGTGTTGTCGTGCTCGTTGCAGTAGTAGTCGAGGTGGCAGAACTCGTGCTTGTCGCGGTCACCACCAGCGGCTGATTGCGAGGAGCAGTCGTCTCGTCGGCGATTCGCCAGGTCGGCGTCGGCGGAATGACAACGGTAGGAACTGCCACCGAGCTGTAGAACGCGGCCGGTTCGATCCCGGCGACGGACTCCACGGAAACCGAGGAGACCAGAGCGGGAGGCTTCACCACAGGGCCGCCGGCACCGAATGCGCCGGCTGCTCCGCCGAAAACGAGGCCTGATGTCAGAGAGAGAGCGGCCACTGCGACAGCGCCGATCATGACTGTTCTGTCTTTCATGCACACCTGTCCTTCGGGAGCAGTACGGAAGTACTGTAGGCGAAAAGATGCCGCAATGGAGTATCAGGGCCTGCTGGGCGAGACACGAATCTGTGTGGCGTAGAACACAAAAGGCCCTGGGGGTCGACGCGAACGTCGGCACCCAGGGCCAGGTCAAGCAGTGAATCAGGCGGGGATCGTCAGTACCTGACCGGCGTTGATGAGATCCGGGTTCGGGATGCCGTTTGCATCCGCGATGCGCTGGTACTGGTTGCCGTCACCGTAGAAGCGCTCTGCGATCGCCCACAGGGTGTCGCCGCTTTCGACGGTGTAGCTCTGCGCTGCCGGAGCGGCGGGCGCAGGCTCGGGCTCCGGTGCCGGAGCGGGCTCGGGGGCAGCCTCGGCGGCCGGCGCCTCGATTGCGGTGTCCGAAGACCACAAAGCGTTTCCACCGGCGGACAGAACGACGTTGCGATCGTCCTGAACCGAGAGGGAGGCACCGTCGTTGCCTGCGGTCTGCGATGCCCACACGGCGTCGGAGTCCTTGTAGATGACGAAGTTTCCGTCAGCCTGCACCTCGGCGCGGTTGGCGCCGGATCCGTTGGTGCCTGCGGCCCAAACAGCCTGTCCACCCTCGGACAGGACCAGGTTGCCGTCGTCCTGCAAGCTGAGGGTGTACGCGCCGTTGTCGGACTTGAGTTCCTGGCCGACTCCGAGGCTCTGACCTGACTGCAGTGTGCTCACGCTGTCCCTTTCCAAATCTGTTGCGATGACTGTGCCTCCACGATTCCGCTTTACCGTCCAGTTACCTTCTGGCCGTTGGTCTCGTAGGCGACCGAGTGTACGTTACCGAAGAGTACAGAGAATTGTGCAGCGTTGACGGACTGCGTGTCGAGCGTTCGGATCTTGCTGATATTAAGGCGTTTTGGGCGAAAGTGCCGCGACATCCTACGCGAAGTTGCACCGTCGCGATGCACTTTCTCTTGAACGGCAGGTGAAATCGGCGCGCTCTCAGCGCATTTTCAGTAACCGCTAGGGGCGTAGCGACTTGCGCGTCTCGTCGTGGAGAACGGCAAGCAGTTCACGCTCGACGTCGGCGAACTCGGGCGTGGTGATCATGTCCAGCTCGCGTGGCCTCGGCAAGGGAACGTCGACGACGCACCTGACCGTGGCCGGACGCGCAGACAGAACGACCACGCGGTCGGACAGATAGATCGCTTCACGAATATCGTGGGTGATCATCAGTACGGTCCACCGGTACTGCTGCCACACGTCTTGCAGCCAGGCCTGCATCTCGGTGCGGGTCAACGAGTCCAGTGCGCCGAACGGCTCGTCGAGCAGCAGGACAGGTTTGCCCTGAACAACGGTGCGCAGCATCGCCGCTCGCTGGCGCATACCGCCCGAGAGCTGCGACGGCCGAGCGTCCTCGAATCCGGACAGGCCGAATGCCGGGAACAACTCACGAGCCCGCTCGCGTGCTTCCTTCTTGGCGACTCCCTGCACTTCCAAACCGAGGGCCGTGTTGTCCAAGACCGAGCGCCAGGGAAACAGCAGATCCTTCTGCGGCATGTACGCGGTGTGTACCTCGGCGGCTGCTTCGGATTCTGGTGCGCGCGTGCCCACACGGACCGAACCGGAGGTGGGAGATTCGAGCCCGGCAAGGACGTTGAAGATTGTGCTCTTGCCGCAACCGCTAGGCCCGATCACTGACACGAATTCGCCGGATTCGGCGGAGAATGACACCGAATCGAGCACGAGACGCGATTCTCCGGCAGTGTCGAACCTCTTGGTCAGGTCCTGGATTTCGACCATGGGGTCAGTCATGTTCGTGACCTTTCGTTCATCGCCCATGGTGCAACGATGCGCTCCACAGCGAACGTCAGCAAGTACAGCGTGACGCTGATCAATGCCGTCACCAGTACGGCCGCCAAGACCAGGTCGGTGCGGAAGGAGTTCTTCTGGGTGCTCATGTAGATACCCAAACCGGAAGTAGCGCCGACGTATTCGGAGAACACGGCACCCACCACCGCGTAGGTGATGCCGATACGTAGGGCAGTGAAGAATCGCGGAATCGCCGAAGGTAGGCGGACGTAGCGGAACTCCTGCCAGCGAGTGCTGCCCATGCTGCGCAGGAGAGCACCCGCCTCCCGGTCGGCCGCGGCAAATCCCTCGATGAGTCCGATTGTCATCGGGAAGAACGTCGCAAGGGCGATCACCAACACCTTCGGCAACAGCCCGAAGCCGAACCAGATGATCATCAGTGGCGCGATGGCGATGATCGGCAGCGTCTGCGAGACGACGAAAAGTGGTACCAGCGCGCGTGACAACCACGGCGAAAAGTCCACGACCACAGCAAGAATCCAGGCCAACACCAATGAAACAGTGAAGCCGACCAACGTGACCTGCAATGTCGACCAGGCGTGGCCGGAGATGATCTCGCGGTTGTCCCACCCCTGGGACAGAACGCGCCCCGGAGACGGAAGTACTTGCGGCCGAATCCCACTGATCTCGACGTAGATCTGCCACGCCGCCACGAGGAGCACCACCACGGCGAGCGCGGGAAGCGCCCGCCGCATGGTCGAGACCAACCGTCCGCTCACGTCAGGACGCGTCGAGATACTCATTGGTGAAGTACTCCGAGAAGTCCGGCTTCTGGGTCAACGGCTTCCCGTCGGGTCCGGCGAGCAATCCGTTCTCGAAGAGGAATCCCGAATAACCCGACCAGGTTTCGAGATTCTGGGCACCCACAACGCCGTTGGCGTCTTTCATGTAGTCGGCGGCGAGCATCCGCTGACTCTCACGCACGAGGTCTTCGTCGGTGAAAGCTCCGGGGTTCGCGTCGATGAGATCCTGCGCGGCCTGGTCCGGGTTGTCGGCAGCAGTCTGATATCCGCGTTGAACGGCTTTGACGAACTTGCGTGCCTCGTCGGGATGGTCCTTCAACCACTGCTGGTTGCCGTTGATCACGATCGAATACGCATCGGGGAAGCCGTAATCGGTGTACTGGAAGTACCGCATCGGAGTTCCGTTTCGCTCCGCTTCGAGGCCTTCCCAAGCAAAGTAGGAGACGGTGAAGTCTGCCTGGCCCGAGTACACGGCTTCGTACGCGGAAGTTCCGAGCGTGACCGTCGTGAAGTTCCCGGTCCCGCCGTCGTTGCGGATGATCTGCTGCAGCGTTTCGACTTCGCCGGGATCGCCGAACCCGGCGTACGTCTTCCCGTCGAGATCACGTGGGCGCGTGATGTCCGCACGATCCGCCTTCACACCGATGCCGGTGGCGCGGTGCTGAAGTGGCGCGATGACGGACGTAGTGGCGGCGCCGGCTGCACGGGCGAAGGTGGCCTGACTCTGTGTGCTGATGCCGAACTCCGCATTGCCGGCATCGACCAGGGTGTCGGGCGAGGTGTTGTTGTACGGCAGGATCGAGACGTCCAGGCCGGCGTCCTCGAAGTAGCCCTCTTGGAGTGCTACGTACAAACCGGTGTGGTTCGTGTTCGGTGTCCAGTCGAGTGCGAACCGAATGGTCCCGTCGGAAGAGCCGCTGTCAGAGGCGCATCCGGTCAGAACTGTGAACGCGGCTGCGATCGCGGCAGACGTGGCAAGCGTGCGGCGCAGCGCCGCAAACGACATCACGACGCCGGCCAAGGCTGCTGGTGGAGTGCGGAATCCCAGAACATCAGCTCGTAGCGACTGGCGATGCGGAACGCCTCACTCATCGCGTCACGCTCTGTCTCGGTGGCTGCTTCAGCGGCCGCGTCGACCAGTGCGCGAGCCTGCGCCACAGACTCGTGGAATTCGGGTGCGTCGTAGGTTGTGACCCACTGCGCGTACGGGTGTGACGGATCGGCGTCGAGCACCTCGCGCGCTGAAGCGGCAAGATCGCGGCCGACCTCGGCGTAGATCCAGAAGCAGGGGAGTACCGCCGCTGCGGAGACCGGGTAAGGCGAGGTTGCTGCAGTCGCCGTCAGATACGAGACGTATCCCAGGCAGGCCTGCGAATGCTCCAGTTTTCCCGATCCCGCGGGAAGAATTCCGCCGGTGAGCAGTCCGTCGTGAAGCGCAGATTCCACTGTCGCTGCCGTGGACGCGGAATTGGACCAGAAGCCCGCGGACTGCGGATCGGGTGCGTGCGCCGCGACCAGGGACAAGGCTTTCGAATATCCCTCGAGATAGAGCTTGTCCTGCTCGATGTAGGTGCGGAACGCGTCGAGAGGCAGTGTTCCGTCGCCGAGGCGTTTGAGGAACTCGAGCGAGTCGATCGACTCGCGGAGTGCCTTCGTCTCGGCCCAGAGTCGATCGGTGAACCGATCCGTCGACGGCGCTGTGGCCACCGAGTTTTCGGCAGAATTGTATGCAGGCTGCGTAGTAGCCATGACATCCCTTCGTCAGCATTACCTGATCAGGTTCCCGGGTGTGTTCTCAGCCCCGCCCATGCGGAGCACCCCGTGTCAGAACTAGGCGACCTTAACACCGAGCCTCTCCTTCGTCGGCGCCTACCTGGCAGTTGAGTAATCGGCGCGCACCGGCCTTAAGTTGGTACGTTTGGTCTTGTTTGCCACACGCGCGGGTCGGGAGGGGATTCAGACATGGAGACCGACGTTCGACCGAATCTTGGCGAGGACGGAACTCTCGTGATCCGTGCCCGAGGCGGAGAAGCCCGGGGATATCCGGATGGCGGAGTGTTCGCGTGGAAGGGCATGCCCTACGCATCAGCGCCGGTGGGTGAGCGGAGATTCCGCGCGCCGCAACCCGCAGGGCCGTGGGACGGGGTGCGCGACTGTCGTGAGTTCGGGCCGATCGCGCCGCAAGGGCAGAGTCCGGCGGTTCCGATCGACCGTGCTTTCAAGATCGACGAGGACTGTCTGTCGATCAACGTGTGGGCCCCGCGCCCCGACGGAACGCCGCGACCGGTGATGGTGTGGATTCACGGCGGTGCTTACTGCCTCGGGTCCGCCGCGCAAACAATCTACGACGGCCGTCATCTGGCTGAAACCGGAGACGTTGTTCTCGTCTCCTTCAACTATCGCGTCGGTGCCCTCGGATTCCTGGACCTGTCCGGATTCTCCACCGCGGATACCGTTTTCGAATCGAACTGTGGTCTGCGAGACCAGATTGCGGCACTCGAGTGGGTTCGAGACAACATCGACGCGTTCGGCGGAGATCCGGGAGCGGTGACCGTCTTCGGTGAGTCCTCCGGCGCAGGATCCATCACGACGCTCATGACCTGTCCCAGCGCCGAAGGTCTGTTCCACCGCGCGATCGCTCAAAGTCCGCCCGCGACCTCCGTCTACGGGGCCGAGCGCGCCAAGACCGTGGCGGAGCGGTTTCTCGAACTGCTCTCGATCGAGCCCGAAGATGCGGGCGATCTGCTGACCACGGATCTCGAACTTCTCGTCAAGGCAAGCGATGACCTGGTCAACGAAATCCCGACACGGATTCCGGGAACTTTGGCGATGGCGCCCGTCGTCGATCGCGATCTGGTGCCGCACTACCCGGTTGCGGCTTTCCAGAAGGGTTATGCGCACCGGATCCCGCTGATCATCGGTTCCAACAAGGACGAGGCGTCGATCTTCAAGTTCATGAAGTCGCCCCTGATGCCGGTGAGCGCGCAGTCCGTCGAGGCCATGCTGCAATTACTGGCCGACGATCACCCCGATATCTCCGCAACCAAACTCGCCGAGATCATGTCGGCTTACCCTGACCACGCGAAACCGAGTGGCGCGCTGGCACTCTCACGGGACGCGGCGTTTCGCATGCCGACCCTGTGGATTGCCGACGCTCACTGCAGGCATTCCCCCACCTGGGTCTACCGCTTCGATCACGCGACGCCGATGCTCAAAGCGGCACGGATCGGCGCGGGCCACGCGACCGAATTACCTTATGTATTCGGTAATTTCGGAACCCTGAACGTCGATCCCACGTTCTGGCTCGGCGGACGTAAGGCCGCGATGGAGGTAGCAGGGCGTATTCAACGGCGATGGCTGGCCTTCGCCAGGCATGCCGTGCCGGCGGCCCTCGACGGCTCGAAGCACTGGGCGCCGTACGAGGAAGAGAAGCGGTCGACGCTGTTGATCGACTCCGCCGACACCCTCGTCAGCGACCCCGATCACGGATTGCGCGTCGCCTGGGGCAACGACGTGATGGGGTTCAACTGACGTCGGTCGAGTGCCGCGGACGATCGAGTTCGCGAAGCACCGGCAGGGAAGCACAGACAGCGGCGATCAGGATGATCGGAATCGACAGGGCCACAAAGGTCGACGCGATTCCGAGTTGATCGAGCAGAGGGCCGACTGCAAGGTAGCCCAGCGGGCCGGCGGCGTAGGCCGTCGACGTCATGACACCGACGACGCGTCCGCGCATGTGCTCCGGGCTGTGCGTCTGCATGGCGTAGTTGGCGATCGGTCCGACCGGTCCGTAGACGAGACCCTGTAGCCCGGCGAGTACGAGGATCACCCAGAGCGGGGGGAGGAGCGCCATCGCGAGCATTGCGATGCCGAGAACGGCGACCGCAAAAATCATGATCAGGCGTCGGGACATGATCGGTGCGAGTGGAGCATAAGCGAGAGAGCCGATGATGCCGCCGATCGCCAAGGCCATCAGCACCGATCCGAGTTGGGCAGGTTGATCCAACTCGGTGAAGTACACCGGGAACACGACGCTCTCCACCGGCATGTAGAGCGCGACGACGGCCATGTCGATCAGAGCCAGAGTGCGGAGCAGTTTGTTGTTCCAGACGAACCGAAGACCGTCGAGGGTGCCGTGCCAGATCGATTTCGGCCGATGTTCGTGTTCGGGCACCCCGGCCCCGGGAAGCCGGATGAAGGCGACCACGACTATCGAGAACACAAAGCCTGCCGCCGTCACCCAGAGCGTGTTCACCGCTCCGATCGTTGCGATCAGGACACCGCCGATGCCAGGGCCGATCAGGTACGCGACATTGAAGTTGGCCTCGTACACACTGTTGGTTCGATCGAGTTTCCACTTGGCGGCCCGAGTTGCGGCGGGCAGCATCGACTCCCGCGCCGCCATTCCGGCGGGGTCGAACACGGCGCCGAGCGCGGCCAACGCCGCGATCACCGGGATGGTCAGGTCGGCAGTGGCCGCGATGATCGGAATCGTTGCTACCGACATCGCGGAGAGTGCGTCGGAAATCATCGAGGTACGACGACGTCCGAACTTGTCGACGAATGTCCCCGAGAACAAGCTCGATACGAGTAGCGGAATGGCTGCTGCGCCGGCCACTATCGCCGCGTCGGTGGCCCTGCCCGTTCGTTCGAGGACCAGCCAGGGGAGCACGACGATAGCGATACCGTTGCCGATCGCCGAGAACAGCGTCGCGAGATTGACCAGTACGAGAGGGAGATAGCTGGGAATAGCTACGTCCGAGGATGTAGGTGGACGCCGATCTGCTGAGGCGACCACGTTCTTTCCTTCCCCGAGATGGTGCCGACCAGGGTTTCGACTCGGATTTCGACGAGTTCGACGACGGCACCATCGACGCTAGCAGCGGGGTCTGCAGGTCCGCGAGTGGTTTTCGCGGATCGTCTTCGTTCGGTTATGCCTGGTAAACGGGGTTCTCTGCAACAAACTTCTCGACGTACGAGCACGTCGGAAGGATCTTCAATCCCTCGTTCCGGGTCTGATCGAGCGCTTCACGCACAACGATGGCGGCAAGCCCGCGCCCACGAAACTGCGGATAGGTCACCGTGTGGTGGAAATCACGGACGCCGGAATGGTCCGAGTACTCGGCAAAACCGGCGAGTTCGCCGTCGACTCGGATCTCGAAACGCGTTTCCGCGGGATTGTGCGCCACTGTCTCGGTCATCTTCGGGCTCCGTTTCGAAAGGGCGGCCGGCCGCGCCGCGCCGCGTCTGCGTTCTCTGGAGCACGCTACCTGGCAGGCCGCCCGCAATATCATTCGCTGACGTGGGATCCGTTACTTAGCGCAACTACAACTGGACGACCGTTCAAGGGACCTTCGTCGCCACGGAGAACGAACAAAACTGGTCTGTACGTGCCGATTTGTCCGTGCTTTCATGCCCACATCCGGTGATACATATGCATTGTGATCGTAAACATCCCAACATGTGGAATGTGTCACAAACTTTTTTGTCGTCTGTTCGGATGCTTTAAGAAGAGGGCCTGAACCGGGCAATTTGCAGGTCAGCGGCGCGCTGATCGCGTGTCGGTGTTAGGTGCAAGGTGCCGAAAACCCCATGGGTATTGCCTTGGTCATCAGATCGTTTCTTGGACGTGATCCCAAAGACCCGCTCGGGGGGTTAGCGTTTGAATCGTCGGGGATAGAAGAAGCGTTACACCTTCGCCGGAAGAACTTTTGGCGCGGCGCAACAACGGTTCGATTTCGAGTCTTCGTCGGACAACTTCGAGGAAGGAACGCACATGATTTTCGGGCAGCGTGAGTCGAACAGTTACTTTGCCGCAATTTTTTCGTACGACTTCCTTGACGAAGGTCTGGGATACGAGACCATCGCTCGGATTCACCGGGGTGAGATCTGCGAGTGGATTCGCGATCTCGAGGCTTCCGGTTTGTTCTCCGCTGCAGAGGTCCACGCCGCTGAGCTTGCATGGCGAGAGAATCCACGCTTGCTCCTCGACGCTCTACTCGAGGACGCCGACGAGGTCTCGGTCAAGCGCTGGGAGATTGCGTGGACGAGGCTCGAGCGCCAGTCGCCGGCGGCCGGAACCGCGGTGGCAGAGCACGGCTGACGCTCAGCTGAGATCTAGTCGACGGCTCAATCGTCGACTAGAACCGCGTCCTGATCGGTGAGCACGGTGAATTGCGCGCCCGCAGTGGTCAGCGCCGCAACCGTCCGAGCGGTTATCTGGGGATCTTCGAGTAACGAATCGCCGCCGTGCGGCACTATCGCGAAGTCGACGAGCGCGAGCCCGGACCAGATCGGGTCGATACCGCACGTAGGCATGACTTCAGCGGGGTCGTCCGACGCGTCCAGCCCGATCAGAGTCGGAGTCACGAGGCACGCTCCCGCACTGTATCCCGCATAGGCCGCAGCACCGGAACGAACCAACATCTCGATGACCCGATCTGCGCCGCTTCGGGCTAACTGTGCACGCAGGACGAACGTATTTCCGCCGCGGACCCACAGGCAGTCGAATTCACGAAGCCGGACTTCGAGTGCTTCCGGTGCACCCAGGAAATCACGGACGTCCACTTCCTCCGCTGTGAAGCCCGCTGCTCGTAATGGGGTCAATTCGCTTGTGACTGCCGAACTGCGGGCATTGAGCGGCCATGAATCAGCAGCCGCGGCGATTACCGCTATGCGAGCGCCGCGGCCTACGAGATCGACAAAAGCCTCGGCGTGATCGCCGAATCTGTAGGACGAGAGAAACAGCTTCACCACTCAGTACCCTCGCGACCGGCTCACCCAACCCTCAAATCGTGAACGCCAGATTGTCGACGACGCGTGTGCCCACCGTGACGTCACCGCGAAGCGAGATGTCGGTTCGGTGATCGGACGCGTGGACGCGGCCACCGGCAATTCGGGTGAAGAGCGGTGAGCTCATCGTGATGGTCGTTGTCGCCGGACTGTCCAGTTCCTCGACGAGTGATGCGCGCGCGTCGACCGAGACGTGGAGTGAACGAGCAAGGGGCCCTTCGAGTTCGAAAGTGATCCGTGCTCCCTCTGGAGCCTTTCCTCGTTTTCCGACGACGAATCCGAGCGCGCTGGTGATTTCGCCGAATGCAGTCTCCGCGCGCAATCCGCCTTCTTCGCCCGGAATGCCAACTGCATCTCTGATGTCGAGTTCGTGCATCCAACAGTCGAAGGTCCGAATACGCATGAACCGGCCATAGGGCGCAAGACCGACCGGTGTTTGTGTGTCGGCGTCCCAGTCCGCGCTGGTCATCGAGCGCAACGCTTCGGTTCGCTCGGCGGTGATGTCGCGATATCGGGCCAGCAAGTCAGCGTGCGGTGTCCGCCTCAGGCCTTCGACCCAGCGCTCGTTGAACGCCGCAATCTCGTTGTGGACGTGGGGCAATGCGTGCACGTCCAGGTCGATCGACGGCGGATTGATGCCCGCGAGCAGTGATTCCGTACCGATCAGGTGGGACACGATATCGTGAACCGTCCACCCCGGTAGGTTCGACGGAGCCAACCACTGATCGCCGTTGAGTTCGGCAAGCAGTGCGTCGATGACACTCCATTCCTCGGTCAACGCGTCGACTACTGAGTCCTGGGGCCAACCACTCATGTGGACATCTCCTGTTTCGGACGGTGCGGTTCTCCTCACTGTATGTCGCGGCGGATAAGTGAGCGGGGATTCCCAGGCTTCGAGTCGGTGTCGCCAAACATCCGAGGGAGGCAGAGTTCCTGTGGTAGACCAGGATTGTCGACGCCGAAGCAGGCTCACGCGGCGTTGTCGTCACCGACAGAGGAGTCTTCGTGTTTCCAGGAAATTTTGTCCAGTCCACGCCGGACAAGCCCGCCGTCATTCGCCCGGCGACGGGTGAGTCCATCACCTATCGGGAACTCGACGAACGGTCGACGCAGTTGGCGCGATACTTCCGAAGTGTCGGTGCCAAGCCTGGGGACCACGTCGCTCTCATCTCGAACAACGATCTCCGGGCGTTCGAGGTGTACTGGGCAGCGTTGAGGTCAGGCCTCTACATCACCGCGGTGAACTGGCATCTCACCGCTTCGGAGGCTGCCTACATCGTGGACGACTGCGAGGCGACAATTCTGGTCGCGTCAGGGCAGGCGTCGGCAGCAGTTCCGTTGGACGAGAATCTGATTCCGCGTGTTCGTCATCGATTGGTGTACGGCGGCACTCTCGACGGTTTCGACGACTACGAGGAGGCGATCGACGCTCAGTCCGCCGATCCACTCGATTCACAGCCACGTGGGGCGGACATGCTGTACTCGTCCGGAACCACCGGCAGGCCCAAGGGGATCAAGGGAGATCTTCCGGAGGGTGAGGTGGACACCACCATGGATCCGTACACAGCGGTATTTGCGCCGATGTACGGGTTCGATTCCGACACAGTCTATTTGTGCCCGGCGCCGGTCTATCATGCGGCGCCCCTGCGCTTTTGCGGCGTGATCAATTCGGTCGGCGGAACCGTGATCTTGATGGATGCCTTCGAAGCCGAGACTGCGCTGGAATTGATCGGTAAATACGCTGTGACGCACAGTCAGTGGGTGCCGACGATGTTCGTTCGAATGCTGAAACTTCCCAAGAAGACCCGCGATCGTTACGACGTCTCGACGGTCAAAGTCGCAATTCACGCTGCTGCTCCTTGCCCACCCGAAGTGAAGACGGCAATGATCGACTGGTGGGGGCCGGTGATTCACGAGTACTACGCCTCGACCGAGGGGTCGGGAGCCACCTTCATCAACAGTGAGCAGGCCTTGTCACATCCGGGTTCCGTCGGTCGTGACGGAGTGATGGGGATCGTGCACATCTGTGACGACGGTGGGCGCGATCTTCCGGTCGGCGAGATCGGTACCGTGTTCTGGGAACGAGAGACTCTGCCGTTCCGTTACCACAACGATCCCGAGAAAACGGCTGCCGCGCAGCATCCCGATCATCCGACGTGGACGACAAGTGGAGATATCGGATACATCGATTCCGAGCGCTTTCTTTATCTGACCGATCGCGCGGCATTCACGATTATCTCTGGCGGCGTCAATATCTATCCGCAGGAGTCCGAGAACATCCTCACCTTGCATCCGAAGGTGTTCGACGTGGCAGTCATCGGTGTTCCCGATGAAGAAATGGGTGAACAGGTCAAGGCGGTTGTCCAACTTGCGGAGGGAATCGAGCCGAGCGCCCATGTCGCCGAGGAATTGCTGGAATACGTCCGCAGCCAGGTTGCACATTTCAAAGCTCCGAGAAGCATTGACTTTGCCGACGAATTGCCTAGGACCGCGACAGGAAAACTCGTGAAGCACAAGTTGCGGTCTCAATATGTGAGCAATTGACCCTCAGGCGAAATGCTAGGACATCAGAGTATTTCTGCAAGATAGTCGGCAAGGACCTGCGCATGGCTGTATGGCAGGTCCTTGCTTGCTGTCAGCAGGACAACGGGTCGAGCATCCGATGTCGGTGCGATGCGTTGGACGTATTCGCGAACGGGAGATGCATCTAATTCGTCGATGTATCTGCTTTTGAATGCGTCGAAACGGGTGTGGTCGTGGCCGTACCATTTTCGCAATTCAGGGGAGGGTGCCAAGTCCCTCGGCCAGTCGTCGTACTGCAGGTTTTCGCGTTTGACGCCGCGTGGCCAAAGTCGGTCGACGAGGAGGCGGACGGCGTTACATTCGGAAGCAGGTTCGTAAACTCGCTCGACGGTGATGATTCGGCGCGCCATTGTGATGCCTTTACGTCTTTCGGCCGTTTCAAATAGTGGAATAGCCCGCCATTCGAGTGTGATCGGCCTCACAGTAGGCTTCTCCGGGTATGTCCAAACATACTGTTCGGACTCGATTCAGATGGAGAAAGTGCGTCGCCGGTTTCCCTACGCCGCGGTAACTCTGGCTACTATCAGTCACCATTCACCCAAAAGCGGGTCATCTTCCGCTCATCACATGCTGGTTGCCGCTCGTCGCAGCAGGCGAACCACCAACCGCAGAAGGTAATGGAAAATGGAAACATCGAAGAGCGCACAAGTGCGTCCGTCGGTCGGCGTCCCTCGAGAATCGAGTGACGGTGAGCGTCGGGTCGCGTTGGTGCCCAAAATTGTGTCCGCTTTGATCGGCAAGGGTGTCGACGTCGTCGTCGAGTCCGGGGCTGGTCTCGGGGCGTTGATTCCCGACGAGCTCTACACCGCTGCCGGCGCGAAGATCGGCGATCCGTGGACTGCTGACGTGGTGGTCAAGGTCGCGCCCCCGTCGACGGAAGAGATCGCCCGGATCAGCACCGGCGCGAAGCTCATCGGATTCTTGAATCCGCGTAATGCAGACAACCGCATCGCCGAATTGAAGGCCGCCGGGATCGAGGGATACGCCGTGGAGGCGATTCCTCGTATCTCCCGCGCGCAGGTGATGGACGCGTTGTCCTCGCAGGCGAACGTGTCGGGGTACAAAGCTGTTCTGTTGGCGGCATCGGAGTCGACGCGGTTCTTCCCGATGCTCACCACCGCTGCGGGCACGGTGAAGCCTGCGACCGTTCTGGTGCTCGGAGTGGGTGTGGCAGGTCTGCAGGCGCTGGCGACAGCCAAGCGTCTCGGTGGCCGCGCTACCGGGTACGACGTGCGCCCTGAGGTCGCAGACCAGGTGCGTTCGGTGGGTGCACAGTGGCTCGACCTCGGAATCGATGCAGCCGGCGAAGGTGGCTACGCCCGCGAGCTGACCGACGACGAGCGCGCGAAGCAGCAGCAGGCACTCGAAGACGCGATCAAGGGCTTCGACGTCGTGATCACCACGGCTCTGGTTCCGGGGCGTCCCGCGCCGCGCCTGGTCACCGCAGCCGCGGTCGAAGGGATGAAGCCGGGCAGTGTCGTGGTCGACCTCGCGGGTGAAACCGGTGGTAACTGCGAGCTGACCGAGCCGGGTCAAACCGTCGTCAAGCACGGCGTGACCATCTGCTCTCCGTTGAATTTGCCGGCGTCCATGCCTGAGCATGCGTCGGAGTTGTACTCGAAGAACATTTCCGCGCTGATCGAACTCATGCTCGTCGAAGGTGCCTTGGCGCCTGATTTCTCCGACGAGGTTCTGGCCGGTGCGTGCGTCACCCGTGAAGAGAAGGGCGCCTGATGTACACATCACTTCTGGCGAACATCGCGATCCTGGTGTTGTCCGGATTCGTCGGTTTCGCTGTGATCTCCAAAGTTCCGAACACCCTGCACACCCCGCTGATGTCCGGTACGAACGCCATCCACGGCATCGTCGTCCTGGGTGCGTTGGTCGTCCTGGGCAAGGTGCACGATCCTTCGATCGGGTTGCAGATCATCTTGTTCGTCGCGCTCGTCTTCGGAACCGTGAACGTTGTCGGTGGTTTCGTGGTCACGGACCGCATGTTGGCGATGTTCAAGGCCAAGCCGGCCGCCAAGTCTGTGTCGAAGGATGGTGACCAGTAATGGAATACCTGGTCAATGCGCTCTACATTGTCGCGTTCTCGATGTTCATCTACGGCCTCATGGGTCTTACCGGCCCGAAGACCGCAGTCCGCGGCAACCAGATCGCCGCGGTCGGCATGCTCATCGCCGTCGTTGCAACTCTGATCTCCATTCGTGATGCGGAGATGGGGAACTGGATCCTCATCGCTGCCGGCCTTGTCATCGGTGTCGTGCTCGGTGTGCCGCCGGCGCTCCGCACGAAGATGACGGCCATGCCGCAGTTGGTCGCACTGTTCAACGGTGTGGGTGGCGGCACCGTCGCGTTGATCGCGTACGCGGAATTCCTGGACTCGGACGGGTTCACCGCATTCCAGCACGGTGAGTCGCCGACGGTGCATATCGTCATCGCGTCGCTCTTTGCCGCGGTGATCGGATCGATCTCCTTCTGGGGCAGCGTGATCGCGTTCCTGAAGCTGCAGGAAACCCTGCCTGGTCGTCCGATCGGAATCGGTAAGCTCCAGCAGCCGCTCAATGCTCTGCTGCTCATTGCCGCTATCGCGTTCTCGGTGATCATTGGTATCAAGGCGATCTCGCCGGAAGGTCCGACAAGCTCACTGTGGATCGTCGGCGTGCTCGTTCTCTCGGGCATCCTCGGACTGATGGTCGTGCTGCCCATCGGCGGCGCGGACATGCCCGTCGTTATCTCGCTGCTCAACGCTCTCACCGGTTTGTCGGCTGCTGCTGCAGGTTTGGCGCTCAACAACCAGGCGATGATCGTCGCCGGCATGATCGTCGGTGCTTCGGGCACGATCTTGACCAACCTCATGGCCAAGGCGATGAACCGGTCCATCCCGGCCATCGTCGCCGGCGGCTTCGGTGGCGGCGGCGGAGAAGCGCCGTCCTCCGACGGTGTCGTGCGCACGGCAAAGGCGACCTCGGCGGCCGACGCGGCTATCCAGATGGCCTACGCCAACCAGGTCATCGTCGTCCCCGGATACGGACTTGCCGTCGCGCAGGCTCAGCACGCAGTCAAGGACATGGCGAAGTTGCTCGAGTCGAAGGGCGTCGAGGTCAAGTACGCCATTCACCCGGTCGCCGGTCGTATGCCCGGTCACATGAACGTTCTTCTTGCAGAAGCGGATGTCTCGTACGACGCGATGAAGGAAATGGACGACATCAACGACGAATTCGCGCGTACCGACGTCACCTTGGTGATCGGCGCGAACGATGTCACCAACCCGGCGGCGCGCAACGATCCGAGCTCACCGATTCACGGAATGCCGATCCTCAACGTCGACCAGTCGAAGTCCGTCATCGTGCTCAAGCGCTCGATGAACTCCGGTTTCGCCGGTATCGAGAACCCGCTCTTCTTCGCCGAGGGCACCTCGATGCTCTTCGGTGACGCCAAGAAGTCGGTCTCCGAAGTTACCGAGGAACTCAAGGCGCTGTAGCGCTGGCACTCGTAAAGGGGCGTCCACTCGCAAGAGCGAGTGGGCGCCTTTCTTCGTAGCCGTGTGCGGCAACAACCTCTTGTGCTGCAACGACAAAGGCGCCTGGTCCGAGACAAAACTCGGAACAGGCGCCTCTGGCGACGTTTTACGGGACCTCGGGAGTTTCGGGGTCGGAGGAGAAGCCGGAAAGTAGTTCGATCAACTTCTGGATCAGTTCGAGCGGGTTCAGATCTTCGAGGCTCACGGTAAAGACTCCTTCGCTGTGGAACTACTTGATTCGGACATTTCCGAACATACGTCATGTCCGAGCGTGGCGGGCGAGCTATCGGCGAAAATCTCTGGATCCCAAAGATTTAGGACTAAAGTCGGATGCTCCGGTGCCTGGAGAACGCGATTGCAGCCGTATCCGGGCGTAGCTCTTCACGTTTCGCGGCGATGGGCGATCGTGCCATCAAAATGGCTGCGGCACAGGCCCATACCAGAGCGATCAGAACTCCAGCTATCACGCCGAAAAGGCCGCTCAACTCGGCGGCCAGTGCGCTGGCACTGATCGCAGCAACCCCGGCGAACCCGAGTCCGGCGACCACCGGACGCCACTGCGGGGCGGAGATCAAGATCGCCGAGCCGTACAGCGCGGTCGCCGCTGCGACGTGACCGCTGGGCAGTAGGTCCTGGGGAACATCGGGAAGCCAGGAACCGAATGCCGCGTTGGTGAGATTGGCGCCCATTCCGAGGAGCAGGATCGCGCCGATGCCGTATGGCAGTCCGCGGACCATCGAGACGACGGCCAGAGCGGTAGTGGCTGCGAGTACAGCGGTGACGTCGAATCGGCCTACCGTCCACTCGGCAAGTGCGCGCACCTGATCCGGGACGCTCAAACCGGGCGAGGCGGGTCGCACAAAATACAAGACGCCTAACGCTACGACGGCGATCGCAGCAAGAACGAGGAAGCGAGTGGTTGTGGAGGGAGCGGGGTGCTGGGTGGAGGTCGAGACGGTCACGAGTACCAGCATCCCTGTTGAGTCTGTGCCGATCGTGAGGATCAGCTGTGAGGTCTGTAGGCGGTCGGAGAATCGCGCCGAACGACACCCGCACAACCCGCTGCGACCAGGACGCATGCAAATGGGATCAGCATTGCTGTGGTGAGAGGCACAAGCTTGGTGACCCACCCGATGGTTGCCGGCCCGGCGAGGAATCCGATGTATCCCATTCCGACGACGCGAGACATGTTGGTACCGGCCGAACCTGAGCCCAGATTTCCGGCCGTGGTGAAGATCTGCGGAATACATCCCGACAGGCCTGCGCCGAACAGTGCCCAACCGAGCAGCGTCAGCGGTAGCCAGTCGGATACCACGACGGTCAGCATGCCGACGGACGACAGCAATGCGCCGTAGCGAACCACGGCCACCGGGCCGACTGCCGCGCTGATCCGATCCGCGGTGAACCGGCCGACGGTCATCATGGCGGAGAATGCGCCGAACGACAGTGCGGCAACGGCATTCGAAACACCGAGATCTTCCTTGACCTGCAGCGCGCTCCAGTCGTTTGCCACTCCCTCGGCCAGCATCAGAACAAAGGCGAGGGTTCCGAGCGCGAGCACGCGAGCCGAGAATCTGCCGTGCGTCTTTCCTGCAGTCGACGCCGTATCTGCGTGCACGTGGACGTGGGGGAGCAGGGGGCGCGAGCACAGCCAGACCGCCAGCAAACCGATTGCCGACGCGATGCTGAGCGTGACGTACGGCGGAAGATCCAGTGCGAGAGTGCCGAATCCGATGACGGACCCCAGCACACCGCCGACAGAGAACATGCCGTGAAAGGCCGCCATGATCGGACGCCGGTACAGCTGTTCGGCTTCGACAGCCTGCGAGTTCATCGACACGTCCAAAGCGCCGTTCGCGAAGCCGAACACCACAAGGGCAGCACCGAGTTGCCAGGTGTTCGTGGCAAACCCCGGGCCGAGGGTGGCGAATGCCAACCCGCTGCCCGCGAGGATGACCATGCGCCTGCTGCCATATCGATCGGCGAGCGGGCCGCTCAATTGCATACCGGCAATGGCTCCGACAGCGAGTAGGAGAAGCAGTGAGCCGAGCGTCGAGTGACTGATTCCGACACGGTGTTCGATGGACGGAATGTGGACGACCCACATTGCGAGGAGAAATCCGTTGATGCCGAAGATGCCGAAGATGCCGGCCCGGGCGCGTACCAGGGCGGAGGTGGGGACTGCGCGGTCGGTGGGGTTGACGCTCACTCGTTCCTTTTTACAGGTGAGACAGCAACAGGTCCGGGTCCGCGAGCATCTCCGCGACAAATGAGAGGAATCTCGCGGCCTGCTCACCGCTCAGCACGCGGTGGTCGAACGTCAACGTCAGTGTCACGACGCTCCGCACTTCGATCTTGCGCTCGATCACCCACGGACGCTCGCTCACCGAGCCCAGGCAGAGGATGACGGCTTCTCCTGGATTGAGAAGCGGAATGCCGCCGTCGACGCCGAAGACTCCGACATTGGTGATCGTGACCGTGCCACCGGTCAGGTGATGGACGTCGGTCACTCCCGCGCGGGCAGCGACAGTCAGTGCGGTCACGGCGCGGGCGAGTTGAACCAGGTTCAGGGTCTCGGCGCTCTTGATATTGGGCACGGACAGCCCACGCTCGGCGGCCACGGCGATGCCGAGATTCACGTGATCGTCGATGACGGCGTCGCCGCGAGCCTCGTCCCAATGCGCGTTCACCATCGGGTGCGACGCGATTGCGGTCACCAATGCCTTGGCCGCGAGAGTCAGTGGAGTGAGGGACAGCCCGGTGAACGCGTCCGAGGAACGGAGCCTGCCGAGCAGTTCCGTCGACGCCGTGACATCGGAAGTGAGAAAGACGCTGGCCTGGGGAGCGCGGGTGCTGGCAACCATCGCCGACGCCATCTGTTTCCGTATGCCGGATGAGGTCGGCTGTGCCGCTTTATCCAACGGCGCCTTTGAGTGAAGCGCGTCTGCGACGTCAGCCGCGGTGACGGCGCCGTCGAACCCGCTTCCGGGGATCTCACTCAGATCGACTCCTGCTTCACGCGGCGCGCGTCGCGCCGAGGGTGTTGCGGGCCGTCGCTCCGGTGTCGGCCGGGGCTGCGGGTGCGGCGCGATCCTGCTCCGTCGCCGACTCGGTTGCTCAGCCGTCGGTCCGTACCCGACCAGCACATTCGGCGACTGGGGATCACGTGGATCGGCAGGCCCCTCGATACGGATGATCGGAGTGCCGACCGGAACAGTGGTGCCAGGTTCGACGAGGAGTTCTCTGACAACGCCGACATAGGGCGATGGTAGTTCGACAAGAGCTTTGGCCGTCTCTACCTGGGCGAGAACTTGATTGAGTGCCACAGTCTCGCCGACCTTGACCGTCCACTCGACCAGATCTGCGGAAGTCAGGCCCTCTCCGAGATCCGGCAATCGGAATTCCTGCGCTGTACTCATGCCGCCAGCGTCCGGTCGAGCGCCGCGAGGATCCGGTCCGCGTCCGGAAGGTGAAACTGCTCGAGCTTGGCGGGCGGATAGGGGATGTCGAATCCGGTGACCCGCAGGATCGGCGACTCCAACTGGTAGAAGCAGTGTTCCGCGACGTGTGCTGCGATTTCGGCGCCGACGCCGAGAAACTTCGCAGCCTCGTGGACGACGACCAGTCGGCCCGTCTTGTTCACCGACGCCTCGATCGTGTCGAAGTCGACGGGGGAGAGCGAACGTAGATCCACCACTTCCAGGTCGTGGCCTTCTTCTTCGGCGATCCGCGCGGCGTCGAGTGCGGTGGTGACCATGGATCCGTACGCAACCACTGTCGCGTCGTTTCCTGAGCGGGCGACGCGGGCACGGTAGAGCGGAAGCTCAGGCGCGGCATCGGTATCCACGTCGGCGGTGTCCCAGTAGCGCCGTTTGGGTTCGAGGAAAATCACCGGGTCGTCCGCGGCAATCGACTGTCGGATCATGTGAAAACCGTCGACCGGATTGCTCGGATACACCACCCGCAGCCCTGCGGTGTGAGCGAAGTACGCTTCCGGTGATTCCGAATGATGTTCCACCGCACCGATTCCGCCGCCGCTGGGAATCCGGATGGTCAGTGGTGCGGTCACAGTACCTCGGGTGCGGTAGTGGATCTTTGCCACCTGGGACACGATCTGATCGAAGGCCGGGTAGACGAAACCGTCGAACTGGATCTCGCAGACCGGACGGTATCCGCGCAAAGCCAAGCCGAAAGCTGTTCCCACGATCCCTGATTCGGCGAGCGGCATGTCGATCACCCGGGTATCGCCGAAGTCCTTCTGCAAGGCGTCGGTAACCCGGAATACGCCGCCGAGACGGCCGACGTCCTCTCCCATGATCACCACGCGACGATCGTCTTCGAGTGCGCGTCTCAGGCCGGCGTTGAGCGCGGTCACCAGATTCATGACGGTCATGACAGAGCCCCTTCCAGGCTGCCCAGATACACGCGATGCTCTTCGCGTTCAGCGTCGATCAACGAGTGTGCCTCGACGTAGACGTGATCGAACAGCGCTGACGGGTGCGGATCGGCGAGTGCGATGGTTGCGCGTCGCAGCCCGGCTGCGACGTCGTCGGCGGCCGCCGCGATGGTGGTGACGGCGTTCTCATCGAGAAGGCCGCGATGTCCGAGGAGCAGACGCATTCGCTCCAGCGGGTCGCGGTTTCTCCACTCCGACATATCCGTATCGGTGCGGTACCTGCTCGGATCGTCGGACGTCGTGTGCGGGCCCATTCTGCAGGTGATCGCCTCGATGAACGTCGGGCCGCTGCCTTCGCGTGCGCGATTGAGCGCCGAGCGCGTGACTGCGAGAACGGCGAGGACGTCGTTACCGTCGACGCGGATCGCCGGAATGCCGTAACCGATCGCCCGATGTGAGATGGGTGTGCGGGACTGCAGGGATACCGGTTCACTGATGGCCCACTGGTTGTTCTGGCAGAAGAAGACAACGCCGACACGGAAACTGGCGGCAAATCCCATCGCCTCGGCGATGTCGCCTTGGCTAGAGGCGCCGTCACCGAAGTAGGCGATCGTCGCGATCTCGGCGCCGTCCAGATGCGCGCCCAGTGCGTATCCGGTGGCGTGCAGACCTTGGGAGCCGACGACGATCGCCGGATTGGTGACGTTGAATTGTGCTGGATCCCAGCCTGAATGGGAGATTCCGCGCCACATGGTCGTCAGCAGTTCGGCGGGAACTCCCCGGCAGTACGCGACGGCATGTTCGCGATAGCTCGTGAAGGCGAAGTCGTCGGGGGCAAGCGCTCTCGCGGAACCGACCTGCGAGGCTTCTTGGCCGAGCATCGGAGCCCACAACCCTATTTCGCCTTGACGCTGCAGGGCAACAGCTTCGGTGTCGATTCGGCGACTCACGACGAGATCGCAATACAACGACAGCAGTTCGTCGGGCCCGATGTCTGTTATGAGACGGTCGAATTCGGGACGGCACACGCGTGCGCCGTTCGGTTGGATGAGTTGGACCGGATAATCGAGGTTGTCGATCATCTTCGCTCACCTCGGTTTCTGCTCATGCCCGGCGCGCCTCGTGAGTACGCCGCACAATCCCGATGTGTTGTATGCAGTTGTCGCTCTACCATCAGGATCCCCCTGATCGGGAAATCCGCAAGTGTTTTCACCGCTGTATCAAGGCCGGAATTGCGAACTGGCGAGTAACAAACGTGTCGGTACGGCCAACCGATCGGAAATCAACCGCTAGCATCGGTGCGGTGACTGCAGTCGGTTTGAACGAAGAAGCTGTTTCCGCGTGGATCGCCGAACTGGGGGTCGGCGCCACGACACCACTGACTTTCGAGAGGATCGGTAACGGGCAATCGAACCTGACCTACTCCGTGACAGATGCGGGCGGAGGACGGTGGGTACTGCGCAGACCTCCACTGGGCACGTTGTTGGCGTCAGCGCACGACGTCGTTCGTGAGCACCGCATTCTGTCCTCGCTCCAGGGCACCAAAGTGCCCGTTCCCAAGATTCTCGGCATCACGGAAGACCCGGAGATCACGGACGCTCCGCTGGTTCTCATGAGCTACATCGACGGCGTCGTGATCGACGGCGTACCGGTGGCTCAGAAGCTGACCGAGGACGAGCGTCGTGCGGTCGGATTGGCGATGCCGAAAACCCTCGCGAGCATCCATGGGGTCGACCTGGAAGAGACCGGCCTCGACGATCTGGCCAGCCGCAAGCCCTTTGCCGAGCGTCAGCTCAAACGGTGGTCGGCGCAGTGGGAGAAGTCGAAGACCCGCGATGTTCCCGACGTCGACCGGTTGGCCGAGATTCTGCACCGAAACATTCCGGAACAGAGCGAAGTGACCTTGGTCCACGGCGACTTCCACCTCAACAACGTCATCACCGATCCGGTCGAGGGACGCATCGTTGCCGTCGTCGACTGGGAGCTGTGCACGTTGGGGGAGCCACTCGCGGATCTCGGTGCGCTCCTCGCGTACTGGCCGGAAGCCGGTGACAAAGTTGCCGGTCCGTTCATGGCGTCCACGTTGGAAGGCTTCCCGAACCGTGACGAGCTGGTCGCTGCCTACGTCGAGGCGACCGGCCGCGACGTGTCAGCTGTCGGATATTGGCACGTACTCGCTCTGTGGAAGCTCTCGATCATCGCCGAGGGCGTGCTGCGACGCATTCTCGACGATCCGCGCAACAAGGCTGAGCACGGCGGGCCGACGGTCACGCTGATCGACGGAATCGTTGCACGCGCCGTCTTGACGGCAGATCAGCTCGGTCTGAGCTAGCTTCCGGTCAAGGTCCCGGCTGCCGATCTGATGGCGGCCGGGATCTCCACCGGCTTGCGGGTGTCAGCGTCGACGTAGACGTGAACAAAGCGTCCGCTGGCAGCGGGTTCCCAATTGCCGCCGTCGACCTCGTGAAAAATCGCGAGGGAGTAGACGATGCTCTTGGTGCCCAGCTTTTCGACGGAGATACCCACCTGCAACTGCTCGGGGAACGACAGTTCGCTCAGGTACCGGCACGACGTCTCGGCGACGACGCCGATAGCAGGCAGGTTGCGGATGTCAGTTCCCGTGGACGACATCAGCCAGGCGTTGACCGCGGTGTCGAAGTACGAGTAGTAGGTCACGTTGTTGACGTGGCCGTAGTGATCGTTGTCGTCCCACCGCGTCGGGACGGGCCAGAGGACGGGAAACTCGCTGATCGACGGGGGCGTCTGCGCTGTGCTCACGGCTTCGACTGTAGTGAGGACTTTCGCGAGAGTGAGGGCAGGGTGGTGCCCTGCAGGACGGCACGCACGATCAGTCCCACCAGCAGTGCCCAGAATGCCGAACCGATTCCCAGGATACTGACGCCGGATGCGGCGATCAGAAACGTGACCACGGCGCCTTCACGTTCACTCGCCTCGCTCAGCGCCGAAGTGAGGGCACCGGCCAGTGTTGCCAGGAGTGCCAGTCCGGCAACAGTTTCCACGACGCCGGCCGGAGCGGCAGCTACCAGAGCGGCCACGGCGGCCGCGCCCGCAGCGAGAACGAGATACGCCCAGCCTGCGGTGAAGGCAGCGATCCATCGGCGTTTGGGATCCGGATGTGCGGTGGGGGCGGCGGCCAGGGCTGCGCTGATTGCCGCGAGGTTGATCGCGTGGCCACCGGCCGGAGCGCCGACGATGGTGCCGATACCCGTCACGATCATCGACGGTCGCCAGGGAACGGTGTATCCGAACGAATTCATCACCGCCACACCGGGAATGTTCTGCGAAGCCATCGTGACGATGTAGAGCGGAACGGCGATGCCGATCATCGCCTGCCAGGTCCACGACGGCGCGGTGAGATCGATGCGGGGGATCATGGCGCCGGCGTCGAGCGCGCGATCCGACGTGACGAGGCTGATCCCGATCACGATCGCCGCGGTGAGAAACGCGAGCGGAACCGCCCATCGCTTGGAGAAGCGTTGCGCCGCAAGCCAGACCAGGATGACCGGTGCGACCGCTGCCGGTGCGTCCCGGACGGCGATGATCGGCGCCAGGCACAGCGGCATCAGAACTCCGGCGAGCATCGCCTGCGCGAGGGGCGTCGGGATTGCCGAGATGACTCTTCCGAGCGTCGGCCACAATCCGGTCAGAACTATCGCGATTCCCACGACGACGAAGGCGCCGACCGCGGCCGGCCACCCACCCTCGACCGCACCCGCGCCGGCGAGCAGAGCGGCACCGGGCGTCGACCAGGCGAGGGTGATCGGCATCCGGTACCGGCGTGAGAGCCAGAGCATTCCCAATGCTTGGGTCACGCACAGAACCAACAGACCGGACGCCGCCTCGGCTGCGTCCGCACCGACGGCGGCGAGTCCGGTGAGCACCACCGCGAACGAACTGGTGAAGCCGACGAGGGCCGTGACGATGCCTGCGCTCATCGGTTGTGAGTTGCTGCGAACGGCTTCCGGTTCGGTTGTTTCTGTGGAGTCCGACATGGTCAGTGATTCTGCCCGACCACCTCGGGGCGCGAATTACCTGTCCGGTCGGATGGGCGAGGTGACCGCTTTGCCGTAGATGAGGTGCGTTTGGGCGTGCCAGACCTCGGGGTGCGCGGCGAGGTGGTCGATCAGTACTCGTTGTAGATGAGCACTGTCGCGGACCGCGACGTGGAGGAAGAAATCCTCAGGGCCCGAGACGTTGAAGAGGGCAAGGGTTTCCGGCAATGCGAGCGCGTCGGCTGTGAAGCGGTCGACGAGGTCGCGGCGGTGCGGTCGCAATTGCACGGCGATGATCGCCTGCATCGACCGACCCACCGCAGCCGGGTCGACAACCGCATGAATGCCGCTGATCGTCCCGTTGGCGCGTAGGCGTCGTACGCGCTCGTGGCACGAGGACGTCGCCAAACCGACTCGATCGGCCAACACCTTGTTGGTGATCGACGCGTCGTTCTGCAATTCGGCCAAAATCTTCCAGTCCACCGGATCCAGAGGCTCATTCTTCGTCATCTGCCGAACTATATCCGGAGTCGTTTTGAACTTCCCGGATCCAGTTGCACACTCCTGGCATGAACATGTGTCTCGAATCAGCTCGGGTGTGAGGTATTTCGGATGAGTGTCGGTCAATGGCTCGCTTTCGGCTCCCTGCTATCCATCGTCCTGTTCACGCCGGGACCGGATTTTGTCCTGATCCTGCGTCATTCTCTGGCAGATCGTCGGACCGGCGCGGTGGTGGCTGCCGGCGTGATCTCGGGGCTGTTCGTTCACACCGCTGCGGCGTCACTGGGTCTTTCCGCCCTCGTCGCGACGCGTCCGCAGTTGCTCTCCGCGCTCACGTACGCCGGGGCGGCATATCTGACCTGGCTCGGCATCTCGGCGATCCGAAGTGCATTCAAAGCCAGAGCCTCGGACGAGGGAATTCCGGCGGCAAAGGAACCGATTGCCGCCACCACGGCGTTTCGCTACGGATTCCTGTCGAACTTGCTGAACCCGAAGGCGTTGTTGTTCTTTCTCGGACTCCTCCCGCAGTTCATCGAGCCGGGTGAAGGCGCAGGGCTGCGCACGTTGATGTTGGCGGGCGCGACGGTCGTCGCCGCAGCGTTGTGGTGGGCGATCGTGGTGGTGCTGGCGGCCGGAGCCGGCAAGAAGCTGCGTCGCCCTGGCGTCGGCAAGAGGATCGATGTGGTGACGGGCGTGTTGTTGGTGGGCCTCGGTGCCTTCTTCGGGGTTGCGTGAGAGTTCGTGTCAGGATGGGCTCATGACACTTCCCGTGCTGATCGACGTCGAAGAACTGTCCGCTCTCATCGAGGCCGGCGCTGCGCCGCGATTGCTCGATGTCCGATGGGCGCTGGGTGATTCGAACGGCGAGCAACATTTTCGCGACGGCCATATTCCCGGCGCGGTATTCGTGAACCTCGACGAGGAACTTGCCTCGCCGCCGTCGCCGGAAAAGGGAAGGCACCCGCTGCCGAGTCTCGAAGACCTGCAGGACGCTGCGCGTCGTTGGGGAATCGACGACGGTGATTCGGTGGTGCTCTACGACGCCACCGGCAACACGGCCGCTGCCCGTGGTTGGTGGCTGCTGCGGTGGGCCGGGCTCTCGGATGTCCGACTACTCGACGGCGGGCTACAGGCCTGGGAGTCCGCGGGACTGCCGTTGGCGGCCGGTATCGGTGAGTCGGTCACTGAAGGCAACGTGACTTTCACCGGCGGCAACATGCCGACTGTCGACATCGACGGCGTCGGCGACTGGACGCGTGCGGGCGGTGTGCTTCTCGACGCCCGAGCGGGGGAGCGGTACCGCGGCGAGGTCGAGCCGATGGATCCCGTCGCAGGGCACATCCCCGGTGCGGTGAGCGCGCCGACCGCACAGAACATCACCGGCGACGGTCGGTTCGTGAATGCGGACGGCCTGCGTGAGCGGTTCGCCGGACTGGGCGTCGGAGACAAGGTGGCGGTGTACTGCGGGTCCGGAGTGACTGCAGCGCACGAGATTGCGGCGCTCGCGATCGCAGGTTACGACGCGACTCTGTTCCCGGGCTCATGGTCACAGTGGTCGAACGACAGCACTCGCGCCGTCGACACCGGAGCCTGAGTCAGCTCTTGGTGCGATCGATGAATGACGGCACGAGAAACCACAGTGCCGTGAACATGATCGCGGCGCACGCTGCCAAAACCTTTGCGGCAACTCCGCCGACGGCGACCTCGGCGATCAACAGGACCGTGCCGGTCATGGAGGCGGCCAGAAAGGCTATGCCGCACAGGGCGAATCGGTTGGCCACGGGCAATATGTTCTCGCGGTGCCCACGGCGGAAAAGCATGCGATGCCAGACCGCGGGTGCCATCAGGAACCCGAACGAGATGGCAACAAGGATCACCGTCACCAAGTGGATGCCGCGGATGTACGCCGACGCTTCCTCGTAGCGTTCGGTGAATGCCACGGCCAGCAAGAAGGCGAACAGGATCTGCACACCAGAGAGCGCGACGCGCAGTTCTTGCAACAACTCGTTGAAGTTCCGCGCGAGTTGTTGAGGTGGAGTCTCCCCGGTCTCGTTCACGGCGTCGTGGTCCTAGGCCCGTGAGTATTCCGACGCTCGCTGGATCTGCTCCGCGCTCGGACGCACACCGGTGTAGAGAACGAACTGCTCGGCAGCCTGCAGAGCGATGACCGATGCTCCGGTGATCGCCGTCTTGCCGAGTTCGGTCGCCAACGCGATCAGTGGTGTGTTCGCGGGCATCGCGACGACATCGAAGATAACCGTGGCTGCGCGCACTGCTCGTTCGGGAAACGACAATGCATCTGCTTCCGCGCCGCCGGACATGCCGATCGGAGTCGCGTTGATCAGCACACCGGGACGCAACTCGCCCAGCTCTGCGTGCCACTCGAAGCCGTACTGCTTCGCGAGCGCTGACCCTACTTCCCGGTTGCGTGCGATCACCGTGACATCGGTGAACCCGGTGTCGCGCACCGCAGCGACGACTGCTTTGGCCATGCCGCCACTTCCGGCGACAGCGACGGACAGGCTCGTGTCGACGTCGTTGTCACGCAGCAGATCGGCCACCGCCTGATAGTCGGTGTTGTAGGCGTGCAGCACTCCGGACTCGTTGACGATCGTGTTCACGGAGTCGATAGCACTGGCCGAATCGTGCATGACGTCGATGTGCTCGATGACCTGTTCCTTGAACGGCATCGACACCCCGCATCCTCGAATCCCGAGTGCGCGTATGCCGCCGATCGCGGCGGGTACGTCTTCGGTGGTGAAGGCTTTGTAGACGAAGTTCAGGCCCAATTCCTCGTAGAGGTAATTGTGAAACCTGGTGCCGATATTGCTCGGTCGCCCGGAGAGCGACATGCACAGCAGCGTGTCCTTGTTGAGGTCGACGGTCATCGTTCCCACTCTAATCGCGACGACGGGGTAGTTCTTGATGGAGGAGGGACACCCATCCGGATGTCCCGCAGCGCCGAATGTCGGGTATCCGATCGAAGCACCACTCGCACCGACAGAGCCGAGACGACATGGTCACACAGAACATCGACGAGCACCCGAGCACCGAATCTCGTCCACCGCGCCGTAGGTGGGCTGCCCATGCGATCTCCGGAGTGTTGGCCGCGGCTGTCGTCCTGGGTATCGGTGAACTGGTGGCGCTGCCGATCAACCCGGACGCATCGCCGTTCTACGCGGTAGGTGCAACCACCGTCGACCGAACGCCGGCGTGGGCCCGAGAGTTCGCGATCGACACTTTCGGCACCAACGACAAGCCGGCGCTGTTCATCGGAATGTCGATCTTGATAGTTCTGCTCGGCGCGGTGGCCGGATTACTGGAACGGCGACGCCGCCCGATCGGCAGTGTCATCCTCGTTCTTCTGGGTGCGGTTGGTGTGTATGCGGCGATGCAACGCCCGACTGCCGATGCGATGTACGTGTTCCCGACGCTGGTCGGTGTGGTGGCGGGCGTCGCAACCCTGCGGTTGTTGATAATGCAACTGGAGGTGCCGCTCTCGCCGGGCGTCGCCGACTCGTGGTTGCCTCGTCGTCAGTTCCTTCTGCTCGCGGGTGCGGCGTTGGCAGTGGCTGCGGCAGCGGGCGCGGCCGGAAAGTTCGTGGGGCAGAGAATCGCCGGCGCGGTGGCGAATCGTGAAGACTTCGTCGTGCCCACCGCCGCTGACCCGGCGCCGCCGATTCCGGCGGGTGCGGACATCGGGATTTCGGGCGCATCGACGTACATCACGCCCAACGACGACTTCTACCGAATCGACACCGCGCTCCTTGTTCCGCAACTGACGACGGATTCGTGGGAACTACGGATTCACGGAATGGTGGACCGCGAGATGACGTTGTCGTTCGACGATCTGGTGGCGCGAACGCCGATCGAACGAGTGATCACGCTGACCTGCGTATCCAACGAGGTAGGTGGCGTTCTGGCCGGGAATGCGAAGTGGATCGGTTACCCCATGAAGGATCTGCTCGACGAAGTCGGTGTCCATCCCGACGCCGACATGCTCCTCTCGACCAGCGTCGACGGCTTCACGGTCGGGACTCCCGTCGAGATAGTCACGGACGGCCGCGACGCGATCCTCGCCGTGGCGATGAACGGTGAACCGTTGCCGTTCGAGCACGGTTATCCCGTTCGGCAGGTGGTTCCGGGGCTGTACGGTTTCGTGTCCGCCACCAAGTGGGTGACGGAGTGGGAGTTGACGCGTTTCGACAAGGTCGAGGCCTATTGGACCCAGCGCGGTTGGGGCGCGCAGGCACCGATCAAGACGTCCTCGCGTATCGAGGTACCGGCAGCTTTGGCGCCGATCGAGCCGGGGCAGGTGCTTGTGGCGGGAACTGCTTGGGCGCAGCATCGCGGGATCGAGAAGGTCGAGGTTCGCGTCGACAACGGTGAATGGCAACCGGCGACGCTGGCGCAGGAGTACTCGATCGACACGTGGCGTCAATGGTCCTGGATGTGGGACGCGGGCTCAGGCTTGCACACGGTGCAGGTCAGAGCGACGGACTTGGACGGGAACGTTCAGGTGGAAGAGCGCACTCCGCCGATTCCCGGTGGAGCCACTGGCTGGCACACCAGGTCGTTCACCGTGAAGTGACCGGAAAATCCGAATGGGGTTCGGTATACAGGCGGACGACTCGCTGAGCCATCCATCCGGCGATCAGGGTTCGCAGGCCGAAGTCGAAGGTGTCGTCAGTTCGCAGTGGTGTCGTAGCCTCACGCGTGATCTCGCTCGGGTTGGAGGATTGGGTCCATGCGACGTCAGGCGTCGACAGTTTCACGACTGATCCGAGAACCAGACTGTCGAGTGTGGAAATTGCGTGACGAGTGTCGGTCGGATCGAAACCGCCGTCCGAAAATGCTTGAACCAGTGCAGTATCGATTGCGAAAGTCACCTCGGTACGGACGCTTCGTGTCATGAGCAGCGGGATGAGGCGCCAGTGCTCGACCGCAGCTCGGCGATACGCCCACCCCCACGCGCTGATCCGCTCGCTCCACCCTGCGGGTGGTTCGGGGACCGAGATCGACGACATCACGCGGATGCGCATGAGTTCGACGATCTCGGATCGACCTGAAATGTGTGTGTAGAGCGAAGACGGAGTCACGTTCAGTTGCTTGGCGATCCCGGGCATGGTGAAGTCGCCGGTCGCGTCGACAGCGTCCAATGCCGCATCGGTGATGTTGCCGGTGTTCAGTATCGGCTGGGTGGGACGCGGCATCGATTCTCCTGGTGAGGGATTCGGGGCAATCTCGGACTCGCGGGCAATCTTCGGACTTGATCGATTGACGGCAACTTCTTGATTTCGGGAGCCGATATGCATCATACTAACCGAACCCTATTCGGTATGTCGGCGGATTCTTCCGGCGATCGGTACACGTCGGAGGAACATTCAATATGTCTGTCGTATGGCTGACCGGTGCAACGATCATCGACGGAACGGGCGCCGACCCGATCGAGAACTGCGCTGTTGCTGTGGAAAACGGGCGCATCAGTGCACTCGGTGGCACGTCACCCGAGGGAGCGGAGGTGCTGGACTGCACCGGGCTGACGATCACGCCCGGCCTCATCGACGCACACGTTCATCTCGGTGGATCGAGCGATCTCGCACCGAGCCTGCGGCGTCAGATCTCGGTAGCCGAGCTTGCTGCCGACATGTTCGCGACCTGCGCGTCGACCCTCGACGGGGGATTCACCACCGTTCGTGACTGCGGCGGAATCGACGGCGGACTGGCCGGGGTCGTCGCCTCGGGCAAGATTCCGGGACCGCGGATCATTCAGTGCGGCCCGATCCAGTGCCAGACCGGTGGACACGGACATCTGGCAGCGGAGTGGGAGCCGACTTCGGACTGGTCCGATCACGACATCCCCGGATTGCGTTGTATGTCTCTGCTTTCCGATGGTCCGCACGAAATGCGAAAGAACGTTCGCGAGACGTTCCGCAGGGGTGCCGACTTCCTCAAGCTTTGCGTCACCGGGGGAGTGGTATCGACTCATGACAAGCTCACCGACACGCAGTTCACGGTCGACGAGATCGAAGTCGCAGTCGAGGAAGCCAATGCGCGCGGTACGTATGTCACGGTGCATGCCCACAACAACGTGGGAATCCGGAACGCGGTCACTGCCGGCGCCAAATGCGTCGAGCACGGCTCCGATATCGACGACGAGACCGCCAAGTTGATGGCCGAGCACGACGTCGCCTTGGTACCGACGTTGGCTGTGGTGCAGGCGCTCTCGGACAGTGCGGCGTCGGCGGGTCTGCCCGAATCGATTTCGGCTCGCATCGGAAAGATGATGCAGGGGCAGATCGACGGGCTCCTCGCCGCTCGAAATGCCGGGGTCAGAGTGGGGCTGGGATCCGACCTCATCGGTACCGATCAAACGGGCCGTGGGATGGAGTTGGTCCTGCGCGCGAAGGTCGAAACACCCATGGATGCACTGATTTCCGCTACCCGGATCAACGCCGACATTCTCGGAATCGCCGACGAGGTCGGCACCATCGAAGTCGGTAAGTTCGCCGACCTCGTTGCCTTCCGCGGCAATCCGTTGACGGATCTCTCGATCTTTGCCGATCGTGAGCGGATCGCACTCGTCATCCAGAGCGGGCGAGTGGTGAAGGACTGCCGCTAGATCAGCAGCGAGTGGCAAGATCCGTCAGGGTCGAATGATCAGCTCGGCTGACCGGTAAGCCATAGGAAATCGCGACGGTCAGGTACTTGCCGGCGTAGAAACATCGGTACGCAGGATCGGGCGGCAACCAGTCACTGGGCGTGCTGTCGCCTTTCGACTGGTTGTCAGGGCCGTTGACGGCCAACAGGTTCAGTAAGGTGTCGTTCGCGAACCTCATCCGCAGCGCAGGAGTCCAGGAGTTCGCGCCGAAGTCCCAGGCCGCGGCGAGCGGGAAGACGTGGTCGATTTGGACGGACTTGGCCTGGCTGCGTTCGAATTCGATGTGATCACCGGAGTACGGGTCGGTCATCGCACCGGACAGTACGACGCAGTCACGTGTTCCTGGTTTGAACACCACGTCCGAGAGATCGTGGGCCAGGACGTTGTTGCGGGTATCGCACCCGTCGTGGCCACCTGGTGCGTCCTGGTCGTCGGACCAAGCGGGGCCGAAGACGCAGGCCTCGCCGTTACCGCAGCCGCGCTCGTATCCACCCGGATGTGGGCGCTTGTCGACGATCGCGGTCCGGGACAGCAACTCTTCGAGTTCCGATCGCGTCGGGCTGCCCGGGGCCGACTCGAGACGCTCGTCCCCGAACCATCCACAGGACGCGACGAGACATACGAGCACGAGCATCGACGTGATCGCGAATAACCGTGCAACCACCTGTGCCCCCGCCCGTCGTAGATGGTGATTGAACCCTGCCCGTCGTAGACGGTGATTGAACCACCGCGGGCCGACAGGAATCAGCCGAACTCGATCACCACTTTGCCGGCGGCATGGCCGTCTTCGACTGCAGCGAGTGCGTCACCAGCGCGGGAGAAGGGGTAGCGACCCGACACAAACGGGTTCAGGGTCCCATCGGCTACGAGTGCCGCCACCTCTGTGAATACTGCTGTAGTCCTTCGGCGTTCGACTCCGCCGCCGCCAAGGCGGCTTGCCGCCAGGGGATCGGCGATGCTCAGGATCGGCGCGCCCGATCGTGCGAGCGCGGCACCGCGGGCGAAAGTGTCCCCGCCGACCAGGTCGAAAACCGCGTCCACTCCGACTGGGGACAACGCGGACACGTCGTCGGCAAATCCGTCCCCCGACGCAACCCAGCGCGCTCCGGCTTCCTCGATCGCGGTTCTCTTGGACTCGCTCGCGACACCGATCACGTTGATGCTCTGCGGCAGTGCAAGAGCGATCGTGCTGCGACCCACGCCGCCACCGGCGCCGAGCAACAGGAGTGTCGCCCCGGGCTCGAGGCCGAGATCGTGGAGAGCGTCGTAGGCCGTTCCCGCCGCGACCGTCAGCACCGCGGCGTCCGCCCACGGCACGGTAGGTGGCTTGTGCGCTGACGACGAGACGTTGAGCAATGTCGACTCGGCGTATCCGCCGAAGCCGGTGGCGGTAGCGCCGAACACCTCGTCGCCGACCTCGAACTCGGTGACCCGCGGACCTACTCCGATGACAACACCGGACACTTCGCGGCCCAGAACCGCAGGCAGCGTCACCGGGACGGTGTCTTTTCGCGTGCCAGCGCGAACCTTCCAGTCGGCTGGGTTGACTCCCGCAGCTCGGACCGACACCAGCAGTTGTCCCGCGCCGGGCGGTGGCAGGGTGACGTCGAAGTAGGACTGTGTGTCGGGTCCGCCGTACTCGGTGAAGCCGTATGCCGTCGTCATGCCTGCCAGCCTATTGCCCTGCCAGATCGATAGGGCGGTCCGGAAGGGTGGTGAGGAGTAGTGGTGTCGGTGGCACCTGATTGGATGGTCGGATGCTGCATGGACTCTGGTCACCGGGATCGGGGCTCAAACTGTGGGTCGACGGGCACGACGGTGCCGGGACCGACGATCCCCGTGATCCGGTCAGTGCTGTCCTGCATCGCAAGTTCCGTCATCGTGTGAATGTCGCTATGCCGCCCGTGCCTGGCGGGCCTTTGCAGAGTGAGTACGCAGCTGTTGCGGTGGCACCACCGGACGCAGTCGATCTCTTGCTGCGGTTCAAGGCCGACGACCAGCGAATCGCCGGCGACCTGCACTTTCTCGTGCACGTGGCGCGGGGGATCGACCGTTGGGTACGTGCTGGGCGAGTGGTACCGGCTCTGACGCGGGCCGAAGGCAATTGGTGGCCGCGTTGGCAGTTGTCCGTAGGGGAACGCCAGCGCGCCTGGATCGGTGAACTGGTAGTTGCCATGCCGCCGGTGCAGCGGGCTGTTGGCTCGCCGCGGGCGACGATCGAAGACATCACGAACGAATTCACGGATCCGATCGTTCGTCGAGTTCTCGGTGGCTCGGTACCGGTGATGCAGACCCCGCTGTGGCAGGCAGTGCTGTCCGGAGACTCTTTCGACGAAGCGTCGGTACGAGCGGCTGAGGGACTCTCCGAATGGGGTTCGACGTTCACCGCCGGAGAGCCGGACCTGGTTCTGCGTCTGATCGAACCGGAACTTGACGACAATGCCGATCCGGACGACGACGCGCTGTGGCGCCTTCAGGTGTGTCTACGTCCCGAAGGCGAAGCACCCGAGCGTGTTCGACTGCACCGGGCCGATCCCACACGCATCCAGCTCGGCAGCCGCAAGCTCGAAGAGGCGATCAAGGCTTACCCCCGTTTTCGCGACGTGCCGCGAGACGAAGACAGTCTCGACCTGTTGCTGCCCACTCCTGTCGTGATGGACTTGGTCGGACATGGCGCGATTGTCTTGCGGGAGCGAGGGATCACGCTGCTGCTCCCGCGTGCGTGGAACGTGGTATCTCCCTCACTGCGTGTGCGGGTGACGTCGGCGGCATCTCCTATCGTGGCGGAGAATCGTACGGTCGGTATGGACCAATTGCTGGAATACGATTGGGAATTGGCGCTCGGAGACAAGGTTCTCACCGCCGAGGAAATGACCCGACTCGTCGATGCGAAGTCCGATCTGGTCCAGTTGCGCGGCGAGTGGGTTCAGGCGGACAAAGACGTCCTGGCCCGCGCGGCTCGTTTTGTCAGTCAACGGCATTCGAGCGGGGACCGAGCGATTGTCGATCTGATCAAGGACTTGATCGCCGACGACCTCAAAGACCTGCCGGTCGAGGAAGTGAAGGCAACCGGATGGGCTTCCGCCTTACTCGACCAGTCGGTGGCTCCGCAGCAGGTCGCGGTGCCGTCGACGGTCAATGCGACTTTGCGTCCGTATCAACGACGCGGTCTCGACTGGTTGGCGTACATGAGCGCTCTCGGGCTCGGTGCGGTATTGGCCGACGACATGGGTTTGGGTAAGACGCTGCAACTGTTGGCGCTACTTGCGCACGAGAAGTCCAAGACAGCAACGCTTTTGGTGTGCCCGATGTCGGTGGTCGGAAACTGGCAGCGTGAAGCGGCGCGATTTGTGCCGAGCCTGCGTGTCTACGTTCATCACGGTTCGGACCGCGCTACCGGGGCGGAGTTGGAACAGGCAGTTCGTGAGAGTGATCTGGTGATCACCACCTACGCACTCATGACTCGCGACGTCGCGGCGCTCAAGGATCTCGACTGGCGACGAGTGGTGCTCGACGAAGCTCAACACATCAAGAACGCCAAGACATCTCAGGCGCGCGCTGCTCGCAGCATTCCTGCGGACCACCGAGTTGCTCTCACCGGAACGCCGGTGGAGAACCGACTGGACGAGCTGCGGTCCATCCTCGACTTTGCCAATCGAGGGGTGCTCGGCTCGGAGCAGATGTTCCGTAAACGGTTTGTCGTACCGATCGAGCGGGAAAAAGACCAACTTGCCGTCTCGCGACTGCGAGCCGTCACGTCACCATTTGTGCTGCGGCGGGTGAAGACCGATCCCTCCGTGATCGCGGATCTACCCGAGAAACAGGAGATGACGGTTCGAGCGAATCTCAGTGAGGAACAGGCCGCGTTGTACCGCGCGGTGGTGGACGAGATGATGGCGCAGATCAAGGGGACGGAAGGCATGAAGCGCAAGGGTGCCGTCCTCTCTGCGCTGACCAAACTCAAACAGGTGTGCAATCATCCGGCGCACTTCCTGCGCGACGGATCGCCGATGATGCGCCGCGGGCAACACCGTTCGGGAAAACTCGGTCTTGTCGAGGACATCGTCGAGTCGGTCACCGCCGACGACGAGAAGGTTCTGCTTTTCACACAGTTTCGTGAGTTCGGAGAATTAGTGGTGCCGTACCTGGCCGACCGGTTCACCACCGATGTTCCGTTCCTGCACGGCGGAGTGTCGAAAGCCGGAAGGGACGCCATGGTCGAGGCGTTCCAAGGTGAAGGCGGCCCGCCCATCATGGTGCTCTCGCTCAAGGCCGGTGGCACCGGCCTGAATCTCACAGCGGCCAATCACGTGGTTCACCTCGACAGATGGTGGAACCCCGCGGTGGAGAATCAGGCGACGGACCGTGTGTTCCGCATCGGCCAGCGAAAGAACGTGCAAGTCCGCAAGATGGTGTGCGTCGGAACTTTGGAAGAGCGGATCGACACGATGATCGCGAGTAAGAGCGAACTCGCTGAACTTGCAGTCGGGACGGGCGAGAACTGGGTGACGGAGATGAGCGTCGAGCAACTGGACGAGTTGTTGCGACTCGGCGACGACGCGGTGGGCGAATGAGTGCGCGCGGCAAGGGCCCCGATTTCAGTGAGTACACCGGGCCTCGACGACGAGCCCCTGCGCCGGTCAAGCCCCGCCCCGCGTTCGGGAGGACGTTCTGGGGCAAGGCTTTTGTCCGCGTCGTCGAAGAAATCGGCGACAAACCTCGTGTCACTCGGGGGCGCACGTACGCTCGTTCGGGCCAGGTCTTGGCGCTCGACATCGAACCGGGAGTGGTGACGGCCGAAGTTCAGGGCAGTCAACTGCAGCCATTTGTTTCCACTCTGTCGATCGAGACCCTTGATCAATCGGATATCGACGACATCATCACCAAGATCCGCCGAGTGCCGGGAAGCCTTGCCGCACTGGTGTCCGGCACTGTCCCCGATATGCTTGCCGCTCAACTGATACCGGACGGCCCGTCTGCTTTCCGCTTCGACTGCACCTGCCCCGATGTCGGTTGGCCGTGCAAACACGCTGCGGCCGTGGCGTTCTTGACCGCCGAGCGAATCGACACCGATCCGCTGAGGTTGCTGAGACTTCGCGGTGTCGACCTGGAGCAGTTGATCGGCGGAGTGGAAGACGAGTCGACAGTTCCGCTCGACGTCGAGAATTGGTTCGGAATCGCGGCCGCGCTGCCGGCGCTACCGAACGTGCCTTTTCGTGCGGCGATCGACGATCTGGATGTCCGACGGCTGCGCGAGGCGGTTGCGGCACTGGGATTGGACATGGCTCAGCAGAACGTCGCCTTGGACGAAATACGGTCCATCTACCGACGGTTGGACGGTTGAAAACGGACAACTCCGGACTGGTGCTAGTTTCCTGTCGTGAATTCCAGTATCGTTAATTGGACCGGTCCGGTCGGGACCTGCCCGCGATTTCATATCGATATCGTCGGCGAATAGACGACTATTCATTTCTCGGAGGGACAGTCGCTGTGATGCCCGTTCATTTGCGCGACAGCGCAATACCCAAACATGAGCAGTTGCGCACCATTCTCTTGCGCAAGTGCACCCAAGAACTCCAGCCTGGCGACTTGATGACCAGCGAGCGAAACCTGATGCAGGACTACGGCGTCAGTCGGATCACCGTTCGTGAAGCCATCGGACAACTGGTCAATGACGGACATCTCGTGCGTGTACGTGGCAAGGGCACCTTCGTGGCGCACCGTGCCGTCCAGTCCAAGCTGCACCTTGCGTCGTTCACCGAAGAAATGCGTGCCCAGGGGCACCATCCCACTACTGTGGTCCTGGTCAGTGAACAGGGTCCTGTCCCCGAAAGTACTGCTGCCGCACTGAATATGCGACCGGGTTCCGAGGGCTATCACGTCAAGCGCTTACGCCTCGCCGATGGCGAGCCGGTGAGCGTCGACGACGGCTGGTTCAATCCTGAACTGTTGCCGGGTCTGCTCGACATGGACTTGACAGGGTCGATCTACCGGGCGACTGCCGACAGGTACGACAAGCCGATCGATCGGGCAGAACAGACGGTCAGTGCAGACGGTGCCAGTACTGAGATCGCGACTCTCCTGGGCACTCGTAAAGGCGCTCCGGTCTTGTACTTCGATCGAGTGTCGTTCAGCGAGATCGCACCGGTCGAGCACACTCGCAGTTGGTACCGATCCGACCGCTACCAGTTGCAGATGGAAGTCCAGGGTCAAGCGCGGCCCAAGACACGGGGCGACCAGTAGCCATCGATCGAACCGAAAGGGCGGGCACACCGGAAGGTGTGCCCGCCCGTTGCG
>NZ_JBHTSW010000041.1:0-54748 GCF_042794945.1 Rhodococcus sp. NPDC056506 | reverse complement strand
GACTTACCCCCGAGTTCGAGGAAGACCTTCTTGAGAGTTTGCGCGGCCGTGGCCATCACTGTGCGTCCGGTGGCGGTGGAACCGGTGAAGGACACGAGATCGACGCGCGGATCGCTGCACAGCTGCGCGCCTAGGGAGTGATCCGTCGACGTCACGACGTTGACTACGCCGGCCGGGATCTCGGTTTCCTCTGCAATCACCTTGGCGACCAGCGCGGCGCACCAGGGCGTGTCCGGCGCGGGTTTGAGAACGATGGTGTTGCCGGCTGCGAGGGCGGGACCGAGCTTGGCGAAATTGATCTGGTGCGGGAAGTTCCACGGTGTGATCGCACCTACGACGCCAACTGCTTCCTTGAGCAATCGGCGATGGGTGGGTATGCCCATGGGTGACGCGTGGCCGAGATCTTGTTCCCACGCATAGGATTCGATCAGGTCGGCCCAGTAGCGAAGATCTTCGATCGGGCCCTCGAGTTGTGGGCCGCTCGTCAGCATGACGGGCGCGCCCACCTCGGCAACAGTGATCTCACGTAGTTCTTCGATGTGGGACTGGAGTGCCTCGCACAGTTGGCGCAGGCAGCGAGCGCGAAATTCGTGATCGCGCGCCCACTCGGTGCCGTCGAATGCACGGCGTGCGGCGGCGATGGCCGCATCCATGTCCGCGGCGGTGCCTTCGGCAGCGCGGCCGATCAGTTCCTCTGTTGCCGGATTGAAAACTTCGAAAGTTCCGCCCGATCCGGGAATCAGCTTTCCGTCGACGAGAAGTGCAGAACTGTCTGCGGGTCGAAGCGTCATAGCGCGAGCCCTCTCTTTCTGGACATGTGTCTGGACTCTAGTTCACACTTCGGATTGAGGCAATGGGTTTTGGGGCATAAGAGATTTCGAGCCAAGTTGTTCGAAAGTCGGTGGATCGGCCTCGACGAAAAGCGCCTCACGTCCGGTGAGGCGCCGCTACGGTTCACCACACCGTCCATACCCGCAGAGGAGTAATCGAATGAACAGAGTTGACGGAAAAGTGGTGCTGGTGACCGGCGCTGCGCGAGGTCAGGGGCGCAGTCATGCCGTTCACCTGGCACGCGAGGGCGCGCATGTCATCGCCTTCGACCTGTGTGCCGACATCGCCAGCAACGAGTATCCACTCGCCAGTCCTGCCGATCTCGAGGAGACGGCTCGACTGGTGAAAGAGACCGGGCAGCAGGTGGTGGCGGCCCGGGTCGACGTCCGCGATCGCACCGGACTCGAAACGGCCCTGGCGGAGGCGGTGAGCCAGTTGGGCGGACTGCATGTCGTCGTGGCGAATGCCGGTATCTGTCCGCTCGGCAAGCATGTGTCCACCGCAGGTTTTGTCGACGCGTTCGACGTGAACTTTCTCGGTGTCGTCAACACAGTGCACGCATCGATGGAGTATCTCGGCGAAGGGGGTTCGATCATCGCGATCGGATCTGTCGCCGGCCTGGTGCCGCAGACCGGATTCAACGGTCAGCAGGCGCTCCAGGGTCCGGGAGGAGACGGATACGGCCTGGCCAAGAAGCTGATTCAGGCCTACACCAGTTCGTTGGCGCTGACCCTCGGGCCGAGCTCCATTCGAGTCAACGCGATTCACCCGACCAACGTGAACACCGACATGTTGCAGAGCATGCCGATGTACCGGACGTTCCGTCCTGATCTCGAGAATCCGACCGCCGAGGATGCGGCAGTGACGTTCCCGTTCATGCAGGCTATGCCGACTCCGTGGGTCGAGCCCGCGGACATCTCGCATGCAGTCGTGTACCTGTCCTCCGACGAATCGCGTTTCGTGACTGGCCAGCAACTGCGCGTCGACGCCGGTGCCGGGATGAAGATCGGTCTGTAGTAAAACTTTTCGCCTTGCTGCTGCCTGTCGGCGGTGAATTTTCGGAGTTTCGCCATTTCGTTGCCCTGGACACGACGCTGTAGTAACGTCCAGACACGTGTCCAGCAAACGGGGCGAGCGAAGTGGCGGGGGATCGGTTGTCTACGAATCCACCCGTCGGCGCCTCACGGGCAAACAGGCGGAGACGGTAGCCAGACTTGCTGAGGCGACCGTGAAAGTTTTACGCGAACAAGAGTTTTCCGGTCTGAGTATCCGTTCGGTTGCGGCCGAGGCCGGCGTGGGAACTGCCACCGCCTACACGTATTTCGCGTCCAAGGAGCATCTGGTCGCCGAGGTCTTCTGGCGAAGACTGCAGGGGTCGTCGGCGCCCGACGGTGCCGGACTGGATCGCACCGCGCACGTGCTGTCTGTGCTTCGCAACATCGCTCTGCTTCTCGCGGACGAACCGGAGGTATCTGCGGCCGTGACCAACGCCCTGCTCGGTACCGATCCGGAAGTGGAACATCTCCGCGGCCGGATCGGGTTCGAGATCCACCGCAGGCTCGCCTCGGCGTTGGATCCGAATGGTGAGCCCGAAGTGCTGGAAGCGCTCGAAATGCTTTATGCAGGAGCGCTTCTGCGCGGAGGAATCGGGTACGGAACCTACGCGCAAATTGCCGGACGCCTCGAGGCATCCGCACTACTGATCCTGGAGAAATCATGACAGAAGCTTTGATCGATCCGGTGGTCTTCAATCCGTACGACTACCATTTTCACGACGACCCGTATCCGACGTACAAGCGTCTACGCGAGGAATCCCCGCTCTATCACAATCCGGACGTGGGCTTCTGGGCGTTGTCGCGGTATGCGGACGTGGTCGAGGGGTTCAAGGACAACAAGCGCCTGTCGAGCGCAAACGGAGTGTCTCTCGATCCCGCCGCATACGGGCCACACGCACACTATGTGATGTCGTTTCTCGCGATGGACGACCCTCGCCATATGCGGTTGCGCCAGTTGGTCTCTCGCGGATTCACACCGCGGCGGGTTGCGGAACTCGACGGACGGATACTCGAACTGACGAAGCAACACCTGATACCTGCGCTGGGCACAGGGGAGTTCGACTGGATCACGGAGGTGGCGGGAAAGCTGCCGATGGACGTCATCTCCGAGCTCATGGGAGTCCCCGAACCCGATCGAGCCGAACTGCGGCGTAAGGCGGACCTGGTGGTACATCGGGAGGCGGGTGTCCTCGACGTCCCGCAGCCAGCGGTGGACGCCTCGATCAGCCTGATGGGCTATTACAAGGACATGATCGCGCAGCGTCGGCGCGCGCGGACGGACGATCTGACCTCGGCGTTGCTCGACGCCGAGGCCGACGGAGACAAGCTCTCGGATCAGGAGATCCTCGGGTTCATGTTCTTGATGGTGGTGGCGGGAAACGAAACCACGACCAAGCTTCTCGGAAACGCGCTGTACTGGGGCTCGCACCACCGCGCACAGATCACACCCGTGCTCGACGATCCCGAACGAGCCTCGGAGTGGGTGGAAGAGACCCTCCGCTACGACACGTCGAGCCAGATCGTGGCGAGAACGAGTGTTGTCGACCTCGAATATCACGGGCGCACCATTCCCGCGGGCGAGAAGGTATTGCTCCTGATCGGTTCGGCCAATCGTGATGCGGACGTGTTCGAAGACGCGGACAGCTTCCAGATCGGTCGAAGCTCCTCCGGCAAGCTTGCCAGTTTCGGTGGCGGCGTTCACTTTTGCCTCGGCGCCCACCTCGCAAAGCTCGAAGCCAAGATCGCCCTCGCAGAATTCGGCCGTCGGGTCAGCAGCTACGAGGTCGACGAGTCCGGAATCGAACGTGTCCATTCGACCAATGTTCGGGGCTTTGCGGCCCTACCCGTGAAAGTGCAGGTGCGCTGATGCCTCGTTTCGAACCCAACCCGGCTCGCCGGCCCGCACTGATCAGTGGTGCGTCGTCGGGAATCGGTACCGCTACCGCGTATGCCCTGGCCGAACTCGGCCACCCCGTTGCCCTCGGTGCGCGTCGACTTGCAGAGTGCGAGGCCATTGCCGAGAAGATCCGCAGTAACGGTGGCGAGGCCTACGCACACTTCCTCGACGTCACCGACGGTGATTCGGTCGACGGATTCGTCGCGGCAGCGGAGGCGGTGCACGGTCCCACCGAGATCGTCGTCTCCGGTGCCGGTGACCTCGAATTCGGCGCTGCGGACGAGATGGATCCGGAGGCGTTTCTCCGGCAGATTCAAGTCCACCTCGTTGGTGCGCAGCGATTGGCGCACCGCGTTCTCCCCGGTATGCGTCAACGTCAGCGTGGTGACTTCGTCCTGATCGGCTCGGACTGCGCTGAACGCCAGCGGCCGCTCATGGGTGCGTACGACGCAGCCAAAGCCGGACTCGAAGCCATGGGACGTCAGATGCGAATGGAACTGGAGGGAACAGGTATTCGCGCGTCGATCGTGCGACCAGGGCCGACACTGACCGGCATGGGGATGGACACGACGCCGGAGATCATCGGGCCGGTCGGGGAATCGTGGAGTAAGTGGGGGTTTGCCCGCCACGGCTACTTTCTGCGTGCCTCGGACATCGCCAATGCCATCGTCGCCGTCGTGTCGGCGCCGCGCGGGGCTCACATCGTGCTCGTCGAAGTTCAGCCCGAGGCACCACTGGACAAACTTCCCACTGCGAACTCACAGGAGACGACATGACGCACGGAGTGCAGGAGACGTCGCGAACACTGCCCGAGCCACCGCGGGTGTCCGGTGGGGACCTCCCGCACGGGCATCTCGAGGAACTGAGAACCGACCCGATTGCGCTGATGCGCAGGGTGCGCGAAGAGTGCGGTGACGTCGGTGCCTTTCAACTTGCCGACCGCACCGTGATCTTGTTGTCGGGAGCGGAGGCAAACGAGTTCTTCTTCCGTTCCACTGACGAAGATCTCGACCAGCAAGCTGCGTACCCGTTCATGAAGCCGATCTTCGGTGAGGGCGTGGTCTTCGATGCCAGCCCGGAGCGGCGTAAGGAGATGCTGCACAACTCGGCACTGCGCGGTGAACAGATGCGTGGGCACGCCGCCACGATCGGCCGCGAGGTCGAGGCGATGGTCGCGCAGTGGGGAGACGAAGGTGAGATCGATCTGCTGGACTTCTTCGCCGAGCTGACCATCTACACCTCGTCGGCGTGCCTGATCGGCAAGAAGTTCCGCGACGAACTCGACGATAGCTTCGCCAAGCTGTATCACGAGCTCGAACAAGGCACGGATGCTTTGGCTTTCGTGGATCCGTACGCGCCGATCGAGAGCTTCCGCCGACGCGACGAGGCCCGGTTGGCGTTGGTCGCTCTGGTGCAGGAGATCATGAACGGCCGGATCGCGAATCCTCCACAGGGCAAGGAGGACCGCGACATGTTGGACGTGTTGGTTTCGGTCAAGGACGAGAACGGCGCCCTCCGGTTCAGTGCCGACGAGATCACCGGAATCTTCATCTCGATGATGTTTGCAGGCCACCACACGACTTCCGGCACGGCAGCGTGGTCGCTGATCGAGATGTTGCGGCATCCGGACACCATGTCGGACGTGGTCGAGGAACTCGACAATCTGTACTCCGACGGCGCTGACATCAGTTTCCATGCTTTGCGACAGATTCCGGTTCTCGAGGCAGTGGTCAAGGAAACCCTTCGACTGCATCCGCCGTTGATCATCCTGTTACGAGTGGCGCGTGGAGATTTCGAAGTGAGCGGCTTCGAGATCAGAGAAGGCCACCTTGTCGCCGCGACACCCGCGATCTCCAATCGAATCGCCGAGGACTTCCCGCGTCCGGACACTTTCGATCCCGGCAGGTACATCGACCCGAATCAAGAGGACATCGTCAACCGCTGGACGTGGATTCCGTTCGGAGCCGGCCGGCATCGCTGCGTCGGCGCCGCGTTCGCCCAGATGCAGCTCAAGGCGATCTTCTCGATCTTGCTGCGGGACTACGAGTTCGAGATGGCGCAACCGTCGCAGTCCTACCGAAACGATCACAGCAAGATGGTCGTCCAGCTGCAGCAGCCGTGCGCGGTGAGGTACCGGCGCCGAACGAGTCCCGGGAGCGAGGGGTGATCATGCACGTCGAAGTCGACCTCGACCTGTGTCAAGGCCATGCGGCATGCGAACTGGAAGCACCGGAGATCTTCGTCGTTCCGAAGCGAGGGAAGGTCAGTCTTCTGGACTCCGACCCACCTGAGTCGCTCCGCGGTGAAGCCGAGATGGCAGTCAGGTATTGCCCGACCGGCGCACTGAGAATTGTCGACTGATTGCAGCGGATTGTCGACTGATTGCAGCGAATTCACGTACTCGAGGGAGGAAGTTCAGATGACCGGTTTCGACCGCGCAGAGCTCGACGAGATGGTCCAACGCTGGATCGAGGCGAACAAGAAGGCCGAAGCCGCCGGCGATTGGAAGCCGCTGGCGGACATGTACACCGAGGACGCCACGTACGGTTGGAATTACGGCCCCAAGCAGGATTTCATGGCGGTGGGGCGCGAGGAAATTCGCGAAGTCGCGCTCGGTCTCGAGATGAAGGGCCTCGAAGGCTGGGAGTACCCGTATCAAGACTTCGTCATCGACGATCGAAGCGGCAACGTCATCGGTTTGTGGAAGCAGATTTCCGACGCCAAGCGTGAGGACGGGAGCAATTACTCCGTCTACGGTATCGGCGGAAGTTGGTTCCGCTACGGCGGAGATTTCCAATGGTCCTGGCAGCGTGACTTCTTCGACTTCGGGAACGTGTCGGCACTGTTCATGGAGATGATCGGCAATAACGCACTCTCGAAGGGGATGCAGGGGCGGATCCAGCGATCGATCTCGGGCGACCCCCTACCGGGTTGGTATCGCGTGGGAACCGCGCCGGTTCCGCTGTGGTGAGTCCGATGTCGGTGCGCGATTCCTTCGAGGCACTCTCGCAGCGCGACCTTGCCGTGCTGGTGCCCGAGTTGCTCTTGTGCGGGCAACTCATCGACCGCTCGGGCATGGCACATCTGATCGTCGAGTTCGGCCGCGAAGGAATGGCGCAGGTGGCCGTCGAGGAATGGGAATCGGCCAGTCCCTGGTACACCCGCCGCATGCAGAAGGCCCTCGGATACGAGGGCGACGACGTCGTGACCATTTTCAAAGGGCTACAACTCGACATCGGCGCGCCGCCCCAGTTCATGGACTTTCGATACCGGGTCGACGATCCGCTGCACGGTGAATTCTGGCTCGATCATTGCGGAGCGCTCATGGACGTCGAACCGTTGGGAGACGAGTTCGTCACTTCGATGTGCCACGACATCGAGGACCCGACCTTTGATGCGACTGCCATCGCGACCAACCCGCACGCCCAGATCCGCCCGATTCACCGACCACCGCGCAGACCCGCAGACCGACATCCGCACTGCGCCTGGACCGTTGTCATCGACCCGTCACACACTCCTCCCGTGATGACTGCACACACCGAGCAGATCGGACGCAGTGAAGCGGTGACGGTCGTGCTGAGCCCGATCGATCACGGCGGGGAAGGTAGGTCGGACTATTCGGGGCCGTTGTTGTCGGACCTGAGGTTCTCCGACTTCTCACGTTCGGCCTTGGTTCGTATCGCAGAGGAGATCTGCGTGCAGCATCACTTGTTGGCGTTGGGTTTTCTGGCCGCGGTTCGCCGTCGTGCCAGTGAGGACAAGGCGCGCGAGATCACTCGCAAGCAACTCACGGGAATCGCAGGAGTGGCTGCACAGCGCATCCGAGATGCGCTCGACCTTCCTTCGACTCTGGAATCGCTGGCGTTGGTCCTGTCCGTGCACCCCTTGCTCAGTCCGAAGCAATACGTGGAGAGTGAGATTCGACCCGACGGCGATGCTCTGGAGCTGTGGATCTCGCGAGAAGGTCTTGTCGACCGCGACGGCGGTTGGCCGACCTTGCTCGGCAGCGGGCATCTCGATGCCCTCCAGGCGTTGGTTCGCGGAGTGAATCCGCACTTCACCGTGAGAGTGGTGGCCGAAGATGCCGCGGGACTCCTTCTAACCGTGGACATCACCGAAGCGCCGGCTCCGGAATGCGTCGAAGTAGCCATCACGAAGGTCAGTACCGGCGCGGCCTTCGTATTCGAAGATCGCGGAATTCCCTTGCCTCTCTTCGTCGTCTGAGTGACCGAACCCGAAGGACTCATCCAATGGCTTACACGTTCGCAGACCTGTTCGAGCATTCTGTCGACGCGATGCCCGATCGCCTCGCGCTGATCGTGTCCGGTGAGGAGGTGACTTACCGTGAGCTCGACGAGCGGGCGAACCAATTGGCGCACTACTTCCAGTCCGTCGGGTTGGGTGTCGGTTCGCACATCGGCATTCACCTGCACAACTCGATCGAGGCGATGGTCGCAGTCCTCGCGGCCTTCAAGATCCGCGGGGTTCCCATTACGGTGAACTACCGCTACACGAGCGACGAATTGGTCTATCTGTACGAGAACGCGGATCTCGAGGCGTTGGTTTTCCATCGTGGTTTCGCCGAACGAGTCGCCGAAGCCTTGCTGTCCACAGCGCGGGTGAAGCACGTCGTCGAGGTGCCCGACGAACTCGCGCTCGGGAATGAACCGTCGGTTCCGAGGGCAGTGGCGTACGGCGATGCCCTCGGTGACCAATCCCCACTTCGTACAGGTGAACACGCGTTTCCAGAGCGTTCCGGCGACGACGTCTACGTTCTCTACACGGGCGGAACCACCGGACGACCGAAAGGCGTCGTCTGGCGTCAGGAAGACATCTGGCGGGTGTTGGCCGGCGGCTACGACTTCTATTCGGGAGAGCCGATCGCCGACGAGTACCAACAGTCGCGTGGTGGCGCAGCGGCAGCCGAACCCATGCGGTGGTGCATGCTTCCACCGCTTATCCACACGTCCGCGTTGATGCCGACGTTCAACGCGCTGTTCTCGGGCAACACCGTCATCTTCGAACCCAAATTCGATGCCGCACACGTCTGGCGGGTCGTCGCCGAATATCGGCCGCAGGTCATGGTCATCACCGGTGATGCCATGGGTCGTCCACTGGTCGAAGCCCATCGCGAATTGCAACCTGATGCGTCGAGCCTGGCTGTACTCGCGTCCGGCGCTGCACTCTTCTCCGGTTCGGTCAAAGACGCGTTCTTCGACGTATTTCCGAATCTGATGATCTCCGATTCGGTCGGTTCCTCCGAAACAGGCTTCGGCGGAATCGGATTCGCAACCAAGGGCCTCGAGCAGCGCGGTGGCCCCAAGGTGGGAGCCAACAGATTCACTGTCGTCGTCGACGACGACAACCGAGTGTTGGAGCCGGGCTCGGGCGGCGAAGGATGGCTGGCGAAACTCGGTAACGTTCCTCTCGGCTACTACAAGGATCCGGTGAAGTCGGCCGAGATATTCCGCGAGGTGAACGGCGCACGGGCAGTGGTGACCGGAGACCGGGCACGGATCGAGGACGACGGCTCGGTCACCCTCCTCGGACGGGGAAACATGGTGGTCAACACCGGCGGCGAGAAGGTCTTCGTGGAAGAAGTCGAAGCAGTGGTGAAGGCCCATCCCGACATCTACGACGCGACGGTGATCGGTGTTGCCGACGAGCGGTGGGGCAATCGGGTGGCGGCTGTGCTTCGCATCCGCGACGGTGTGGAACCGGATTTCGAATCCATCGAGAAGCACTCTCGCAGTCATCTCGCCGGCTACAAGATCCCGCGTTCCTTCTGGATCGCCGACGACGTTGTTCGAGCGCCGAGCGGTAAACCGGATTACCGGTGGGCAAAGGAGTACTCGCACAGCCGAGACCCTGCCCACCGGATCGACTAGCGCTCGCACGCCAAACCCGGCCCAATCCGTAAAGGAGCATCTGCAATGCCTGAGATCGACCTTCCCGACGGGTTCGACGTGACCGACCCCCATCTGTACGGCGAGCGCGTCCCGCTTGCCGAATTCGCCGAACTACGACGGTGCGCTCCGGTCTGGTGGAACGCGCAGGAACCGGGCACCGGCGGATTCCACGACGGTGGTTGTTGGGTGGTCTCCCGTCACGCAGACGTTCGTGACGTCTCGTTGCGCAGCGAGGAGTTCTCCAGCAACGTCAACGGTTGTATTCCGCGCCACGAGGACAACATCTCCGCTGAGGAGTTGGAGGCAACCAAACACGTCCTGATCAACAAGGACGCCCCCGAGCACACGCAGTTGCGCAAGTTGGTGGCGCGCTTGTTCACTCCGCGGTCGGTGGAAGCGATGCGAGCAGGCCTCGAAGCGCGCGCCGAGGCCATCACGTCGGCCGCCGTAGCGGAAGGCAGCGGTGATTTTGTCAGCCAGGTCGCCAGTGAGCTACCCATGCAGGCGATCTCGGAGTTGATCGGTGTACCGCAGGACGGGCGTCGTCAGCTCTACGAATGGTCGAATCAGATGACGGGCTACGACGACGAGTCACTCGCCGGCGAGTCCCGGATGGCGTCGGCGCAGATCTTGGGCTACGCCTATCAACTGGCCGAGGCGAGACGGGAGGAACCGCTTGACGACATCATCTCCCGTTTGGTGCATGCCGACATCGACGGACAGAAACTCACCCCGGAACAGTTCGGTTTCTTCGTCATCATGTTGGCTGTCGCCGGCAACGAGACTACGCGCAACGCCACGACGCTCGGCATGATGGCGTTTCTCGAACATCCGGATCAGTGGGAGCTGTACAAGCGTGAACGTCCGCGCACCGCTGCGGACGAGATCATCCGCTGGGCTTCGCCGCTCACGTCGATGCAGCGGACAGCAGTGGTGGACACACAGATCTCCGGCACTGCGATCGCGAAGGGGCAGCGCGTCGTACTGCTCTACGGCTCGGCCAACTTCGACGAGACCGTGTTCGAGAACCCCGACGTCTTCGACATCACCCGAGATCCGAACCCGCACCTCGCATTCGGGGGAACCGGGCCCCACTACTGCGTGGGCGCCAACCTGGCCAGAATGGAGGTCGACCTGATCTTCGGCAAGATCGCCGATCACATGCCCGACATCAGCAAACTCGGCGATCCGAGCCGGTTGTCGTCCGGATGGCTCAACGGAATCAAGGAATTCAAGGTCGATTACGGCAACTCCACGTCGTGTCCTTCGGGGCATTGACATGTACAGCGGAAAAGTTTCACTTGCCGGCCCGATGCGCGAACTCGGCCAGTTCTACCGGATGGGCGCCGATGTTGCAGTGGGCTTGTTCCGCACCCGCTTTCAGGTGCAGGAGTTTCTCGAGCAGAGTTGGATGATCGCCAGGGTGTCGATCGTGCCGACGGTGTTGGTGGCCGTGCCGTTCACGGTTCTGGTGAGTTTCACGCTCAACATCCTGCTCCGCGAGATCGGCGCCGCCGACCTCAGCGGCGCCGGGGCCGCACTAGGCGCCGTGACCCAGGTCGGTCCGGTGGTGACAGTGCTGATCGTGGCAGGCGCCGGCGCGACAGCCATCGCCGCCGATCTGGGATCGAGAACAATTCGCGAAGAGATCGACGCCATGGAGGTGCTCGGGATCGATCCGATCAATCGGCTGGTGATTCCGCGGGTGGTCGCGTCGACCGTGGTGGCTTTGTTGCTCAACGGACTTGTCTGCGTCATCGGTATTGCCGGGGGCTACGCCTTCTCGGTGTTTCTCCAGGGCGTCAACCCCGGCGCGTTCGTCGAGGGAATCACGTTGCTGACAGGTCTGCCCGAGGTGGCGTTGTCGATGGTCAAAGCCGCATTGTTCGGGATGCTCGCGGGATTGGTGGCCTGTTATCGCGGACTGTCGGTGCGTGGTGGGCCGAAAGGTGTGGGGGAGGCCGTGAACGAAACGGTGGTGTATGCGTTCATGGCGTTGTTCGTCGTCAACACCATCGTCACCGCGGTCGGCATCCGATTGACGGCGGGGTGACCCCGGTGACCTTGTCGGAGTCGCTCGCACAGATCGGCAAGTTCGGACGCACGCGCGCGCGGGTGGCCCGGACGTCGCGCTCGATCGACGACGTCGGGCGACAAGCTGTCTTCTTCGCGCGCGCCATCGCTCACATCCCGTGGGCCGTTCGCAAGCACCCGAAAGAAGTACTGCGACTAGTCGCCGAGATCAGCATGGGCACAGGCGCTTTGGCGGTGATCGGCGGCACCGTCGCAGTCGTGGGATTCTTGACTCTCGCCTCGGGCGGCACTATAGCGATTCAGGGTTTCAGCTCGTTGGGCAACATCGGAGTCGAAGCGCTGACCGGTTTCTTCTCGGCATTCATCAACGTGCGTATCGCCGCGCCGGTCATCGCGGGAATCGGTTTGTCCGCCACGATCGGCGCAGGTTCGACCGCACAGATCGGTGCCATGCGCATCAGCGAGGAGATCGACGCCCTCGAATCGATGGCGATCAGTTCGGTGCCGTACGTCGTCAGCACACGCGTCACTGCGGGGATGCTGGCGATTCTGCCGTTGTACTCCCTGGCGCTCGTAGGGTCTTTTCTGGCCGGAAGGTTCACCACGGTCGTCCTGTTCGGTCAGTCGTCCGGCCTCTACGACCACTACTTCACGACGTTCCTCGATCCTGTGGACGTCGCGTGGTCGTTCGTTCAGGTGCTCGTGATGGCACTACTGGTGATGTTGATCCACACGTACTACGGATACAACGCGTCCGGCGGGCCGTCGGGTGTGGGAACCGCAGTGGGCCGCGGGGTTCGGCTCTCGCTTATCTGCGTCGTTGCGGTGACCCTGCTCGTCTCACTCGCACTCTACGGCGGTTCCGGCAACTTCAATCTGTCCGGTTAGGGGGACTGCGTGCACAGATACGGCTACAAGTTGGCTGCGCTCGGCCTGGCCGCGGCGATCATCGGGGTCATCGCCCTGGCGGTCGCGTCTTTCAACCAGACGTTTGTCCCGCGCGTGCCGATCACGGTGATTGCGGAGCGCGCGGGACTCGTGATGGATCCCGGCGCACGGGTGAAGATGGCCGGGGTGACGGTCGGCTCGGTGGAGTCCATCACGACGAGCGACGACGCCACTGCGCGACTGTCGTTGTCGATCGATCCCGCAGTGCTCGAGTCGATTCCGGCCAACGTAGAGGTGGCGATCACGTCGAATACAGCCTTCGGCGCGAAGTTCGTCAGTCTGTCCTCGCCGGAACGGCCCGCGAGCACGCGCCTTGCCTCCGGGGCGACGATCGACGCTTCCCGGGTGACCGTCGAGTTGAACACCGTGTTCGAGAAACTGACCACCGTGCTCAGGACGGTGGATCCGGGCAAGCTCGATTCGACATTGGGCGCACTTTCGACCGCCCTGCAAGGACGTGGCGAGCGCGTCGGTGTCGCACTCGAACAAGCTGATACGTCATTGGCCGAATTCAACACTGCACGTGAGGCGCTCGATCACGTGCTGACCGACCTGCCGACCGTCACGCAGACCTACCGCGACGCCGTTCTCGACCTCTTGGACACCCTCGACTCGCTCACGACCACGGGCACCACTGTTCTCGACGAGCAGGAGAATCTCGACCTACTCCTGCTCAATGTGATCGGGCTGGCCCGCACCGGCGAGGACGTACTGGGAGCCAACGCCGACGGCGTCGACACCGTTCTTTCCCTGCTACGTCCGACGACCGCTCTGCTCGAGGAATACTCCCCGGTGATTCCCTGTATGTTCCACGGTCTGCAGGAGAGCAAGCGGATCGGCGACGGCGCCTACAACGGTCAACCGGGCATCAAGATGTCGATAGGTCTGATTGCCGGAACCGAACCGTACCGCTATCCCGACGACCTGCCCAAGGTGGCGGCTACCGGCGGTCCGCAGTGTATGGGTCTCCCTTTGCGTGATCCGAACGTCAACGCGCCGTACCTGGTGACCGACACCGGGGTGAATCCGTTTGCGCCCGAGCGTCAACCGAATGGTGGGCAGCCGATGAACACGGTCCCGGACCTGATGAGCTATCTGTTCGGGACGGAGATCCGATGAAAGTTCGTGGGTACACCGTCAAGTTCGGGCTCTTCGTACTTGTGATGATCCTCGTCAACGCCGGGCTGATCCTCGTGTTCGGCCAGATGCGGGGCGGCGACGCCAAGTCGTACTCGGCGGAGTTCGTCAACGCCTCCGGGCTCAGAGCGGGCGACAAGGTACGTATCGCCGGTGTACCGGTCGGTTCCGTCAGCTCGGTCGAATTCGGTGGGAATCATCGTGCCCACGTGAGCTTCAGCGTGGATGCGGGTGAGACCGTGACCACGTCGACGAGGGCCGCTGTTCGATATCAGGATCTGGTGGGCAATCGGTACCTCGAACTGCTCGACGACCCGGGAATCGCGGAACCGCAACCCGAGGGCCAGAGCATCCCCGTCGATCGCACCGCGCCGGCACTGGACCTCGATGCGCTACTCGGCGGTTTCAAGCCGCTGTTTCAAGCCCTGGACCCGGAGCAGGTCAACGCGTTGTCGATGTCCTTGCTCGAGGTGTTTCAAGGCCAGTCCGGAACTGTGGCATCGGTGCTGGCGCACACCGGATCGATTACGAACACTCTCGCAGACCGCGACCAACTGATCGGTCGAGTGATCGGCAACCTCGACGGTGTGCTCAGCGAATTGCGCAGCCGCGGTGGTCAGTTCAGTGACACTCTCGATCACCTACAGCAGCTGGTCAGTGGGCTCGCGGCGGATCGGGAGATGATCGGGAGCGCCGTCGACAGCGTGAACACCGCATCGGGTACCTTCGCCGATCTCCTTGCCGGAGTTCGCCCGGACATCGCCGGGAACCTGTCGAAACTGGATGCAAGCCTGACTCCGCTGATCGACCAGCAGAGTGAGCTCGATCGGATTCTCGCATCGATGCCGTCGAACTACAGGCAGTTGATCCGAGTGGGTTCGTACGGATCGTTCTTCAATTTCTATCTCTGCGGTATCGCGCTGAAAGTCGACGGGGCAGACGGCACACCGCTCACTGTCGATTTGGTGGACCAGACGACCGGAAGGTGTGCGCCCCGATGAGAGAGATGGCACAGAACCAGGCAGTACGAGTGGGCGTCGTGGGATTGGTCGTCACGGCAGCCGTCGTACTGGCGTCGTTGCAGTATCAGAACCTCCAGTTCTTGAAATCAGGCGTCGGATACAGCGCGGTGTTCGCCGACGCCGGCGGCCTGGCGCAGGGAGACGAGGTCAATGCCGCAGGCGTGAAGATCGGGACGGTGGACCGGATCGAGGTCGAGAACGGACTCGCGCGCGTGGACTTCACACTGGACGGGTCGATCGCTCTGGGGGAAAGCACGTCTGCGGCGATCACCACGATGTCGCTCCTGGGCAAGCGGGCTGTGTCACTCGATGTGGACGGTGCGGGAAGGATCGCGGTCGGCGGCGAGATCCCGGTCGAGCGAACGAGATCGGCGTATTCGCTGCCCGACGTACTCGGCGATCTCACCACGACCGTGGAGGACATCGATCTCGACCAGCTCTCCGAATCGCTCGACGCGGTGGGGCAGGTGATGGGGGCCAGTGCGCCGAATCTGCGGCCGGCACTCGACGGTGTCGCGCGGATCTCCGACAGCGTCAATCGACGGGACGAGATGTTGCGCGGCTTGTTGTCCGATGCAAACGACGTCGCCGGGACGCTGGCCGAACGTGGACCACAGGTCAATGCACTACTCGTCGACGGCAACGCCCTGTTGGGTGAACTGGATCGGCGACAGGCGGCGCTGGGGGAAGTGATCACGAACATCTCGGCATTGTCGACCGAGCTGAGCGGACTCGTTCACGACAACGAGGCGCAATTGCAACCGGTCCTCGTCAAACTCGACACGGTTGTCGGCATTCTGCAGAACAACAAGGACAACCTCTCCCAAGGAATCGACGGTCTCGGCACGTACGTGGGCACGCTCGGTGACACCGTGGCCAGTGGGCCCTTCTACTACGCGTACGTCCAGAACCTGGTGCCGGCTCAATACACCCAACCCTTGATCAACGCAATGTTCGGGCTTCCGCCTGCGCCGCTACCGATTCCGGAGGTCAAGTGATGGGTGCAGCACACGTTCGTCTGTCGTCGAAGTGGCGCCGAATCGCCGCCGTCGGCGCAGGGATCATCGGCGCCGCGATCATCGTCGTATCGGGATACGTTGTGATGCAACACGTGCGCTACTACAACGTGACGGCGTACTTCACCTCGACGACCGGACTGTACGTCGGCGACGACGTTCGTGTCGTGGGAGTCGACGTCGGTCACGTCACCGGCATCACCCCGCAAGGAGACCGGATGCGCGTCGAACTGACACTGGCACGCGAGGTTCCGGTGGCCAGAGACGCAAAGGCGGTGATCGTCGCGCAGTCTCTGGTCTCGGCTCGCTTCGTGCAGTTGACGCCGGCGGTGACGGACGGCGGCGACGCGCTGGTCGACGGGGCGGAGATCGGGCTCGACCGCACGGCCGTCCCGGTGGAATGGGACCAGATCAAGGAACAGTTGGGCCGGGCCGCGGATGCATTGGGCCCGAACGGAGACGATCGGGGGCCTGCCGCCAACTTCCTGGACGGTGCCGGATCTGCACTGGCGGGCAATGGTGAAGCTCTGGGACGCTCGGTGACCGAACTCTCGGAGGCGATGAGCACGCTCGACGAAGGCGGCGCCGACCTGTTCGGCACGATCCGCGGCCTGCAGACTTTCACCACCGCACTCGCGGCAAGCGATGAACAGATCGTCCAGTTCCAAGGTCGGCTGGCGAATGTCACGAGCGTGCTCGCCGAGAGCCGGACGCAATTGGCACCTGCTCTTGCCGATCTGGACGCCGCCGTCGGCGACGTGCGGCGATTTGTCGAACAGAACCGAGTTGGACTGACGGAGCAGGTCGCGAAGCTGGCGGACGTGTCGCAGGTGCTGGTCGACAAGCGCGCGGGCTTGGAAAAGGTGCTGCATCTGGCTCCGACGGCGTTGTCCAACTATTACAACGTGTACCGGCCGGCGCAGGGAGCAATGGTGGGTGTGCCCGCATTTCAGAACGTGGGTAATCCGATCGACTTGATCTGCGGCGGAATCGCCGGTCTGGCCAACGACACCTCGAAGAAGGGTGCGGATTTGTGCATCGAATACCTCGGCCCGTTGCTCAACACGATCAAGGCGAACTACCCGGATCTGAGCCTCAATCCGACCAGGGCACTCGGCGCGTTACCGGATCAGTTGATGTACAGCGAGCCTGATCTGAAACCGACTGCTGCGTTGGGCTTTCCGACCATGCCCCCGGCGCCTGACCTGGCCGGACTGCTCATGCCGTCGACGGAACCCCGATGACTACCCGGAGGTGGGTAACAGTGTGTCTGGGGGCGAGCACCGTGCTGGTTCTGGCGGGTTGCCAATGGAGCGGGCTGAATTCGGTTTCGCTGCCAGGCGCGGCTGGGCGCGGTGAGGGGAGTTTCGCAGTCGTGATCGAGATGCCGGACGTCACGTCGATAAGTCCCAACTCTCCGGTCATGGTCAACGACGTGACGGTCGGAAGTATCAGTGCGATCGAGACCGACAACTGGCACGCACGGGTGACGGTCGCACTCGACGGTTCGGTGTCCCTGCCCGCCAATGCGACCGCCAAGATCGGCCAAACCAGCCTGCTCGGGTCCAAACACGTTGCGCTTGCGCCGCCTACCGATGTTGCGCCGGAAGGGCGGTTGTCGGAGGGATCGGTGATCCCCCTCGCGTCGGCCGGCGTCTATCCCACCACCGAGGAAGCGTTGACGGCACTGTCATTGGTCCTCAACGGCGGCGGGCTCGCTCAGATTCACAGCATCACCACGGAGCTGAACACGGCGCTCGGCGGACGGACCGACGCGGCTCGCGACCTGCTGAGTCAGATGGATACCGTGACCGAAACACTCGACCGCCAACGTGATGCGATGGTCACGACCATGGAGAATCTCGACGTCTTCGCCGGTGAAATCACGGCCCAGAGAGATGTTCTCGGTCAGGCATTGGAGACGCTCGATCCTGCCTTGGCGGAACTGAGCGCCCAGCGCGTGAGCCTGACCACCGCGCTCGATGCGGTAGGTAGGTTCGGGGACGTCGGGACCGATCTGGTCGATCGGACCCGCGACGATCTGAAAGCCAATTTGAGCTCCTTGGAATCGACGCTGCAGAAGGTGGTCGAAACGGGGCCGGACCTGATCAACAATTTGGGCAACCTGAGTACCTTTCCCTTCCCTCAGACGACCATCGACGACGGAATGCGCGGCGATTACACCAATCTGTGGGCGCTGATCGACCTCACGAGTAATCGTCTCCAGTCGGGGCTCGGCTTCGGCACTCCGTTCGGGGCGCCGCAAACCCCCGTGGAGAACGGAATCCTGGTAGATCCCTTGACCGCCCCACTGGGCACTTGGCAGCCCGCCCCCCTCGGTACAGGGCAGACCGCCCAGGGCGGTGGACGATGATTCTCACGAAGTTGGTGCGAAGGCAGTTGACGATCTTCGCGATCCTCGCCGTGATAGGCATGAGCGCGGCCGCGATCTCGTATCTGAGAGTTCCGACGATGCTCGGAATCGGGCGCTATACGGTGACAGTCGAACTGCCCGACGCCGGCGGACTCTATCGCAACGCGAACGTGACGTACCGCGGCGACACGATAGGTCAGGTCAGGTCGGTGCGTCTCTTTCCGGGAGTTGTGCGCGCCGAATTATCCTTGGAGAGTGCGATTCCCGTTCCCGCCCGCGAGCTGACGGTAGCGGTGCGAAGTGTGTCGGCCATCGGCGAGCAATACGTCGACATGCAACCGAGTACCGCTGACGGACCCTTTCTGGCCGACGGAGACGTGATCGGCCCCGACGCTGTCACGATCCCGACCGAGATCGGACCGGTCCTCGATCAGGCACAGGCGATGCTCGCATCGGTACCGCAGGACAAGTTGCGATCGGTGATCGACGAGTCCGCGGCAGCGTTCGGTGGCAGGGGAGAGGACCTGGCTCGGCTGCTGGATTCGACCACCGCGTTCGTCGATCAGATGTCTGCTGCCACAACCCCGGCCACGACGCTCGTACAGCAGTTGGATCCGCTCCTTCAGACCCAGGTGGTGACGGGCGACCAGATCCGCCAGTGGGCGTCCAGTGTCGCTCAGCTCAGTGGGCAGTTGGAGGTCGCGGACGGCTCCGTGCGCAACATCCTCGAAACCGGACCGGGCCTTGCGACCGAGGCCGACTTGCTCTTTCAAGGCCTGAAACCCACTTTGCCTGTGTTGCTTGCCAATTTCACCAGCACCGCTCAGGTGGCCCTGACCTACAACTCGGGGTTGGAGCAGGTACTGGTCATCCTGCCGCCACTGGTCGCCGCTCAGGAAACCGTTGTCCAACGCGGGCAGGTGGACGGCGCCGCGAACGTCAACTTCCACCTCCAGGCGCAGGACCCTGCGGCCTGCTCGACCGGCTACCTTCCGGCCGATCAGCGACGAGACCCGACCCAGATGAGTGTCCCGGACACCCCGGCCGACTTGTACTGCAAAGTTCCGCAGAACTCGGTCTTCGCAGTTCGTGGATCCCGGAACATTCCCTGTATGGAGGTGCCGGGCAAACGAGCACCGAGCCCGGAGATCTGTCGGAGCCCAGATCCGTACATCCCCTCGGGAACCAATGCTCCCGGCGAGTTGTACACGGGGCCAGACGGAGTCGACTATCAACACACGGAAGTGGCTCCTGCTGCTTCCGATTCGGGGGAGGGTGAGCCGTGGCAACAGTTGCTGACGCCGACGAATCGCTGAGGGGCGAGGTGCTGAAGCCGGTCAGAGGGAAACGCGGTGTTCTCACTGCCCTGGCATGGATCGCACTCGCGGCTCTGAGCGCAGTTGTCGTCTTCGGTGCTCTGGCAGTTCGATCCGACCGGGCGCGAGAGACCCAGCGTCAAGAGTACGTCGACGGTGCGGTCGCAGGAGCCCTCGCCCTGATCGACGTTCACTCCGCCACAGTCGACGAGGATCTCGAGACGCTGCAGTCGCTGAGTACGGGAACCTTTGCCGACGAACTGAAGTCCGGCGAATCTGCGTTCGTCGCGTCCATCCGTGATTTTGCCGTCGAATCCGACGGGCGTGTCGACACCGCAGCCTTGGCATCGGAATCCGGTAACTCGGGGGTGGTGCTGATCGCGGCATCTGCTCAGGTCGGCAATTCAGCGGGAGAGTCTTCGGCGCGCACCTACCGTCTGCGCGTCGGTGTCGAGGACGTCGACGGGCGGGTACTGATGTCGAGTGTGGAGTTCGTGCCGTGAAGCGCATGGTCATGGCGCTTGCAGCGTTGGTCTTGATGGGAGTCGGCGGCACTGCGATCTGGAGTCACCACCGTTCGGGGGACGCTGAAACCGCACGTGTCGAGGTGATCGGTGTGGCGCCCACGCTCGTCGAGAAGCTCCTGAGCTACAACAGCGATACCGTCGACGACGATCTCGCACGAGCGGCCGAAGGCGCCGGCGGATCGTTTCAGGACAGTTTCACCGAATTCGGATCGAAAACAGTTGCCCCACAGTCGAAGGAGCAGGGAATCAGCACGAAAGCCCGAGTCGTCGATGTCGGTGTGCTCTCCGTTGCCGCGGACCGCGCAGAAGTGCTCGTGTTCGTCGATCAGATCACGACGAGTACCGTGCAACCGGCACCTGCGTCGACGTCGAGCCGAGTCGAGGTGACGCTCGATCGAGTCGAGGGAACATGGTTGGTGAGTGCCATGACTCCGGTCTAGTGGAGGTTGTCGCGACCGGCCATGATCAGCCTGGCGGTGACTTCGAGACGATCTGCGATCTGCGAATACGACTCGTACCCCATGCCTGCTCGGACTAGCGCTCCGGACCAGGAGATTTCGAGTGCTTCGAGCACGTCGGGATCGTACGACGGACCCAGTGCCTCGATGAGCCGCTCGCGGATGTTCCTGCCGATACGTCCGCGGAGGTGTTCGACGTCGGGATCGTTGCCCATCATCGCCGTGGTCACTGCCGCGGCCAGCTCCGGTTCGTCGGAGACGAGCAGTGCGACGCTGCGTAGAACCGAACAGACCTGCGCTTCCCGTTCCGCCTCGGGGGAGGGCTCGTGGGGTACCGCGTCGAGGCGACGCCAGAACAGTTCTGCCACAAGGTGACTCTTGGACGAGAAATAGGTGTATGCCGTAGCCGCGGCGACACCGGCCTCTGCTGCCACCATCCGCACGGTCAGATCGGCAAACCCTTTGTCGCGCAGGACCGTGATCGCTGCCGCGGTCAATCGATCGACGGTTTCGGCTTGCTGCTGGGTCAGTCGGCGGCGAGTGGACTCGAACTTGGTCTTACCAGACATGTGTCCAGACACTACGGGATCAGACCCATGCGAGCAAAGTGTGCGCTATCTCCGCATGTCTCGCTCCCGCTCCGTGTCATGTCTCGCTCCCGCTCGGTGTCATGTCTCGCTCCCGCTCGGTGTCATGTCTCGCTCCCGCTCGGTGGGAGAGAATTTCGAACCCCCGCGATCGCTAAGTCCGTGTGTTAGAACGATTTCTAGAACATGTTCGGAAATTGTGCCCAGAATCAGAGAGGCTGACGATGACGAAGTGGGACGAGACGTGCGACGTACTCGCTGTGGGATCAGGCGGTGGACTCACCGGCGCGTACACGGCAGCCCGCGAAGGCCTCGACGTCATTGCGATCGAAGCAACCGACAAGTACGGCGGAACAACGGCGTACTCGGGCGGCGGCGGAATGTGGTTCCCGTGCAACGCTGTTCTCCGCCGCGGTGGCGACGACGACACCATCGAGGATGCGCTGGAGTACTACCGATCAGTGGTGGGTGACCGTACGCCCGCCGACGTTCAGGAAGCCTACGTTCGAGGTGGCGCCGGGTTGATCGACTACCTCGAGGAGGACTCGAACTTCGAATTTCAGATACTGCCGTGGCCTGACTACTTCGGTGAAGAGCCCAAGGCGCGGGCGAGCGGACGGCACATTGTTCCCAAGCCGATGAACGCGAACAAGCTGGGTGCGCTTCGTGATTCGCTTCGTCCGCCGTTGGCGACGGAACGGCTGGGGGAGGAGTTGCCGAAGTACCTCGTCGGCGGCCAGTCGTTGATCGGTCGATTCCTGTTGGCTCTTGCGGAACTCCCGAACGTCACCATGCACCTGAAGACCACCCTCGAGGAACTGGTCGTCGAGGACGGAGTGGTGGTCGGAGCCGTCGTCGACCGAGATGGTCGGCGTCGAACCATTCAGGCACGCAGAGGAGTGATCCTCGCCGCCGGTGGATTCGAGCAGAACGAGACCATGCGTGCCGAATTCGGTGTCCCCGGATCCGCTCTCGACACGATGGGCTGCCCCGGCAACCTCGGGAAGGCGCACCAGGCGGCGGTCGCCGCGGGCGCCGACACCGACCTGATGGGCGAGGCCTGGTGGTCGCCGGGACTCACCCATCCAGATGGGCGCTCCGCGTTTGCGCTGTGGTTCACGGGCGGAATTTTCGTGGACGACAACGGTTGTCGGTTCGTCAACGAATCTGCGCCGTACGACCGCTTGGGCCGCGCCGTCATCGAACACATGCGGGCTGGGAAAGTAACCACGCCGTATTGGATGATCTACGACAACCGTGAAGGTTCAGTGCCACCGGTGAAGGCACCCAACGTCCCGTTGGCTCCGTCGGAGCAGTACGTGGATGCCGGATTGTGGAAGAGTGCCGAGACGCTCGAAGACCTTGCCTCCCAGATCAATGTCCCCGCGGCGAATCTGGTGGAAGCCGTGAAGCGGTTCAACGCATCGGCGGCAACCGGAGTCGACACGGACTTCGGCCGAGGAGGCACCGCGTACGACCGAGCCTTCTCGGAGGGCGCGTCGCCGCTCGTCCCGATAGATCAGGGACCGTTCCACGCCGCTGCTTTCGGTATCTCCGATCTCGGGACGAAAGGTGGTCTACGTACCGACGCGACCGGGCGTGTGCTGAAGTCTGACGGGACGGTTATCGCGGGGTTGTATGCGGCCGGAAACACGATGGCTGCGGCCAGCGGGACGGTGTATCCGGGCGGTGGAAACCCGATCGGTGCGAGCATGCTGTTCAGTCACCTGGCTGCGCTGGACCTGACCAAGCAGCCGTCGTAGGCAGCAGTCGCCCGTTTCGGGACTGGCTGATCAGGCCTTGCCGAGTCCGGCGGCGATTCCCTTGTCCAGTTGGGTGAGCATTGCCGTACCCAGGGACGAAAGCTGGGCAACCTGGCGATCGTCGAGGCCCTCGAAGAGCAGGCCTTGGACAGACGCGACGTGCGGTGGCGCGGCCGCGACAACCTTTGCCATGCCTTCGTCGGTGAGTACCGCGTTGGACCCACGGCTCCCGCGGATGACTTCCCGTTTCACCCAGCCGGCCTTCTCCATCTTCGTGATGACGTGAGAGAGACGGGACAGGGACGCGTTCGCGCGCTGCGCCAGTACCGACAACTGGAGTTTGTGGTCGGGGGCGTCCGAGAGTGCGGCCAGCACGAAGTACTCGAAGTGTGTGAGTGCCGAATCTCGTTGCAGTTGAGTGTCGAGTGCGGCCGGCAACCGAGTCACGAGAGCGATCAGTGTCAGCCAGGCTTCCTGCTGCTCGGCTGTGAGCCACTTCGTCTGAGACTGCGCGTCGGTCTGCGCGGTCGGTTCACTCATCGGTGACTTCTCCTTCGGGTCGAGCATTCTTCTTGCACAGAGCGTGCTGGTGTACAGCGTCTCAGACGCATGTCCAGAAGAATCTTGCGGGGAATAGTTGCGGGACGCAAGTGTTGAGTTCTATATTAGGTTGAACCTTCAACTTAACGACGAATGTCTATCCCGAGGAGTCCGTATGTCCACCACGACAATGCCTGCGCTGTATCTCAGCCACGGTGCTCCACCCCTGGTGGACAGTGCGTTGTGGGTCGAGCAGTTGGGGGCGTGGGCCGGCGATCTTCCGAGACCGACGGCAATTCTCGTCGTCTCGGCGCACTGGGAATCAGCACCGCTGACGATCGGATCGACGACAACGGGGACCCCGCTCATCTACGACTTCGGCGGTTTTCCCGAGAGGTTCTACCGCGCGAAGTACAACTCTCCCGGCGCTCCGGACCTCGCCGCACAGGTCGCCGCATTGATGCCGGACAACGAACGGGTGGTTCAGCAGCCGAATCGGGGCCTCGATCACGGTGCCTACGTGCCGCTCACGGTGATGTACCCGGATGCGGACATCCCGGTCCTTCAGATTTCGCTGCCCACTCTCGACCCCGAGCGTTTGCTCCATCTCGGTGAGCGCCTACGGCCCCTCCGCGAGCAAGGTGTGCTGATCGTGGGATCCGGATTCACCACGCACGGGCTACCGTTCCTGCGCGATCCGTCGCCGGAAGCGCAGGCCCCGGGATGGTCGGCGGAATTCGATGCGTGGGCAGGGGAGAGGTTCGCTGCCGGTGACGTCGATTCGTTGATCGACTTCCGCGCCCAAGCTCCCGGGATGCCGTACGCGCATCCGACCATCGAGCACTTCGCCCCGTTGTTCGTCACGCTCGGTGCGTCGTCCGATCCGGAACAGGTGCCCACCCAGGTGATCGACGGATTCTGGATGGGACTTGCGAAGCGCTCGATTCAGGTCGCCTAGAGATTCGGGTAGCCCGGAGAATCGGGTTGCCCAGGGAAGTCAGCTCCGATTGCGAAGGAACTCGAGTGCCTGGTCGCCGTGTGTGTTGGCGCGCAGCTCGCTCGAGATGACTTTGAGAACGGTGCGGTCGGTGTCGATCACGAAGGTCGAGCGTTTGACCGGAGCCAGCTTGCCCAGAAGCCCGCGCTTGACGCCGAACTGTTCGGCTACCGCGCCGTCGGTGTCGGCAAGCAAGGGGTAGTCGAACGACTGTGCGGTTGCAAAGGTTGACTGGGCTTCGACCGTGTCGGTGCTGATGCCGGCCCGCGAAGCACCCACCGCCGCGAATTCGCCGCCGAGGTCACGGAAGTGGCACGCCTCGGCGGTGCAAACCGGCGTCGAGGCTGCCGGGTAGAAGAAGAGGACCAGGGGTCCGTTCTCGAGCAGGCTCGTCAGCGAGCGCGGAGTTCCGTCCTGGTCGGGCAGCGAGAATTCGGGAGCGAGTTGGCCTGGTTTCATTCGGCCGAGGTTACCCGCGCACGACGACCGCGTGGGGGAGCCTGGGATGATGGAGCCATGCACGGCGAGCCCACCTCCATGTCCGCACGGTCGTCCGACACCGCGATCGTCGGTGACGCGTCCGATTCCACCACCACTCGGGAGCAGTTCCGTGCTCTCGCAGCCGAGCACCGGGTCGTACCGGTCACTCGGAAAGTGTTGGCGGACTCCGAAACTCCGCTCTCGGCGTACGAGAAGTTGGCCGGCAATCGTCCCGGCACCTTCTTGCTCGAGTCGGCCGAGAACGGTCGTTCGTGGTCGCGGTGGTCGTTCATCGGCGTCGGGAGTCCGGCTGCACTGACCGTCGTGGACGGAGAGGCGGCCTGGTACGGCAACGTTCCGGCCGGCGCTCCGGCCGGCGGCGACCCGATCGACGCGCTCGGTGCCACCCTTGAACTACTTCGTTCGGAGCGGCTACCCGAGCTGCCCCCGCTGACCGGCGGAATGGTCGGATTCCTCGGCTACGACGCGGTGCGGCGCCTCGAGAGATTGGGTGACTCCGCGGTCGACGACCTGCAGATCCCCGAGATGGTCATGCTGCTCGCTGCCGACATCGCCGCAGTCGATCACCACGAAGGGGCGATCACCCTCATCGCCAATGCCGTCAACTGGGACGGCACGGACGAGCGCGTCGACACGGCGTACGACGACGCGGTCGCGAGGTTGGACGCGATGACTCGCGCTCTCGCGGCGCCGGCGAAATCGACCGTCTCGACCTTCTCGAAAGCGACTCCGAACTACCGCCGTCAGCGCACCACCGAAAGTTTCGGTGTCGACGTCAAGAAGCTGATCGGCGACATCGAAGCGGGCGAGGCATTCCAGGTAGTGCTCTCGCAGCGATTCGAGATCGATTGCACTGCAGCGCCGATCGACGTGTACCGGATGCTGCGCGCGTCGAACCCCAGCCCGTACATGTATCTGCTCAATGTGCCGAACGGTGATGGTGAGACCGCGTTTTCGATCGTCGGTTCGAGCCCCGAGGCACTGGTCACGGTCGCCGAGGGTGTCGCGACCACGCACCCGATCGCGGGAACCAGATGGCGCGGTGCCACCGAGGAGGACGACATCCTGCTGGAGAAGGATCTCCTCGCCGACGAGAAGGAGAACTCCGAGCACCTCATGCTCGTCGATCTCGGGCGCAACGATCTAGGTCGTGTCTGCCGACCGGGCACGGTGAAGGTGCACGACTATCGGCACATCGAGCGTTACAGCCATGTCATGCATCTCGTCTCGACCGTCACCGGTCATCTGGCCGAGGGGAAGCACGCTCTCGACGCGGTGACCGCATGCTTCCCCGCTGGAACCCTCTCGGGCGCGCCCAAAGTGCGGGCAATGCAGTTGATCGAAGAACTCGAGCCCACCAGGCGGGGAATCTACGGCGGCATCGTCGGCTACCTCGACTTCGCCGGCGACGCCGACACCGCGATCGCTATCCGAACGGCATTGATCAAGGACGGGGTCGGATACGTCCAAGCGGGCGCCGGCGTCGTGGCCGACTCGGATCCCGTGTACGAGGACACCGAGGCACGCAACAAGGCGATGGCAGTACTGAGCGCCATCGCGTCGGCGCACACCCTGCGCACCATCGGAGGTGACGACCTGTGAGTGAGAACGAGTCGATTGCAGCGGAGCAGCCTACAAGCGCTTCTCGTGGCACCGCTGTGCCGAGAACGCTTCTGCTGGCGCTGTCGGCGGCAGCTTTGTGGGGCAGCTCACGAATGACGTGGGTTCATCTGACCTCGAGTGACGGCAAGACGCTGGAGCGGACGACGGACCTCGACGGCAGCACGTGGGCGGCGGCGATGACTCCACTCGCGCTTGCGCTGCTGGCGGCTATCGCGGCTTCGTTTGCGGTGCGAGGTTGGGCCCTGCGGGTAGTCGGACTGTTGGTGGCACTCGTCGCAATAGCGGTTGCGGTTCCGGCGGTGCAGTTGTTGGTTTCCGGAGCTTCTGCGGATCGAGCGGTGGAGTTGGCCGAGTTGTCCGGTCATCCGGAAGACCTCTCGACGACTGTTTCGGTACTGCCTGCGCTGCTGGCTTTGGTCGGAGCGGTGGCGGCGCTCGGTGCGGCAGTGCTCCTGATGCGCAAACCTCCAGTGCGAGGCGGGTTGTCGTCTAAGTACGACAACCCTGCTGCGCGTCGGGAGGCGGCCGCAAAACTGGGCAAGGCTGACACCGCCGCATCGGACGAGCCTGTGACGCAACGGATGTTGTGGGACGCGCTCGACGCCGGAGAGGACCCGACAGTCGCCGACGGGGACGATGGAGCTGGGGGAGACAACGGTGCGAAACCGGGTTCGTCGCACTGAGTAAGACTGAACCCTCACCTGCGTGGGTACCCCGACGGAGTAGCAAAATTTCGTCCCACTAGGCTGAGACCACCCTGATGACGTATCTCACATCGGGCTCTTGCCCAGAAAGGATTCGGGCCACGATGACCGTACTCGACTCGATTCTCGACGGGGTGCGCGCTGATGTCGCCGCCCGCGAAGCCGTACTCGACTTCGCTGCAGTCAAGGCTGCCGCGGCCGCTGCACCGCCTGCACTCGATGCTGCAGCAGCACTTCTGGAATCGAGCATCGGCGTCATCGCCGAGGTCAAGCGCGCGAGCCCGTCAAAGGGTGCGTTGGCCGACATCGCCGATCCCGCAGAGCTTGCCGCGGCCTACCAAGCCGGTGGCGCACGCATCATCAGTGTTCTCACCGAAGAGCGCCGTTTTCACGGCTCGCTCGCCGATCTCGACGCGGTCCGCAAAGCTGTCACCATTCCGGTGCTGCGCAAGGACTTCATCGTGGGGCCGTACCAGATTCACGAGGCTCGCGCTCACGGCGCCGACGTCATCTTGCTGATCGTCGCCGCGCTCGAACAGCAGGCGCTCGCCTCGCTGATCGATCGCACCGAATCCCTCGGAATGACTGCCCTCGTCGAGGTGCACACGGAAGAAGAAGCCAACCGCGCGCTCGAAGCCGGCGCCAAGGTGATCGGTGTGAACGCCCGCAATCTCAAGACTCTCGAGGTGGACAAGAACACCTTCGGTCGCATTGCTCCCGGTCTACCGACCGAGACGATCAAGATCGCCGAGTCGGGTGTTCGCGGAACTGCCGATCTCTTGGCGTACGCCGGTGCGGGTGCCGACGCGGTGCTCGTCGGTGAAGGCCTCGTGACCAGCGGTGACCCTCGCAAGGCCGTCGCCGATCTGGTCAACGCCGGCGCACACCCGTCCTGCCCGAAACCGTCTCGATAAAGCGCATCACCGGCCCGGCGTGCTTTGACGCACCCGGGCGGTGACCAGCGGCGCCCTTGGGGCAGACTGGTGGGGTGACTTCACGTACTCAGGAACCAGGCTCCGGTGCAGTATCAGGTGCAGCATTCAAGGGCGGCAATCTGCCGCCCGCCAGCGCGGGACTCACCGAGCGCTCACATGATCCCGATGCCGGCGGCCATTTCGGCGTCTACGGCGGACGGCATGTGCCGGAAGCTCTCATGGCGGTCATCGAAGAGGTCACCGCGGAGTACGAAAAGGCTCGCGCGGACGACACGTTCTTGAACGAACTCGATCGCTTGCAGCGTGATTACACCGGACGTCCGTCGCCGATTTTCGAGGCAACGCGAATGAGCGAGTTCGCCGGTGGTGCGCGCATCATTCTCAAGCGTGAAGATTTGAACCACACCGGTTCTCACAAGATCAACAACGTTCTCGGTCAGGTTCTGCTGGCAAAGCGCATGGGTAAGACCCGCATCATCGCCGAGACCGGAGCAGGCCAGCACGGTGTGGCATCGGCCACCGCCTGTGCACTGCTCGGTCTCGAGTGCGTCATCTACATGGGTGCTGTCGACACCGAACGTCAAGCACTGAACGTCGCCCGCATGCGCCTACTCGGCGCGGAGGTCGTCTCGGTCGAGACCGGTTCGCGCACGCTCAAGGACGCGATCAACGAAGCCTTGCGCGACTGGGTTTCCCACGCGGACAACACCTATTACTGCTTCGGTACCGCGGCAGGTCCGCACCCGTTCCCCACCATCGTTCGCGACTTCCAGCGAGTGGTCGGCCTCGAAACTCGTGTCCAGGTTCAGGCACTGACCGGTCGCCTGCCCGACGCAGTCACAGCCTGCGTCGGAGGTGGTTCGAATGCGATCGGAATCTTCCACCCGTTCATCGACGATCTGTCGGTACGGCTGGTGGGCTACGAAGCAGCCGGTGACGGTGTCGAAACTGGTAGGCATGCAGCAACATTCGCCGGTGGTACACCGGGTGCCTTCCAGGGCGCCTACTCCTACCTGCTTCAGGACGAAGACGGTCAGACCATCGAATCGCACTCGATTTCTGCCGGTTTGGACTACCCGGGCGTCGGACCCGAGCACGCTTACCTGAGCGATATCGGGCGTGCCACCTACGAACCCGTCACCGACAGTGAAGCGATGGATGCTCTACTGCTGCTCTCGCGCCGCGAAGGCATCATCCCTGCCATCGAATCCGCCCATGCCGTCGCCGGCGCGCTCCGACTCGGCAAGGAACTGGGCGAGGGCGCGATCATCGTCGTCAATCTCTCCGGTCGCGGTGACAAGGACATGGATACCGCCGCAAGCTGGTTCGGCCTTTTCGACGGATCTTCGGATCAGACAACCGCTCCGGATCACGCAGCAGTTCGGGATAACGCAGCAGACCAGAACGACAACACGGAAGGCTCGGACAAGTGAGCGATCGACCATCACGCCTCGCACCCACTTTTGCTGCGTGCAAGGCTGACAAGCGCGCCGCCCTCGTCGGATACCTTCCTGCCGGTTATCCGACCGTTCCCGAATCGATCGACGTGTTCAAGGCGATGGTCGACGGTGGCTGCGACATCATCGAAGTCGGTGTCGCGTATTCCGATCCGGTCATGGACGGTCCGACCATCCAGCGCGCAGCCGAAACTGCACTCTCGAACGGTGTCCGTCTGCGCGACATCTTCACCGTGATCGAGCAGATCAGCTCGGTCGGCGGCAAGGCCGTCGTGATGACGTACTGGAACCCGGTGCTGCAGTACGGTGTCGACAAGTTCGCACGGGACCTCGCCTCCGCCGGTGGACTCGGACTGATCACCCCCAACCTCATTCCGGAAGAAGCAGGCGCCTGGATCGAAGCATCCGAGGAGCACCACCTCGACCGGATCTTCCTTGTCGCTCCATCCTCGACCGAGGAACGGCTCGCCATGACGCTCGACGCGAGCAGCGGATTCATCTACGCGGCCTCGACAATGGGTGTTACCGGCGCGCGAGACGCCGTCTCGTCCATGGCTCCGGAACTGACCGCACGAATCCGCGCGCACTCCGACATCCCCGTCGGCGTCGGACTGGGAGTCCGCTCCGGCGCCCAAGCTGCCGAAATCGCGGCATACGCCGATGCCGTCATCGTAGGTTCGGCCCTGGTCTCCGCGGTCGAGAACGGGTTGGGTGCGGTTCGCTCGCTCACCGAAGAACTCGCCGAGGGCGTCCGCTCGGCTACCGTGGCGTCGTGACCTCAACTGTGGACCTGCTGGCCTATATCCCCAGCCCGCCCCAAGGCGTCTGGTACGTCGGACCGGTGGCGCTGCGCGCCTACGCGCTCTTCATCATCCTCGGCATCATCGTCGCGATCGTGTGGGGAGATCGTCGTTGGGTCGCCCGCGGTGGCGAGAAGGGGACCGTTCTCGACATCGCGATCTGGGCTGTTCCCTTCGGTCTGATCGGTGGCAGGCTCTACCACGTATTGACCGACTGGCCTGCCTATTTCGGCGAGAACGGTACGCCTCTCGACGCACTCAAGGTGTGGCAGGGCGGCCTCGGAATCTGGGGAGCTGTCTTCCTCGGCGGTATCGGTGCGTGGATCGGCTGCCGGCGACGCGGCATTCCCGTATCTGCCCTCGGTGACGCGATTGCGCCCGGCATCCTGCTCGCGCAGGCCATCGGCCGTATCGGCAACTACTTCAACCAGGAGTTGTACGGTCGCGAGACCACCGTGCCGTGGGGCCTCGAGATCTTCGAGCGAGTGAACTCTTCCGGCCAACTCGATCAACTCGCGGGTGTTTCCAACGGAGAAGTCATCCGGGTCGTTCACCCGACGTTCCTCTACGAGGCTGTGTGGAACGTCCTGATCGTGATCCTGCTTGTCCTCGTCGACCGCCGATTCAAGATCGGCCACGGACGCCTGTTTGCTCTGTACGTCGCGGGCTACTGCCTGGGCCGGTTCGTCGTCGAGCTGATGCGCGACGATTTTGCCTACGAGATCGCCGGCATTCGAGTCAACACCTTCACTTCGGGGATCGTGTTCTTCGCCGCACTTGCCTACTTCTTCCTGGCGAAGAAGGGGCGTGAGGATCCGGCTGATTTGAAGTCGAAGAACTACGTTGCTGCGGTATCTGCCGGTGAAGCAGGAGCCGCGACGCCCGTTACCGAGAGTGATTCAGCAAAGACCGATGCAAAGGCGGATACAAAAACCGATGCAAAGGCCACTGAATCTGATTCCCCTCAATCCGATTCCGGTGAGGCAAGCGCCTCAACGGCAGCGACGGACGAGTCGTCGGACGCGGTGAAGCTGTCGAAGAAAGACAAGCCGTGACAGGTCCCTATTCGCAGGGAGGATTCCCCGAGGATCAGGGGCCGGTGTACGGCGCGCCCAATCCGTACGGCTATCAGCAGCCACTGCCGGCTCCGTCGATGTACGGGTTCGGTGATCCCTACGCGCCGTATGGTCGGCACCCGGTAACCGGGGAACCGTATTCCGACAAGTCGAAGGCCACTGCCGGCCTGTTGCAGATTTTGCTGGGCTTCTTCGGAATCTGTGGAGTCGGGCGCCTCTACATCGGAAGTGTCGGCATCGGACTGTGCCAACTGCTCGGCATGTTCTTCGCGCTGTTCATGTCGGCGTTCCTCATTGGAATTCCATTTGCCATCGGAATTTGGATCTGGGCGTTCATCGACGGCATCGTGATACTTTCGGGCAATGCGCGGGACGGTGCTCGCCGGCCATTGCGAGGATGAGTCGCGAGCACGAACTGAGGACAGATGTGTGGGGGACTGGCCATGAGAAGGTCGAACCTTCCTCGCGGCCCGATAACAAAAGCTATTACGTACCGTCGTCGAATCGAAGGAAAGTACGTTGCCTAACTTGAACAAGAATCCGGAACCTTCCGAGTCGGGGGACTCGTCTGGATCGCAGCCGCCAGTTCCACCGCAGTTCGGGTCGCCCTTCGACTACGACGCGACGGCGGATGCGTCGTTGACGGAGACATCGGCGCCCACGGAAAAGACGCCGTCGACGGAGACCACCGGCACCGGTCCAGGCTGGGACACGTATTCGGGAGTCGGAAACGGTCCGGGTTGGGGAAACCACCCCATCTACCCGCCGCCGACCGGAACCGAATCGACCACAGCGTTTCCCACTGCTGATTCCACACCGAATCAGCCCACAGCGCCGTACACGTCGCAGGAAAGCTACGCCGCTCAAAACTATCCGGCGCCTGACTACTCGAGCCCGACCCAATCCCCGACGGACGGTCCGGTCTACGGTGCGCCGGCAGATCAGACTCCGAATCCCTACGCGGCTCCGCCGCAGGGAAGCCAGAATTACGGTCAGCCGCAGGGCTACCCTCAGCCCGGATATTCACAGCCGGGTTACGGTCAGCCGCAGGGATACCCACAAGCACAGGGTTATGTCCAACCCGGTTACGGCCTGGTTGACCCGTCCGCACCGTACGGACGTGACCCGATGACCGGCGAACCGTACTCGGACAAATCGAAGACGACCGCCGGATTGCTGGGTATTCTGCTCGGAGGATTCGGAGCGGGACGGTTCTATCTCAACCAGCCCGGCATGGCTGTAGCGCAGATCGCGGTCACTTGGTTGACGTGTGGCATCGGCGGAATCTGGCCGCTCATCGACGGAATCATGATGTTGACCGGCAGCGTGCGCGATCAGTACAACCGTCCTTTGCGTAGCTGATCGAGACGACGTTCGGAACTGTGACCCCCTGATGCCTCGGTATCAGGGGGTCACAGTTTTACTCTCGCGACCTGCGGTTATGGGCTGATAAACTAGCGCTCGTCGGCTGCATGTCCGTGTGGAGGTCGCCGAGTGCCGTTTTCTCGAATACCTGACCCTCGAGGCCTGTACGACCCCGATCAGGAAACCGATTCATGTGGTGTAGCCGTGGTAGCAGACACCTCTGGACGGCACATGCATTCCATTGTCGACGAGGCGCTCGCGGTCTTGGGCAATCTCTCCCATCGCGGCGCAGTCGGGCGCGAATCCAACAGCGGAGACGGCGCGGGCATTCTGATTCAGCTGCCGAGGGAGTTCTTCGACGCGGTGACCGAGTTCGAGCTTCCACCACCCAATTCGATGGGTGAGAACACCTACGCGGCCGGAAACTGCTTTCTTCCGGTGGACGAGGAAGCACGTCGTCAAGCGGTTGTTCGGATCGATCAATGCGCAGCGGCAGAAGGACTGCAGGTTATCGGGTGGCGAGAGGTACCGGTCGACAGCGACTGCGTCGGAGCCGTTGCCGCGCAGTGTGCTCCGCACATCAGCCAGTGTTTTGTGATGTGCTCCCAGTCCAGCGATCACAGTGTGGGCGGAATTGCCTTGGACCGACGAGTGTTTGCGCTCAGGAGGCAAGTCGAGCGGATTCATTCGGACAGCACTGCGGTGTATTTCCCCTCGTTGTCCGCGCGAACCATGGTGTACAAGGGCATGCTCACCCCGGCGCAGTTACCCGGTTACTTCACCGACCTGCGCGATGGCAGAATGCGAACCGCCTTGGCAGTCGTGCACAGCCGATACTCCACGAACACTTTTCCGTCGTGGCCACTCGCTCAGCCGTATCGCTGCATCGCTCACAACGGCGAGATCAATACGATTGTGGGAAACAGGAATTGGATGCGTGCTCGCGAGCCGATGATGCGGAGCGCATTTTTGGACGGGGACATCGATCGCCTGTTTCCGATCTGCACCCCGGGAGGATCCGACTCTTCGTCGTTCGACGAAGTTCTCGAGCTTTTGACGCTCGAGGGCCGCAGTGTGCAACACGCCATCGCGATGATGGTTCCCGGCGCCTGGGAGAACGATTCTTCGATGCCTGACGCGATAAGGGCCTTCTATCAATTTCACGGTTGCCTGATGGAACCGTGGGACGGTCCGGCGTCGGTGACATTCAGCGACGGCACTGTTGTGGGGGCGGTGTTGGATCGCAACGGACTTCGACCAGGGCGATGGTGGCGGATGAAGAACGGCCGTATCGTGTTGGCCAGTGAGAGCGGTGTGTTCGACGCCCCCACATCCGAGGTGCTGGAAAAGGGGCGCCTCGAGCCGGGGCGCATGTTCCTCGTCGACACTGCTCGCCGTCGCATCGTTCCCGATGCGGAGATCAAGTCGGAACTTGCGAGCACAGCTCCCTACCGGGACTGGCTCGCCGGGGGGTTGGTCGATCTCGAGGACATCCCCGAGTCTGCGCCCGCCCGAGGCGATCCGGCTCCGCTGTTGCAACGTCAGCTGCTCTACGGATACCAGGCCGAGGACCTGCAGGACATTCTTGTCCCGATGGCAAGCTCAGGATCGGAGCCTTTGGGATCGATGGGCGTCGACACGCCGCTCGCTGTTCTCTCGGATCGACCGAAGCTCTTGTACGACTACTTCGTTCAGCTCTTTGCTCAGGTGACCAACCCGCCGTTGGACGCGATTCGCGAGGAAGTAGTCACGACACTCGCAACCACGCTCGGTGCCGAGCAGAACCTGTTCGAAGCATCTGTCCGGTCGTGCCGGAGGATCGTTCTGCAGAAACCGGTAATCGGTCCGGTGGAATTGCAGAAGATCGCCGAACTCCGCGGCCCTCGAACTCCGACAAGCACTGTTCTGCAAGGAATCTTCGATGCGCGGGGCGGTCTCGCCGAGGGTGTCGAGAGGCTTCGTGAGGCCGCCCGAACTGCCGCCACCACTGGTATCGAAATCCTTGTGATCTCCGACCGTGGATCGGACTGCGAGCAGGCTCCCATTCCGTCGTTACTCGCAGTGTCGAGCGTGCACCACGATCTTGTTCGTCATGGCCTGCGAACCAAGGTCTCACTCGTTGTCGAGTCGGGTGACGCCCGCGAAGTTCATCACATCGCCTTGCTGATCGGCTACGGTGCGGCGGCTGTCCACCCGTATCTTGCTCTCGAATCGGTAGAAGCACTCAGCGAGCGAGACGAACTTCCCGGGATAGATCCGAAGACGGCAACGGACAACTATCTGAGAGCTACAAATTCCGGCGTGCTCAAGGTGATGTCGAAGATGGGAATCGCTACGGTTCACTCCTACACGGGCGCTCAGGTTTTCGAGGCCGTGGGCTTGGGCGGAGAGTTGGTCGACGAGTACTTCTGCGACACACGAAGCCGGATCGGCGGCATCGGTATCACCGAAGTCGCCCGCGAAGTCCTGATGCGTCACGCGGCAGCGTTCTCGGTGTCCGCGGTGCGGCATCGTCAGTTGAGCAGCAGTGGAGAGTTCCGGTATCGCCGCGGCGGTGAATTGCATCTGTTCACGCCAGAGTCCGTGTTTTTTCTTCAACATGCGACACGGTCAGGACGTAGTGACATGTTTCGTTGCTACAGCGACGAAGTCGATCGACTGAGTGCGCAGGGCGGAACCCTGCGGGGATTGTTTCGATTCCGACACGGGATTCGTCCGCCGGTTCCGCTCCGTCATGTCGAACCCGTCGAGATGATTCTCGCTCGATTCAACACCGGTGCGATGAGCTACGGCTCCCTCTCCGCCGAGGCGCACGAGACGATGGCGGTTGCGATGAACGCTCTCGGCGGACGTTCCAACACCGGTGAGGGCGGAGAGTCGCCGGAGCGGTTACGTGACGACAAGCGTCGAAGCGCCGTCAAGCAGGTCGCGAGTGGTCGCTTCGGGGTGACCAGCGATTACCTCGTCAACGCCACCGACATTCAGATCAAGATGGCCCAAGGTGCCAAACCGGGTGAAGGAGGGCAGCTTCCGGGGTCCAAGGTGTACCCGTGGATCGCGGAAACCCGGTACTCGACGCCAGGGGTCGGTCTCATATCTCCGCCCCCTCACCATGACATCTATTCGATCGAGGATCTCGCCCAACTGATCTACGACCTCAGATGCGCAAACGATCGTGCACGGATACACGTGAAACTGGTCAGCGCGGTCGGAGTCGGGACAGTTGCGGCAGGTGTGGCCAAAGCGCACGCCGACGTTGTGCTGATTTCCGGTCACGACGGTGGGACGGGCGCGGCGGCACTCTCGTCCATCCATCACGCGGGTACGCCGTGGGAGATCGGGCTGGCCGAAACTCAGCAGACGTTGGTGCTCAACGGGTTGCGCGATCGGATCGTCGTCCAGTGTGACGGGGGTTTGCGTACGGCGCGGGACGTCGTCATTGCCGCGTTGCTGGGGGCGCAGGAGTACGGGTTTTCCACGGCGCCACTCATCGCGGCCGGTTGCGTCATGATGCGGGTATGTCACCTCGACACCTGCCCCGTCGGAGTAGCAACTCAGAATCCCGAATTGCGCGAGCGATTCACCGGCCGGCCCGAGTATGTCGAGAACTTCTTCCGCTTCATTGCCGACGACGTACGACGGTTGTTGGCAGAACTGGGGTTTCGAAGTATCGATGACGCTCTGGGACACGCGGACGTATTGGAAATGACTCCGGAGGCGGCGCACTGGAAGAGCCGGACGTTGGAACTCTCGCCACTTTTCGACGTTCCGCCGGCGCCGGCCGGCGCGGCCTACCAGCCGTGTGTACCTGTTTCGAGCGAACTCGAACGCACCCTGATCGAGTGTGCCGCGGCCTCACTCGAGGACGCTCGACCCGTGAATATCGAACTGCCGATACACAATACGGATCGGGCGGTGGGAACGAGGCTGGGCGCTGAGGTGACCAGACGCTACGGCGCCGTCGGGCTAGCCGAAGGCACCATCGACATCGTGCTCAGCGGAACGGCAGGCCAGTCGCTCGGTGCGTTCCTGCCACCGGGCATCTCGTTGGTCGTAGTCGGCGATGCAAACGATTATGTGGGAAAGGGTCTCTCGGGTGGACGGATCGTACTTCGCCCGAGCGAAGACGCGCCCTTCAAGGCCGAGGAGCAGGTGATTGCGGGCAATACCGTGCTGTATGGCGCCACGAGCGGCGCACTCTATGCACGGGGGCGTGTGGGGGAGCGATTCGCCGTACGCAACTCGGGCGCGGTCGCTGTGGTGGAGGGCGTCGGAGATCACGCGTGTGAGTACATGACCGGGGGGCGCGTCGTCATTCTCGGCCCGACTGGTAGGAACCTTGCTGCGGGAATGTCCGGCGGAATCGCCTTCGTACTCGACTTGAACGCCGAGAAGGTCAACTGCGACATGGTGGTTCTCGCGCGGCCTTCGGCGGAAGACTGTAGTCGGCTGGTCGAGATTCTCGGTGATCATCTGGCCGCGACCGGCTCGTCGGTCGCGGCACAACTTCTCGACGACTGGGTCGGCCACAGTCCGAGATTCACCAAGGTTCTGCCCGTCGACTATCAGAAGGTCGTTGAAGAGAACCAACTGGCGGAGCCGGCTCATGCCTGACCCACGTGGGTTCCTCAGCGTGAAACGATCCGGCGCACCGACCAGGCCGACCGATGTGCGTGTCGGGGACTGGGAATCGGTTTACGAGTCGATGGATCCCGTGGTGCGCAATCGAGACGTTTCCGCACAGGCCTCGCGATGCATGGACTGTGCTGTGCCGTACTGCCATTCAGCCGGGGTGGGATGTCCGCTCGGCAATCTCATCCCGGAATGGAACGACCTGGTTCGGCGAGGTCGGTGGTCCGAAGCCTCGGAGAATCTGCATTCCACCAACAATTTCCCCGAGTTCACCGGACATCTGTGCCCCGCTCCGTGCGAAACGGCGTGCGTTCTCGCACTCGACGACGAGCGCACGTCGGGAGGTGTCACCATCAAACGCATCGAACAGGCGATCGTCGACAACGCCTGGGAGTCGGGTTCGTTGGGGCCACGGGTGCCCGTAGTTCACAGCGGCAACCGTGTTGCGGTAGTCGGTTCGGGACCGGCGGGACTGGCTGCGGCTCAACAACTGACACGCGCCGGACATCGTGTCACGGTGTTCGAGCGGAGTGATCGAATCGGGGGACTGCTTCGCTACGGAATCCCGGAATTCAAGTTGCCCAAAGCCTTGATCAATCGGCGCCTGGCCCAGTTGACCGCCGAGGGGACCCGATTCGTCACCGGCTGCGCCGTCGGAGTCGACGTGAGCGCACACGACCTCAGGACGAATTTCGAAGCGACAGTCCTGGCGGTCGGGGCCGATCGTGCCCGAGACACCGACGTGCCGGGGCGTGGCCTTCGCGGAATCCATTCCGCGATGAAGTACCTGCGTGCCGCCAACCGTGAATGCGAGGGTGACGGCGCCTCGAGTATCTCGGCGCGAGGTGAGAACGTCGTGATCATCGGTGGCGGTGACACGGCGGCCGACTGCCTCGGCACGGTGCATCGCCAGGGCGCGCGCTCGGTGACGGAACTGGATTACCACGTCCCGCGCCCACGGCATCGCGATCGAGACCGCGACCCGTGGCCGTTGTGGCCGCGGATCGTACGCAGGTCCCCGGCAGACGAAGAGGGCAGTGACAAACGGTTCCGATGGGCGGCTCAGGAATTTCTCGACGACGGAGACGGTGCGGTTCGTGCAATCCGGATGGTTCCGGTCGCCGTGTCGCGTGGAGAGAACGGACAGCGGACCCTGGTGCAGACCGGGGACACGACGGATCTCGTGTGCGAGATGGTGCTGCTCGCTCTCGGATTCGACGGCGTCGAATCCGCGCCGCTGCTAACCGACCTCGATGTCGGCACCGATCCGCTCGGCAGAATCGAGTGTGATGCCGGGTGGCAGACCCGGACACCCGGCGTGTTCGTCTGCGGCGACGCGCATCGCGGGGCGTCGCTCGTCGTGTGGGCGATTGCCGAGGGGCGGTCGGCCGCACGTGCCGTCGACGTGTATCTCACCGGTAAGTCCGACCTTCCGTCGCCGGTACATCCGAAGGCATTTCCGCTGTTCGTGAGGTGAACCTCTGAATCGAGTAAGAACAGAAAGTGCACGTCACAAATGCCGGATAGAAGTGCGGTGGGGTAGCGACTAGGCTCGAGCCGTGAACCGACGGACAAAAATTGTATGCACACTTGGACCTGCGACAGCTTCTGGCGACCGCATCCGTGAGCTCGTGGAGAGCGGCATGGACGTGGCTCGCCTCAACTTCAGCCACGGCGAGCATGCCGATCACGAAGAAAACTACATTCGCGTCCGCGCCGCGTCGGACGCCACCGGAAAGGCCGTCGGTGTTCTCGCCGACCTCCAGGGGCCCAAGATTCGCCTCGGCCGATTCAAGGACGAGCGGACCACCTGGGCCAACGGTGAAGAGGTTCGAATCACCGTTGACGACGTCGAGGGAACACACGATCGCGTCGGGACCACGTACAAGGAATTGGCGCGCGACGCCAAGGCCGGTGACCGACTGCTGGTCGACGACGGAAAGGTCGGCCTGGTCGTCACTTCCATCGACGGTAACGACGTCGTCTGTCGGGTCACCGAAGGCGGTCCGGTCAGCAACAACAAGGGCCTCTCGCTGCCCGGCATGAACGTCTCCGTTCCTGCCCTGTCGGGCAAGGACATCGCCGATCTCGAGTTCGCCCTCAAGCTGGGCGTCGACTTCATTGCACTCTCCTTCGTTCGCTCACCCGCGGACGTCGAATTGGTTCACGCCATCATGGATCGAGTCGGGCGCCGCGTTCCCGTCATAGCGAAGCTCGAGAAGCCCGAGGCCATCGACAATCTCGAAGCCATCGTGCTCGCATTCGACGCCGTCATGGTCGCCCGCGGTGACCTCGGCGTCGAGTTGCCGCTCGAGCAGGTCCCGCTCGTCCAGAAGCGCGCAATCCAGATTGCTCGTGAGAACGCGAAGCCGGTCATCGTCGCCACGCAGATGCTCGAGTCGATGATCGAGAACTCGCGTCCGACCCGTGCAGAGGCATCCGACGTTGCCAACGCCGTCCTCGACGGTGCGGATGCTGTCATGCTGTCGGGTGAGACTTCGGTGGGCAAGTACGTCATGGAAACCGTTCGCACCATGGCCCGCATCGTCGAAGCCGTCGAGAACGAATCGACCCGAGTCCCACCCCTGACTCACGTCCCGCGCACCAAGCGCGGTGTCATCTCGTACGCAGCGCGTGACATCGGCGAACGTCTGGACGCCAAGGCATTGGTTGCATTCACACAGTCCGGTGACACGGTGCGACGACTGGCTCGCCTGCACACTCCGCTGCCGCTGCTCGCCTTCACACCGTTGCCCGCAGTACGCAGTCAGCTGACGCTGACGTGGGGAACCGAGACGTTCCTGGTCGATGCGGTGGCCACCACCGACGAAATGGTGCGTCAGGTCGACAATGCTTTGCTCTCCCTCGGGCGGTACGTCAAGGGCGACCTCGTGGTCATCGTTGCCGGGTCCCCTCCGGGAACCGTCGGCTCCACCAACCTCATTCACGTCCACCGCATCGGCGAAGAGGACCACTGAGTGACCCACGCGAATGCGTCCACCGACCTCGGTACTCTCCTCGGTCTGTTGGATCTGGAGCAGATCGGTGACGACGCGTTCCGTGGACACCACCCCGAGCAAGTAGGTTCGCGGACGTTCGGCGGTCAGTTGGTGTCTCAGGCACTGATGGCCGCCGGACGGACCGTCGACGGTGAGCGCCCCATCCATGCCGTCAACGCCCATTTCATTCGGGGTGGAGATGTCAAGGCGCCCATCGAGTATCGGGTGGAGCGTCATCGTGACGGGCGGGCTTTCGCCAACCGTCAGGTGACGGCGTATCAGGGTGAGAACGAATTGTTCGTGATGCTCGCGGCGTTCCAGGACTCCGGCAAGGGGCTCGACCACGCCGTCGAGATCCCGGATGTCCCGCTTCCGGATTCACTGCCGCCGATCGGCGATCATCTGGTGGGGTACGAGGAAAAACTGCCGCATTTCAGTGCGGCGCTCAAGCCGATCGACATGAGGTACGCCAACGATCCGGCGTGGATACTCAAAGGCACCGGTGAGAAACTCAACCACAATCGGGTGTGGATGCGCCCCGACGGTGATCTTCCGGATGATTCACTCGTGCACGCTGCGACGCTTGCATATTCGTCGGACACCACTGTGCTCGATTCGATTCTGACCACTCATGGATTGTCCTGGGGCCATGATCGTATCGTCGCGGCGACGGTCAACCACTCGATCTGGTTCCACCGTCCGTTCCGATTCAGCGATTGGGTCCTGTACGCGACCGAATCGCCCGTCGCCGCAGGTTCGCGTGGTTTGGCGACCGGACGGTATTTCTCGGTGGAAGGACTGCTGTTGGCAACAGTGGTTCAAGAAGGAATGATCAGGCACTTCCCGCGCAAGGGGGAGTGAGAAGCGGGCCCGAGACTGTGCTCGGGCCCAGGTTCAGGCCGACTTGCGATATTGCGGTGAGAGTTCGTCGGCGCGGTCCCACGGAGACCAGTCGACTTCGCGTCCATCGAGTTGGGCCGCAACAACTTCCAAGCCCGCGTGCCAGCCCGCGGCGTGGGCGTACGCGGACTCTTCGTCTTCCATCGTGTGGGTGAGGGTCAGCCAACAGCCGCCGGTGCCGTCCGGAGCCAGCTCCCAATGCAGAGTGTCTGCGTCCCAGAGGAATTCGAGAATTCGGTGCGGGTGGACGCTGATGACCGTCCCGCGCGTCACGTGATCTGCGGGTAGTCCGAAACGCTCGACCTGTTCCGGCGTGACCTTGAACAGCAGATCCGCGCCGGGAGTGAGATCGAAATCGACGTCCGCCGGGAACCAGGCATCGAGGTACTCGCGTTCCGTTATCACTTTCCAGACCTTGTCCGGTGCGTGCGGAATCGCCAGTTGGAAGCTCAATGACACCCGACCGTCATAAGTCAGGTTTATCTTGCCGTTGTCCATCGGTGCCTCCAATGCTTGGTGCCCGTGCGGTTGCCCCCATCGTGCCATCTAATTGGACAGGATGGAATAACTGCAGGTCAGATCGTTACCTATTGATAGGTTATGTCGATTTGTCTCGTTTTGAGAGCGGCGTTCTCGATGCGTTTCGTGGCGGTGAAACAACCGCGCGGTACGCTGGCCACGCACGACTGGCGCGGGTGGGAATTACCACCGGGGAGTGCACATCGCGAGGCATCGACCGCCTGGGTGCTTCACACATCTTGTGTGAAGGGGGATTCATGTCTACCGAAAATCTGCCCAACCGGAACGTGGTGGCTCGAATAATCGACGGACGCGCAATTGCCGATGCTGCGCTCGCGGACTTGTCACTGCGCACGAGGCGGTTTCGTGATGAGACCGAGCACGTTCCTTGCCTGGCAGCGGTTATCGTGGGAGCGGACCCGGCCTCGAAGGCGTATGTACAGATGAAGGCCAAACGGTCTGTCGTCGTCGGAATGACGTCGCGGACGGTCGAACTCCCGGTGAGTACAACCACTGAAGAACTCGTCGACGTGCTGAGAGCGTTGTCGGCGGACCCTTCGATCGACGGCATACTGCTGCAACACCCGGTGCCAGGCCACATCGACGAACGGGCTGCGTTCGACGCCATCTCGGCCGACAAGGACGTCGACGGCGTCACTTCGGCATCTTTTGCGGCAATGGCGTTGTCCGGAGGTGGATTCGAATCGTGTACGCCGAGTGGCATCCTGCGCCTCCTCGACGCCACAGGCGTCGAACTCGCCGGAAAGCATGCCGTTGTAGTGGGCAGAAGCCCCATCCTCGGATTGCCGATGGGAATGCTCCTCCTGCGTCGGGACGCAACCGTGACGTACTGCCATTCGCGAACCGTCGACCTGGCCGCTCACGTCGGTACGGCGGACGTCGTCATCGCTGCCGTCGGCGTGCCGGAACTCGTCAAGGGTTCGTGGATCAAGCCCAGGGCAGTAGTGATCGATGCGGGGTACAACGCGGGCAACGTCGGCGACGTGGAGTACGGCGCCGCGCTTACTCGCGCCGGTGCAATCACACCGGTGCCGGGTGGTGTCGGCCCCATGACGGTTGCAGTACTGCTGGAACAAACTCTCGCCGCGGCAGTTCGGGCGACTGAGGTTCGGGCATACAGTGAGAATCATGACAAACGTGGTGGACCGAATCGGTGATGTCAGCACTTCACTCGTAGACCTGTACAAAGATCTGCATGCGCACCCAGAGTTGTCGTTCGCGGAGCATCGTACCGCCGGAATCGTCGCGGATCGATTGCGAGACCTCGGCTTCGAGGTTCATTCCGGAGTCGGCGGAACCGGAGTAGTGGGCGTTCTCCGAAACAGCAGTAGCCTCCGAAAGAGCAGTAGCGCAACCGTTCTGCTTCGGGCGGACATGGACGCATTGCCGGTCGAGGAAGTCACCGGTCTCGATTATGCAAGCACGGAACGAGGAACCGACAAGGAGGGCAACGACGTTCCGATCATGCACGCGTGCGGACACGACATGCATGTTGTTGCGTTGCTCGGCGCCGCTCGGATCCTCAGTGAAACCGTCGACTCATGGTCGGGCACGCTCGAGGTCGTGTTCCAGCCTGCAGAGGAACTCGGTGCCGGCGCGCAGGCGATGGTCGACGACGGGTTGTACGACCGCATTCCCAAACCCGATGTGGTTCTCGGCCAACACGTTGCGCCGGCACCGGCGGGAATCGTCGGATTGCATTCCGGGGCAGCATTCGCTGCGGCGGACAGCATGCTGGTGCGAATGTTCGGGAGGGGCGGGCACGGATCGCGGCCTGAGACCACGATCGATCCGATCGTCATGGCGGCATCGGCAGTGATGCGGTTGCAGACGGTGGTCTCCCGCGAGATTGCCGGCAGTGATACAGGTGTACTGACAGTGGGCCAGTTTCACGCAGGTACGAAGAACAACATCATCGCCGATCATGCGGAGTTCGGTTTGAGCATTCGGACCGTCGAACCGGAAGTCCGAACCCGGGTATTGGACGCGGTGCACCGAATCGTCCGCGCAGAGGCGCAGGCATCCGGCGCCGTCCGTGAGCCCGAACTGATTGCACAAGAGTCGTTTCCGGTGTTGATCAACGACGGCGCGGCCTGCGATCGCGTGAGCGCTGCATTCAGGGGCGTATTCGGGGAACACGGCGTCATCGATCCTGGACCGGTCACCGGGAGTGAAGACGTCGGAATCCTCGCCGACGCGGCCGGAGCGCCGCTGGTGTACTGGCTCCTCGGCGGTGCGGATCCCGAGGCCTACCTGAAGGCCGTAACAGCGGGAACCGTCGGGGAGGACATTGCATCGAACCACTCACCGCGGTACGCCCCGGTGATCCAGCCGACCCTCGACAACGGAATCGCCGCGTTGACCGCAGCTGCGCTGGAATGGCTGAGCTGAGCGCGTAATTGGGTATCGAGGGTCAGTTGTCGGCTGCGGGGATGTCGATAGTCAGCTGGGACGGGGAATCGGATGTCGACACCGTGTACGCCGGTCGGGTCTGGAGAGTGCCGATAAACGACTGCAGGATCGTATCGTTCGTACCGGCACTCTCCATGCGGGTGATGTTTGTGACGTCGAGGGGAGCCGAGACAAGACTCGGATGCGACCGGACTCCCATCAGATCGACCTGAAGTATCGATCGACTACCGACATCTACGACTGTGCTGTCTCCCGCTCGGATTGCTTCACTGACGTATTCGGTTTTCCAGAACACCGGTCCGTTGCCGTCGAAGCGATAGGTGATGCGGGTGAAACCATCGTGATCGGTCACGTCGATCGCGGTCACGTCGACGGGTGGATTCGGTGAAGCGATCGCTGTGTCGCTGGGCAATGAGGAAACGTGGAGATCTCGGTGGACGCGGCCTCGATCGGGCGAGAGCCGACCTGAAGGGTGCCGGTCCGTGTTGCAGCGTCGAGGACGACCTGGGTGGAAGAGACGACCTGGGTGGAAGAGACGACCTGGGTGGAAGAGACGACCTGGGTGGAAGATCCGCCAGCAGTGTCGGATTCGTCGTCTGTCTGACATCCGGTGAGCAGGCAGAGACAAGACATGGTTCCGAGCAGAGCAATCAACCGGCGACCGTTCATGGATCGAACCTAGCGGCGGTTGATCCGGGGTACAGCCGAATGCCGAAACCTTGCGGTACGGCCGGCTGCTGCAGTGGTGCCCTCGGTGAGACTCGAACTCACACTGGACGGGTTTTGAATCCGTTTCCTCTGCCAATTGGGATACGAGGGCTTGTTGCGATGACTACATTAGAAGATGCGATTTCAATGTCAAACACCGGTACCCTCTAATCGTTCGCGTCTCGTGTCGGGGCGGTTCGATGGAGGAGGATGGTGGCCATGAATTCGCCGCAGCCGCAAGGCAATCAGCTCGCACCCCGTCGTGTTGTCGTCGCTGAAGACGAGGCGTTGATCCGCATGGATCTGGTCGAGATGCTCCGCGAAGAGGGCTACGACGTCGTCGGCGAGGCCGGTGACGGACAGGTGGCGGTCGAGTTGGCCGAGTCACTCAAGCCTGATCTGATCATCATGGACGTGAAGATGCCCAGGAGGGACGGCATCGACGCGGCGTCGGAGATTGCCGCCAAGCGCATCGCTCCTGTTGTCATTCTCACAGCATTCAGTCAGCGCGAGTTGGTCGAGCGCGCACGCGATGCCGGCGCCATGGCCTACTTGGTCAAGCCGTTCTCCATCAGCGACTTGGTGCCTGCCGTCGAATTGGCGGTCAGTCGCTTCCGAGAGGTGACCGCGCTCGAGCGTGAGGTCGCCGATCTGTCCGACCGACTGGAAGCGCGCAAGCTCATCGAGCGCGCCAAGAGTGTTCTGATGGTTCGCCAAGCGCTCACCGAACCCGAGGCGTTCAAGTGGATTCAGCGCGCCGCGATGGACCGGCGCTCCACGATGAAGGCCGTCGCACAGGTCGTACTCGAAACTCTGGGCGGCGAACCGGACGCTTGAGCAAAGTGTCCGAGTTTTCGGCTGCTGCGTCGACGGTCGAAACGTCGCGCAGCGCTACGGCCGTGTAAACACTGTGCGCCATCAGATAACAGTCAGGTCACAGGGCTTTCTTGAAGGATCGCGAAACGGTTCCAAGGTCTAGCGTCTGATCCCACAGCGAGCGCCAGTTCGGGTGGCGCGAGCACCGGCTGATCTTAGGAGCGTGGGATGGCTAGACGAACACTTGTGCGTACTGCTGCAGTTCTCGGCGCGGCATCACTGGCACTTGCAGGCTGTAGCTCGGACAAGTCGGATGACTCGTCTTCGAGCGGCTCTACGTCCGGCGCTTCCGCCGCGACGACATCCGTCACGACCGATTGCACCCCGGAGCAGGCCAAGGCCGGCGCCACCCCGTCCACGGAAGCGCTGCGCATCGGCACGCTTCTTCCCGACACCGGCAGCTTGTCGTTCCTCGGGCCGCCGATGGTTGCAGGCACCCAGCTCGGCGTCAACGATGTCAATGCCGCTGGAGGCGTTCTCGGCCAACCCGTCCAACTGATCCCTGGCGATTCGGGTGACACCACGACGGACACCGCCAATTCCACCGTCGACCGCGAATTGGCGGCAGGCACTCAGGTGATCGTCGGCGCCGCGTCGTCGTCGGTCTCGCTCAAGGTGATCGACAAGATCGCCAGCGCGGGCGTCGTGATGTTCTCTCCTGCCAACACGTCGGACCAGTTCGTCTGCTATCCAGACAAGGGCATGTACTTCCGCACCGCTCCGACGGACGTACTGCAGGCTCAGGCCGTCGCACAGCTCATTTCGGACGACGGTGGTCAGCGCGTAGCCATCATGGCACTCAACGACCCGTACGGGACGGGTCTGGCCGACAACATCGAAAAGAATCTGATCGATTCGGGTGTCCCCTCAGATCAGATCGAGAAGATCATCTACGACCCGAACGCGCAGTCGTTCAACTCCGAAGTCGATCAGGTCAAGAACTTCAATCCGGATGCTGTTGCATTGGTGGGCTTCGAGGAGTCGGCGAAGATCATCACGCGAATGCACGAGGTGGGCATCGGACCGTCGGACGGAATGGCGATGTACGGCGTCGACGGCAACATGGGAAATGCGCTCGGAGAATCCGTGGCGAAGCCGTTGCTAGACACGATGCAGGGAACGACGCCGCTGACGGATGTCGGAGCTGCCTTCCAAGATCGTCTGAAGGCGGTCAACCCCTCTCTGATCGACTTCAACTACGCCGGAGAGTCGTACGACGCGGTGGTGATCTCGGCACTTGCTGCCGAGCAGGCGAAGTCGACGGCGGGCACGGACATCGCGGCGAACATCAACAGCGTCACCGAAGGTGGCACCAAGTGCACGTCCTACGTGGAGTGCTTGCCGTTGGTGAAGGCGGGTACCGACATCGACTACGACGGCATCACCGGTGAGTTGGACTTCAACGATTCGGGCGAGCCGTCCATCGGTTCGTACGGAAAGCTCAAGTTCGGCCCTGAGAACACGCTGACCACAGAAGGATTCGTGGTGGTGGGCAAGTAAGTCGTCGGCAAGTAAGTCGTCGGCAAGTAAGCAGTCGACGAGAATGGGCCAGGGTCGCGAGACCCTGGCCCATTCTCATGTCGTGCCTACTTCTCTTTGCTCCCGGCGAGCGTTCCCAGATACAGCTCGATCACCTTGGGATCGTTCATCAGATTGGCGCCGGTATCGGTGTACGCGTTCTTGCCCTGATCGAGTACGTAGCCGCGATCGCAGATCTGAAGGCAGCGGCGCGCGTTCTGTTCGACCATGATGACCGAGACACCCGCAGCATTGATCTTCTTGCAACGGATGAACACCTCGTCCTGGAACATCGGGGACAGGCCCGCGGACGGTTCGTCGAGGAGCAGGACCGACGGATCCATCATCAAAGCCCGGCCCATCGCGACCATCTGACGTTCGCCGCCCGAGAGTGCGCCGGCCTTCACCTTTCGTCGTTCACTCAGGAGTGGGAACAATTGACTCACGAAGGCGAATCGCTCTGCGAATGCCTTGGGTCGCAGATAAATTCCCATCTCGAGGTTTTCTTCGATAGTCAGAGTCTGAAAGACGTTCTGTGTCTGGGGGACGTACCCGACTCCCTTCTGCACGAGGACGTGAGCGGGCGCGGACGTGATGTCGTCCTCACGGAGAGTGACCGATCCTTCGCGAACCGGTATCAAACCGAACAGTGACTTCAGGAGTGTCGACTTGCCTGCGCCGTTCGGTCCGATGATTCCGACGATTTCTCCCTCCTTCAGGAAGAAGTTGCACTCACGCAGGATGTTGACGCCGGGAATGTAGCCGGCGACGAGGCTGTCGGCGCGGAGCAGTGCACCTGCCGACAGTCGCTGATGCTCTTGCGCTGTCGCGGCGAACTCTGCGGGCGTGAGTGAACGTGCTTGGTTCTCGCTCATGGCTTCTCGTGCCTTCCGCGCGGTTCCTCGGGACTCGATTCCAGCGTCGCGGCGAGATCGGCCGGGAGATTGTCGATGTCGGGTTCCGAGAGGTCACCGCCCGCCTCGAGGGTTTCGACCTCGGCTTCTGCCAGGGCGGCTGCCAGAACGGCCGTCTCGCCCACCGGATTTCCGTCGTCGTCGAACTCGAGGGCCTGGTCGTGGTGGCTGCCCAGATACGCGTCGACGACAGCTGTGTTGGACGAGAGTTCGTCCGGAGTGGACTCGGCGATGACGCTGCCCTGTGCCATGACCACCACCCAGTCGCTGATGTCTCGGATCACGTCCATGTCGTGCTCGACGAAGACGACCGTCATTCCGTCGTCGCGCAATGACTTGATGTGACCGAGCAGGCTTTGCGTCAGAGCGGGATTCACGCCTGCCATGGGTTCGTCGAGCATCACCACCGAGGGCGAGGTCATGAGTGCGCGAGCCATTTCGAGCAGTTTGCGCTGTCCGCCGGAGAGGGAACCGGCGAGGTCGTCAGCTTTCGTGTCGAGTTTGAAACGCGCGAGGAGTTCGTTGGCGCGCTCGGTGATCTCGCGTTCCTGACCCTTCCAGATCCACGGGACAAGCGAGGCGAAGATGCGTTCACCTCGTTGACCGGTGGCGCCCAGACGTACGTTGTCCAGCACCGTGAGTTTGGACAGCGCCTTGGTCAACTGGAACGTCCGTACCACTCCTTTCCTGGCTACCTGGTGGGGATACATGCGGCCCAGCGATTGACCGTCCATCGACCACGTACCGGTGTCAGGCCGGTCGAAACCGGTGAGGAGGTTGAAGAGGGTGGTTTTCCCGGCGCCGTTGGGGCCGATCAGACCCGTGATGCACCCGCGTTGAATTTCGAGGTGGCCGACATCGACGGCTTTGAGGCCGCCGAACGTGCGCGAGACGTTGTCCGCGATCAGTACCGGGTCGGGTTTTGCCGATCCCGGAAGATGAGGAACGTCGGCAAAGATCTGTGCTCTGGTATCGGCGTCAAGCATTGAGTTGCACCTCCCGCTTGTTACCCAGTATTCCCTGCGGTCTGAAGACCATCAGAAGAGCGATCATCAATCCGAGCAGGACGTACCGGGTGGCTCCGACCTGTTGTTCGGTCAGCGAGAGCAGCGGATTTTCGCCGGAGATCGCCTGACGCAACAAAGCGTCGGGAATCGCGAGGAGGAACCAGAACAACATTGCGCCCACTACCGGGCCGAAAACCGTTGCCGCCCCGCCCAGAATCAGTGCGCCGAATGCAAAGAACGTCTGCGCGGTAGAGTAGAAGTCCGGGTTGATGGACTTGGTCTGGAGGGCGTTGAAAACACCAGCCAGACCACCGATCACGCCGCCGAGAACCAGGGCCTGCATCTTGTACACGAAGACGTTCTTGCCCAACGATCGCGCCGCATCCTCGTCTTCACGAACCGCCTTGAGGACGCGACCCCACGGGCTGTGCGTCAACAGATAGACCAATCCGCACAAGATCAGGACCAGGGTCCAGCCGACGACCATGGACCAGAGATCGTCTCCGTAGAACTTCACGCCGAGAAACGAGTACTGCTTGGCCGAGTCGAACGGGCTCAGCGCGGTGAACGGATCTGCGAAACCGAACAGGCCGTTGGTGGAACCGGTCACCGAATCCGACGCGGTCGAGCGGAAGATCAGACGCAGGATCTCCGAAGCCGCGATGGTGACGATGGCGAGATAGTCGGCGCGCAGACGCAGCGTCGGAATACCGAGCACGAGCGCGAGAAGACCGGCCGCGGTGAGTCCGACGAGGATGCCGAGCCAGAGCGGCTGGTCGTAGGTCACGGTCATGATTCCGACGCCGTAGCCGCCGAGAAGGGCAAAACCGATCTGACCGAAGTTGAGCAGTCCGGCGTAGCCGAAGTGCAGGTTCAGCCCGATTGCCAGCAGCGCGTAGAAGATTGCCGACGGCCCGATCAACTGGGCGAAGGAAACCTGGAAAGCTCCCATGATGTCCATGTTCGTCACCCGATCCTTTGTCTGGATCCGAGGATGCCCTGGGGGCGAACCACGAGGATCACGATCAAGACGAGAAGTCCGCCGATGTATTTGAGGTCGGGGTTGATGATGAGCGTCGAGAGTTGGACCAGAAGTCCGACGATGACGCAGCCGAGTAGCGCCCCGTACGCCGTTCCCAGACCACCGAGGGTGATTCCGGCGAACATCAGCAGCAACAGTTTGAAGCCCATCTCCCACTGGACGCGTCCGCCGAGCTCGGAGATACCGAACAGCACACCGCCGAGTGCAGCCAATCCGCCGCCGAGGCCCCAGACGAACATGATCACGCGCTCGACGTTGATTCCCGACGAAGCGGCGAGGTCGCGGTTGTCGGAGACGGCGCGCATGGCTTTTCCGATGCGAGTCCGCTGGAGAAGAAGTGCGACGCCGACGAGGACGACCAGACTGACGATCATGACTACGGCGTTGGCGTCGGTCAAAGCGATGGGGCCCCAGTTCTTCTCGACCTGGCCCTGGTAGTCGTCGAAGGGTTCTGCTCGATCGGAGAAGAAGATGAGGATCAGGTAGCGCAGGGAAATCGCGAGACCGATGGAGACCACCAGTTGTGCGATCAACCCGGTCTTGCGTTTACGTAGGGGCTTCCAGACGATTCCGTTGGTCAACAGTCCGATCCCGATACCGACGAAGATCGCGAGAACGGTGGCGGGAATCAGCGGAATGCCGAACGAGGTGTTGATCACCCAGGCGGCGACGGCACCGAGAGTGACCATCTCGCCGTGCGCGAAGTTCGTCAGACCGGTCGTGCCGTAGATCAAACTCAGACCCACACCGGCGATCGCGATCACGAGACCGAACCGTAGACCGTCGACAGTCGTGCGGATGAGCTTCTCGCCGAAGCTGACATTCGAGGCGGTGCGAACCTCGCCGAACGAGAAGATCACGGTGTTCGCGCGGCCGGCCACCACCTCGCGTTCGACAGTGGCTTGCACACTCACTCCGTCGGGGAGGGTGTCCGCAACGATCTCGAATGTGTAGGTGCCCGGGGCCACGGCCAACTCCCAACGACCGTTCGATGCCGACTCGCCGGTGGCGACCTCGGTGCCGGAGGAATCGAGCGCGCGCACCGTGACGCCCTCGAGCCGGGTGCCTCCGTTGTTGAGATTGCCGCTGACGGGGACGGCGTTGTCGGGAACCGTTTTTGCCGGTCCTGACGAGGTCGGCGGTGCAGGGGAGTTGGTCGGTGCAGGGGAGTTGGTCGGTTCCTGGGCCCCGGCCGTTCCGGCCAGGCTGAGTAATGCGAAGAACGTGAGTAACGCAAAGGCCAGTAGTCGGCTGAGTGTTGCGAGGGTATGCCGTTTCACTACGGGTGGGGCCACGTACGTCCTCCGAGCGGGTCGGGACTAGCGCGTCTGGACAAAGGTGCCACGCAGCGGAGGGCTTGATCCGTTGCTGCGATTTCCGGACTCTAACGGCTCTGTTCGCTTCAGATGGTGTTCTGAGATTTCCGGGATGTTTCGGTTCCGTATCGAAGGCCGATGGCTGCATCAATTGTCCGATTCTTGTGCCTGTTCCTGCGTAAACAACGGCGAAGGCGTCGATGTCGGTCGCGATCCCTAGACTGATGAACCGTGAGCCCCGCAACCACAACTCGGTCCAGCACGTCCACCGCTTCAGCCGGCACCACCGGCAAGGCGGACGATCGCCCTCTTCTGATGCTTCTCGACGGGCATTCGTTGGCGTTTCGCGCCTTCTACGCGCTGCCTGCAGAGAATTTCAAGACACACAGTGGGCAGGCCACCAATGCGGTGTACGGCTTCACGTCGATGTTGATCAATCTTCTTCGCGACGAACAGCCGACCCACTTGGCTGCGGCCTTCGACGTGTCGCGTCAGACGTTTCGCGCCGACCTGTTCCCTGAATACAAGGCGCAGCGTGCGAAGGCTCCGGACGAATTCAAGGGCCAGATCGACATCACCAAGGACGTTCTCGGCGCGCTGGGCATCCCGGTCATGGCCGAGGAAGGTTTCGAAGCCGACGACGTGATTGCCACGTTGACCACGCAGGCGGAGGCCCTCGGATACCGAGTTCTCGTCGTGACCGGCGACCGCGACTCGCTGCAGTTGGTGACCGACAACGTCACTGTGCTGTACCCGAAGAAGGGCGTCTCGGAGCTCACCCGATTCACGCCGACGGCCGTCGAGGAGAAGTACAGCCTCACCCCGTCGCAGTATCCGGATTTTGCTGCCCTGCGCGGCGACCCGAGTGACAACCTCCCCGGTATCCCCGGCGTCGGCGAGAAGACCGCCACCAAGTGGATCCGTGAGTACGGCGACCTGCAGGGTCTGGTCGACAACGTGGACAAGGTCCGTGGCAAGGTTGGCGACTCACTACGCGAGAACCTTGCAAACGTCCTGCTCAATCGCCAGTTGACCGAAATGGTTCGCGACGTTCCGTTGCCGTACACGCCCGAGCAGCTGGTTTTGGCTCCGTGGGACCGCGAGAAGATTCATGCGTTGTTCGACGATCTCGAGTTCAAGGTTCTCCGCGATCGACTGTTCGCGACCTTGTCCTCGTCCGAACCCGAAGCCGAAGAGGGCTTCGAGGTCAGCGGCGACGCACTCGCCCCGGGGGCGGTTGCCGCGTGGCTCGACGCTCACGCGCGAACCGGTGAGCGTCACGGCGTGACGGTGCTCGGAACCAGAACTCCGTTTGCCGGTGACGTCACTGCACTCGCGATCGCGGCCTCCGACGGCGAATGCGCATACATCGCGGCATCGACGGCAACGCCGGAAGATGAAGCGGCTCTCGGTGATTGGCTTGCGGATGCATCCCAGCCGAAGGCGCTGCACGAAGCCAAGTGGGCGATCCACGCTCTGCGTGGGCGCGGTTGGACGCTCGGCGGACTGACCAGCGACACCGCTCTGGCCGCCTATCTCGTCCGGCCGGGTCAGCGCACCTTCAATCTCGATGATCTGTCGCTCCGCTACCTCAAGCGTGAACTGCGTGCCGAAACATCCGGCCAGGAACAGCTTTCACTTCTCGACGATTCCGAACAGCTTGACGCCGAAGCTGCCGAGACCGCGATGCTCAGCGCTCAGGCCGTTCTCGACCTGGCGGCTGCGTTGGACACCGAGTTGGAGTCGATCGAGTCCAAGGCGCTCCTCTCCGACATGGAACTGCCGTTGACGATCGAGCTCGCGCAGATCGAGGCCACCGGCATCGCCGTCGACAGCGCGCATCTGCACGATCTTCAGAGCCGTTTCGCGTCCCAGGTCGCCGACGCCGCAAACTCCGCGTACGAGGTGATCGACAAGCAGATCAACCTGGGTTCGCCGAAGCAGCTGCAGGTGGTCTTGTTCGAAGAACTCGACATGCCCAAGACCAAGAAGACGAAAACGGGCTACACCACCGACGCCGAGGCGCTACAGGGTCTGTTCGACAAGACGGGACACCCGTTCCTCGAACACCTTCTCGCGCACCGTGATGCGACGCGTATGAAGGTGACCGTGGACGGTCTTCTCAAGGCCGTGGCCGAAGACGGTCGCATCCACACGACGTTCAACCAGACGGTTGCCGCGACCGGACGTCTGTCGTCGACCGATCCCAACCTGCAGAACATCCCGGTCCGCAACGATGCGGGGCGCGAGATCCGCGACGGATTTGTGGTCGGGCAGGGGTTCGACGTTCTGCTCACTGCCGATTACAGCCAGATCGAAATGCGCATCATGGCGCACGTGTCAGGTGACGAGGGACTGATCGAGGCATTCAACACCGGTGAGGATCTGCACAGCTTTGTCGGCTCGCGCGCATTCGGAGTTCCGATCGAAGAAGTCACTCCTGAACTGCGTCGCCGGGTCAAGGCGATGTCCTACGGTCTGGCCTACGGACTGAGCGCTTACGGATTGGCCTCGCAGCTGAAGATTTCGACCGAAGAAGCGAAGCAGCAGATGGATGCGTACTTCGCTCGTTTCGGCGGTGTGCGGGATTACCTCCACGCAGTAGTCGAGCAAGCGCGCAAGGACGGTTACACCTCGACGCTCTACGGCCGTCGTCGGTATCTGCCCGATCTCAACAGTGACAACCGTCAGCGTCGTGAGGTGGCCGAACGGGCTGCCTTGAACGCGCCGATCCAGGGCACGGCGGCCGACATCATCAAGGTCGCGATGATCAACGTGCAGAAGGCTCTCGCCGACGCCGGATTGAAGTCGCGCATGCTGTTGCAGGTTCACGACGAATTGGTGCTCGAAGTGGTTGCCTCCGAGTTGGAGGAGGTCACTGCATTGGTCAGGGAAAAGATGGCCACAGCCATCGAGTTGTCGGTACCGCTGGATGTTTCGGTGGGAACTGGTCGAAGCTGGGACAGCGCGGCTCACTAGGCAGCAACGAAAAAGGCTGGGCCGGAATCGCAT